>SMWZ01000082.1 GCA_004356455.1 Deltaproteobacteria bacterium
AAGAGGTTACACATCACGGCTCCCCCCACCCGGATGCGTTGCGTGTGCGCGGCGAGCGCCGCCACCGTGGTCCAGGACTCGCCGATCCCCTTGCCGCTGATCCGCTGCTCGCCCGTATAGAAGTGGTCCGGCACCAGTACCGCTCCGAAGCCCGCGCGCTCAGCGGCCTGCGCGCGCTCTCGCAGGTCCTCGAAGTCCTGGTCCAGAACGAGCTGGGCCACGAAGCGGAACCCAGGTGCCGTCATGCGCCGACCCTCCACGCCCCAACAGGCAGCCCGATTCTACACCCCGGGGCCGCTCATGTAGAATGCGGGTCGTCGAAGATCCAGTCACGAGAGGAAGGAGAGCCGTGTCCACCGTCGCCACCATCGCAGAGAAGGATCCGGATCGCATCGCCGTGATCTACGGAAACGGGGAAACCGTCGAGACGTACGGGGAGCTCGAGCGGCGCTCGCGGCAGATCGCGCATGGCCTGCGCAGGTGGGGTCTTGAGCCGGGCGACAGCCTGGCCGTCCTGCTGGGGAACGAGGCGGGGCTCTTCGATTTCTACTGGGCGTGCTTCCGCACGGGACTGTATCTCACCCCCGTCAACTGGCACCTGTCCGAAGCCGAGGTGTGCTACGTCGTCGACAACTGCGACGCCAAGGCCTTCGTCGCCGGGGCCATGTTCGAGAAGCTCGCCAGCGCGGTCGGCAGCCAGGTGCCGAAGCTGAAGACCAAGCTCTCTCTGGGGGGAGAGATCGAAGGCTTCCTGCCCATCGAGGAAGCGCTCGCCGACATTCCCGAGGACGAGCCACTCGCGAACCAGCTAGAGGGCTCCGTCATGCTCTACTCCTCGGGCACGACGGGCTTTCCCAAAGGGGTGCGCCATCCCCTGCCCAACAAGCCGGCGGGGGATCCGGCGGTCGCGCGGGCCAGCAGCGCCTTCATGCTGATGTTCGGCATCGGGGAGAACGATCGCTACCTCTGTCCGGCACCGCTCTACCACGCGGCGCCGCTCACGTTCTCGGCGGCCCAGCATCGCCTCGGCTCGACGGCGGTGGTGATGCAACACTTCGACGCCGAAGAGGCGCTGCGCATCATCCAGGACCAGAAGATCACCTCGTCCCAGTGGGTCCCGACCCATTTCCGCCGCATGCTTCAGCTGCCAGAGAAAGTGCGGAAGCAGTACGACGTCTCGAGCCTGAAAATTGCGATCCACGCGGCGGCGCCCTGCCCCATCCCCGTCAAACGAGAGATGATCGAGTGGTGGGGCCCCATCATCGTAGAGTATTACGCCGGCACCGAAGGGGGCGGAACCCTGATCCGCTCGGATGAGTGGCTCGAGCATCCGGGGTCCGTTGGACGCCACTGGACCGGAGCCAAGATCCACATCCTGGACGACGAGGGCAAGGAGGTTGAGACGCCGCAGGCGGAGGGCACGATCTACTTTGAAGCTCCCGAAGAGGGCACTCGACGATTTCGATACTACAAGGACGACAAGAAGACCGCAGACACCTACCGTGGAAACATCTTTACGCTCGGCGATATCGGTTATCTAGACGAGGAGGGCTACCTCTACCTGACCGACCGCAAGTCGAACATGATCATCTCGGGCGGCGTCAACATCTACCCTCAGGAAACCGAGAACTGTCTTCTCACCCATCCCAAGGTAGACGACGTGGCCGTGATCGGAGTTCCGAACGAGGAGATGGGTGAGGAGGTGAAAGCGGTCGTCACTCTGGTTCCGGGTGTGCAGCCGGGCCCCGAGCTCGAGCGCGAGCTGATCGAGCACTGCCGCTCCGCGATCGCCCACTACAAGTGTCCGCGCTCGATCGACTTCGCCCAGGACCTGCCCCGTCTGCCGACGGGCAAGCTGCTCAAACGAAAGATCCGCGAGCAGTACTGGAAAGGGAGCGAGGGCCGCTTGCTCTAGGAGAGTCAGTACACCTTGTGGGTGGGGACTTCCTTGCGCTCGTAGGTGTAGTCGATGACCGTCCCCTCGTGGTCGAAGATGACCTCCAGCGTGTCGCGCGTCTTGTTGGAGTAGGCGATGTCCACAGGCGGGTAATAGGTATGGACCCCGAAGATGGACGCGATCGAGCGCCCGATCTTGGTAAGCGAGCGCGTGTCCCGCCGCGTCTCCTCTTCGTAGACGTAGCCCCACTGCGTCCCCCCAGAGCCCCACACGCGCACCGTGTTCGGCTCCCCGAAGAGCTCCTTCACCTCCACCATCGTCGTGTAGCCGAGAATGATCTTGGGCACCGCATCGACGTTGAAGCGGTCGCCGCGGCTGGCACAGGCAAGGCAGACGACCAGGGCTATGACAGAAGCCGCCCGCAATGTCGACGGCTGGCTGCTTTCGATCACCCGGCGCCCGCGGTTTTCTGCAGGTAGTAGCGCACGAGCTCGAAGCGGTCGTTGCCCCAGAACATCTCGTCTCCGACGAACATCGTCGGCACGCCGAAAACACCACGTTCGATGGCTTCCTGCGTGTCCCGCTGGAGACGCTGGCCTACGTCATCCGAGCGCGCGCGTTCGAGCGCTGCATCGGCGTCCAGACCCGCAGCCTGGAGCAGGCTTCGCACCAGCTCGGGCTGGGAGATGTCACGCGGCTCGGCCCAGCGTGCGCGATAGGCGGGATAGTGGAACTCGCGGAACCGGCCCTCGTCCTGCGCCACAAGCGCGGCCCGCAGCAGCAGACGCGGATCCGTCTTCATGAACTTGGTGGCGTCGGGCGAGAGCTCCGCGCCCACCATCTCGGCCCAATGCACGAGGTCTGCACGGTAGTTACGCTTCTTGCGCTCGCCGAGCTCCGGCCCCTTCCCGGCGCTCGGCTCTTTGAGCTTGGCCAGGATGACGGGGCGGAAGTCGATCTCTACACCGAGATCTCGGAAGTAGGCCTCAACGCGACAGCTGCCGAGATAGGCCCAGGGACAAGCATAGTCGTAATAGAAGGGGATCTGCACGGGACTTCTCCTCAGGTGGTGCATAAGCTTAGCCCGAGCCAGGCGTCCGCGTCATCCGGTGCCAGAGCTTCCCTGGGCGCGGCCCAGATGCAAGACTCGGGCGGGCAGCCGACGGGAGGACGGAGCGTGGACGTTCGGAACCTTGCGGGAAAATGGGCTCTGGTCACCGGCGCGGCGAGCGGCATCGGAAAAGCCACCGCACTGGCGCTGGCACGACGCGGAGCCGACGTCGTGCTCTGCGATGTCGATCAGAAGGGCCTGAAAATCACACAGGATCTTGCGGCCTCGCTCGGTCGCCAGACGGTGGCACGCCAAGTGGATGTATCTCGGCGCGACGAGATGGCGAGCTTCGCGGACGAGGTGCATCAAGACCTTGAAGCGATCGACATATTGGTGAACAACGCGGGCGTGGCTCTGGGCGCGAGCTTCGAGGAGACGCTGCTCGAGGACTGGGATTGGATCATCGGCATCAACCTGCTCGGCGTGATCCATGGTCTGCATTACTTCGTACCGAATATGGTCGCGCGGGGTCGCGCCGGTCACGTGGTGAACATCGCGTCTATGGCGGGCCTGCTGGCGGTCCGTGCGCTCAGTGCGTACTCGACGACCAAGTTCGCCGTGGTCGGACTCTCGGAGGCGCTGCGTGCGGAGCTGGAGTCGCATGGGATCGGTGTCACCGCCGTCTGTCCCGGCTTCGTCAACACCCCGCTCGTCGAGTCCGCACGCATGCGCGGGAAGGCCGCTGAGGCCCTGGCGCGACAGGAGATCGTCGATTTTATCGAGCGGCGTCAGCACACGCCGGAACGGGTCGCGGAGAAGATCCTGCGAGCGATCCAGCGCAATCGCGCGATCGCTCCGGTCTTTCCGGAAGCCTGGCTCGGGTACTACATGAAGCGCTTCACGCCCCGTCTGCTCGCCTGGGCCCTCCGTAAGGGCAGCGAACGCGCCGAAAAAGGCACCGCGCAGAGCTGAGGGGCAAGCTGCGACGCCAGCGGCGGCGTGTTGCGTGGGGACCCCTAAGGCACGTAGGGTGAGCCCATGACGACACGGGGCATCGCACCCGGCCTACTGCTGGCCATGCCTCAGCTCCGGGACCCGAACTTCGAGCGGGCGGTGGTGCTGATGGTGGAGCACACCGACCATGGGTCTTTCGGCCTGATCCTGAATCGGCCGACGTCCCTTCGGATCGCCGAGGTGATGAACAGCCTGGACGTCGCTTGGACGGGCAACCCGGACGCGGTCGTCTGGTACGGTGGCCCCGTCATGCCCGGCACGGGCTGGCTGCTTCACCCTCCCAGCACGGATCCCGCGGACGAGGGGGTCATCACGGTGGGGCCGGGGATCGAGCTCTCGACCTCGGCGGAGCAGCTGCGGGCGCTGGCAGCCCGGCCCCCGGCGGACATGCGCTTTATCATGGGCTACTCGGGCTGGGGCTCGGCACAGCTCGAGGGCGAGCTGGTGATGAGCTCCTGGCTCACCGCCGATGCGACACCCGAGCTCGTGTTCGGAACCCCGCCGGAGCAGATGTGGGAGGCCGCCATGCGCTCCCTCGGAATCGATCCCACCACCCTGGTGCCGGCTGCAGGGGTGCATTGAGCCGGCAGCGCTAGCAGAATATTACATCGACTGGCAATATTCGCTTGTTTATGTAATATACCGGGCGTGGGACCCTCGCCCAAGAGCTTGATCTTGGACCTGCTCTCCACCGTACGCCGGGGCAACGTGCCCGTGCGCGCGCTGGTCGACGCAGCGCAGCTCTTCGGCATCGCGGAGAACAGCCTCAGAGTCGCCCTTGCGCGGCTACACGGGGCCGGCCTGGTGGAGCGGGATGAGCGCGGTCAATACACGCTCGGTGCTGCCGCTCAGGCGGTCAATCGTCAGGTCACGGCGTGGCGCAGCACCGAGGCGCGCATGCGCCCCTGGCGCGGCGGCTGGGTGGGGGTTCAAACCTCAGCTCCGTCGCGCAGCGATCGTCCGGCCCTGCGCCGGCGCGCGCGCGCCCTGCGCCTGCTCGGGTTCCGCGAGCTGGTCCAGGGGCTCGAGCTGCGGCCCGACAATCTGAGCGGCGGGATCCCCACGGTCCGCAACCAGCTCTACGCTCTGGGCCTCGAGCCCGCGGCGATGGTGCTGGGGCTTTCGGCTCTGGACGCGGACACCGAGAGCCGCGCGCGAGGGCTGTGGGACGTCGAGTCCCTGGATGTGGCTTACGACGCGATGCGCCGGGAGCTCGAGCAGAGTTCCGAACGTCTGCCCCGAATGGAACGCGAGGCCGCGATGGCCGAATCGTTCTTGTGTGGAGGGCGTGTGCTTCGGCTGCTCGTGCTGGATCCGCTGCTCCCCGAGCCGATTGCGTCCGCCGCCCCGCGCCGGGCTCTGGTCACAGCCATGCGGCACTACGACCGGCTCGGCCGGGCCTGCTGGGCGGGCCAGCTCGGGGTGTTCCACAGCGCACGCCAACACACGCCCGCCAACCTGGGCATGTTGGATACCCCGGGGCGCCTGGCCCTCTCAGCGACAGGAGCAACCATATGACGAAGTCGGGCCGCTGGCTGGATGTGCTCTCGCCAGCTGAGATTCGGGAACTCGTACAATTCCGCGACTGGCGCTCGTGGGCGTCGCTTTTACTCGACTGGGGGATGGTGTTCGGCTCGTTCGCGCTCGTCGCCTTCGTGCCCCATGTGCTCACGATCGTGCTCGCGCTCTTCGTGATCGGCGGTCGTCAGCTCGGTCTCGCCGTACTCATGCACGAGGCCTCACACCGAACTCTCTTCCGCAAGCGCAAGCTGAACGACTGGGCGGGAAACTGGCTGTGTGCGTTCCCGATCTGGGCGGACATGCGCCCCTACAGGCATTACCACCTCCAGCATCACGCCCGCACCTGGACCAAGCTGGACCCCGACTTGGGTCTGGCCACGCCGTTCCCCGTGACCCGCGCCAGCTTCGCACGCAAGGTCTGGCGCGATCTCTCGGGTCAGACCGGTTGGAAGCGGGCCAGGGCCGTCGTACGGCGGGACCTGGGCCAATCCGCAGGCAAGACCTTCCGCGGCGAAGATGCGGGCTGGCACACGCTGATTCCCGTCGTGGTGACGAACGGGTTACTGTTCGGCGTCCTCGTGCTGCTAGGCTGGCCAGCGCTCTATCTGCTCTGGGTCGGAGCCTGGTTCACCAGCTACAGCCTCTCGATGCGCATCCGCTCCATCGCAGAGCACAGCATGGTCCTGGATCCTGCCGACGAGCTCGGCAACACGCGTACGACCTACGCCAACCTGTGGGAGCGCATATTCATCGCACCCAACCGGGTCAACTTCCACCTGGAGCACCACCTGAACATCGCGGTGCCGCACTACAATCTTCCGCGTATGCATCGGCTGCTGCGCGAACGCGGGGCGCTGGAGCACGCGCTCATCACCCCCGGCTACCGCGAGCTTCTCGCCCAGGCCTCCGCCGGTACTTAGCGCGTTATCGGCGAGCCGAGCTCGCCTGCGCGCGGGCGCCGGACTTCGTCGGCGCCCTACTAGCGCGTTATCGGCAAGCTGAACTCGCCTGCGCGCGGGCGCCGGACTTCGTCGGCGCCCTA
>SMWZ01000083.1 GCA_004356455.1 Deltaproteobacteria bacterium
CGAGCTCAGGTCGCCGGGGAGGAGGGCAGGTCCTCGGCAAGCTCGGCCAGAGTACAGCCCGCGGCGACCTCCGAGGTCTGGTGATCCAGCTCGGCCAGGATCTTCTCGATCGGCGCGCCGAGCTGCGCAACCTCGACACCCGAGTTGCGGCTCCCGCGTAGCGCCTCCAACAGCGCGCTGACCGAGATTCGGTCCGCAGCGCGCCCGAGCTGGTACATCTCGTCCTTGAGCTCCCCTCGGGCTGCGACCAGACCGGCACCCTCGAGATCGGAGAGGATACTGCGCACGCTGGGCTCCGGAACGTCGAGCAGATCCGAGAGCGATCTCACATCGAGCGCGCCCTCACCGTCCCGGAAGGCCCGCGCCACGCGTGCGGCGATCGCAAGACCGAGCGCCTCGCGTGCCGCGGGACCGGGCGCCTCGCCCCGCCGCGCGCGACGCATACGATCGAGGTTCTGATGCACGAAGGAGACCTCGGCCCCGAGCAGCACGATGACCCATGAGACGTAGATCCATACCAGCAAGAGCGGGATTGCAGCAAAGCCTCCGAACAGTGCGTTGTAGCGACCGACGCCGATATTGAAGCCCAGGTAGGCCCGCTGTGCGACCGTGAACAGGACCGCCCCGACCAGCCCGCCCAGTAACGCGGAGGAGATCCGAACCTTCGTGTTGGGTAGGAACCAGTAAAGAAACCCGAAGCCGGCCCATAGCAGAACGATCGGAGCCTGGCGCAGACCGAGGTTGTATACGGATGCGAACCCCGGGATCTCGAACAAGCGCCGCACGATCGTCTGGCTCTGAAATGTGGTGCCGAGAGAGAGCGCAACACCCAGCAGCAAGGGTGCAACGATGAGCACGGCCAGATAATCGGGCAGACGCCGCTCCCAGGGACGCACACGATCCACACCCCAGATCGTGTTGAGTGTCCGCTCGATACTGGTGAGCCCCAGCACCGTCGTGGCAAAGAGAACGGCAGCACCGATCGTGCCGAGGCCGGCAAAGTTCACCTGTTCGACCAGCTCGAGAATGCGCTGACCCGCTTCGGGGCTTCCGGCCGCGACTCGATCGACGATGATTGCGATGAGATTCTCACTCACGCCCAGCGCCTTGATCAGCGAGGCCACGATCGCGAGTAGAGGGATCAGTGCCAGCACCGAGTAGTAGGTCAGTGCGCTCGCTCGCAGTACCAGCAGTTCCTGCCCGAACCCCTGCCCGACCAGAACGGCGAACTGCAGCAACCGCTGCGCCCAGGCGACTCCTCTGCGAGCGGTCGCCACCGGGCTCCAGAGGTCGCGGTCGACGAGCTGAAGGGCCCTCTGCCGCCAGCTGGGACTCTGAGTGCTCACCGATCCTGCCGAGGCCCTCGCACTGACTACTCGACCCCCCTGGGTGGCTCGACGTACAACCAGTCAAGCAGTATGGCCGAAGTCCCGGGCGGAAGACAAGCGCCAGACAAAGTCGTAACTATTGGCAATCCATGAAGGAGCTGGTGGAGGTGGCCCGCCCCCGCGCCTTCACCCGCATTTGCAAGTTAGGACTTCGACTCTAGTAGTCAGGACAGGGTTCGGAATCCGCCGGACCCATATAGCATGTTCGAACGCCCGTCGGGCGGTCGCTAGCGATCTACTTCGGTGTCAGGCTGATTGGCCCATTCGTTAAAGGATCCGGCGTAGTTCGATGCCCGGTCGTAACCCAGGATCTTCAGGACAAGCGCTGCGAGACCCGCGCGCGCACCGCCCCCTCAATAGGCAACGACCGTGGCCTCCGGTCTGATGCCCTTAGCCCCCAGGAGCGCGATGAGCTTGGCGGCAGGCTTCAAGGTCCCGTTGTCAGAATCGAAAAGCTCGGCCCATTCCAAGTGGATAGCTCCCGGCAGGTGCCCGAGCCGGGGCGGAGCATTCCACCCCTTCGTTGTCCCCTCGAACTCGCCGATGCTGCGCACATCCCAGACGACGATGCCATCGTCATCGACGGAGGCCTTCGCCTGGTCCAGGGAGCAGTAGACGCCCGCTGCCAGGCGAGCTGCGAACGCCCGGGGTTCGTGGGCCGGGGCGTCGTGGGCAAGCGGTAGCCCCTCGGCGGTCCACTTCGTCAACCCACCATCGAGCAAACGGGTATCGGGATGGCCGTAGTAGAGGAACGCCCAGACGACGATCCCCGCCGTCGGTGGCCCGCCCGCGTCGTAGACGACGACCTTTGTGTGCTGGTCGATTCCAAGCGCCCCGACCAGCTGAGCGAAAGCCTCGGGCTCTGGCATCTCGGACCCTGTGCGCAGCCCGCCGAGGGAGTAGCCATCAAGGTGAACAGCACCGGGAATGTGGCCGCGAGCGTAGTTCTTGTCGGCACGAGCATCGACGACGCGAACCGTCGGATCGGACAGACGACCGGCGAGCCAATCGGTCTCGGTCAGCAGCTCCGGATGAGGGTAGCCGCGCTCACGAATGGGAATGGGCATGCATTGCTCCGATCGGTTCCTTCACGATGAAGCGGCGACATCAACGATGAAAAGCCCCTTCTCGCGAGACGTTGAGCTTCTCTGCTACTAAGATAGCAGCCTAGCATGGCCGCAGAAGTCAAGCAGTTCAACGTTTACCATCCGGTCACGCTGATCCATCGATGGATACACTGACCTGCCGCTCTCAAATCGGTTCAGCTAGACCGTTAGGATAGAGAGGAAAAGGAGTAGGCATGGCAAGGAAGCGGCACACGGCGGAGCAGATCATCGCCAAGCTGCGCGAAGCCAAGCTGGAACCGCTCTGGCGGATCGGCCCCGCGGCCGTGATCATGGATCGATCGTGATCCCGCGCTCGCTCTGCCTATTGCTGCTGATCCTGCTGGCCGCCTGCAGCGGCCTGAGCTGCGCCACCTTGGGGGAGCTCTTTCGCGATCCGCAGGACGCCGTGGCGCCGCTGATCACACCCGATCCGCTCTACGAGGAGCTCGTCACGCACTACATTGAGCTGTGCGCGGTGAGCCAGTACCGGCCGCTCGACCGCAAACTGGGCGGGATCCCCGGGCACGCCGTGATGTATCTGAAGGGCGCCTGCCGGGACGAGTCGTCCCCCTATCCGCGTCTGCGTCCCTGCCGCTACGCCTCGAGCGACACGGCCGACCCGGAGCACGGCGCGGGAGTCAGTGTGAACCGCTGGCTCAAGAACGTGAACTGGATCGCGACCCCGGGGAAGTTCCTCTTCTATGCTGGCGAGGTCCTGGCCTACGAGCTCCTCGATCAGGCCCGTTTCGACCGCACGGTGGAGCGCGCCCTCGAGCTCGGGATGTACCGGGGCGTGGAGCTGCACCCGATCGGAGACGCCCAGGCGCCGCCCGAGATCCGGGCGTTCGTGGCCGGGCATTCCATTGGAACGGACTTCGCACTGCGCTTCGGCCGCACCGTCCACTGTCTGCGGCTGCCCGTGACCCCCGACATGCTGGCCCGGGCCATGGAGTTCCTGAACGGCCTCAATGACGAGTACTGGAACGGCGAGGCCGACTACGAGTGGAGCGGCTACGCGGATAACTGCGTCCACACCCTGCACAACGCGTTAGCGGCGGCCGGGGTCTGGAAGTCCAAGTCCATCCGGACCACCAAGCTTCGGCAGCTCTTCAATCTGGCAGTGCCCGCCAACAGCTTCGTCGACCTGGCCTTCCTTTCCAACGAGTACCCGATCGATGACTTTGGGAAGATTCGCGGGGACGAGCTGCGCTGGCGAGGGCTAACGGAGAACGACTGGCTTCCGGCCGTCCCCGGGGCCCTGGTGAAGACGCTTCCGGTCCTGCAGGTGAATGCGCTCTACGACACGAAGTTTCGCATGTTCGTGCTGGGTGGGTTCTTTGGGAACGACACCCTCAAGCGTGCCCAGAAGCTGCTCTCGGATGGTCGTTACCTCCAGATCGACGCCAACCTCCGCTACTTCTACGACCGCTACCAGGCAATCCTGGCGGAACGCGACCCGGACGGTGAGTGGACCGATGCCCTGCGGGGCGAGGAACACCGCAGGGACCGCGAGATCTACTACGCCTACATCGAGCACGCGCGCGACGCGGTCCTCTCGACGCTCAAACGCCTGGCGGAGCTCGACATCCTGCGCAAGCAGCTGATTCGCGAGGCGTACAAAGAATGGAGAATCCGGGTCCGCCAGAAGTCTGGCTCTCGACCGTAGCCGATCGTACGGGCGCGGATATTGGCAACGCGGCCGGCGCATGCTCTAGAGTGAGACCCCATGCGAGCGATTCGCGCAGTGCTCTGGGCCGTGATTTGGGCGTTCGCGGGCGCGTTCGCGCTCGCGTTCACGCTCTACGTGATGCGCGCGCGCTCCATGCCGGACCTTGCGCTATGGCACCAGCCCCTGCTGATCGAGGACCACGGCGAGGACGCGACCGCGAGCCTCGACGCCTACCTCGCTCGGGAGGCGCGGGTCTTCGAGGAGTTGGGCCGGGGCGTGCAGCGCAGCGGGCCGTCCGGGCCGACGGCCGCGCTCAATCGCTTCAACCCAGAAAGCCCTAACAACCCGGCGAACCGGAAGCGCAACTGGAACCGCAGCTTCGAGCTGGCTGTCGACGAGCCGCGCGGTGGCGTTCTGCTGGTGCACGGTCTGTCGGACTCGCCCTACAGCCTGCGCAGCGCCGCCGAGATCTTCCACGCGCGCGGCTTCTGGGTGCTCGGCCTGCGCATGCCCGGACACGGGACGCTCCCGGGCGAGTTGACGCGAGCCACGTGGAGAGACTGGCGCGATGCTGTCCGCATGGGCGCGCGCCACGTTGCGGGCGCGGTCGGCGAGCGTCCGCTGGTGCTGGTCGGCTACTCGAACGGCGCCGCTCTCGTGGCCGACTACGCGGTCCGCGTGATCGAGGGCTCGGACGATCCCGCCCCATCGGCGCTGGTGATGCTCTCGCCCGCGATCGGCGTCAGCCGGCTCGCGGCGTTCGCCTCGGTTCAGCGCGTGCTCTCGTATCTGCCGGGCCTGGAGAAGCTCGGGTGGACCGCCATCCTGCCCGAGTACGACCCCTACAAGTACAACTCGTTCCCCATCCAGGCGGGCGAGCAGATCCACGCCCTCACGACGCAGCTCGCGCGTGCGACCGACCGGCTGGCTGCACGGGAACGACTTGCCGACTTCCCGCCGACCCTCGTCTTCCAGTCAGTGGTCGATGCTACGATCCCGCCGGCCGCGGTGGTGGACCGGCTGCTCTCGAAAATCCCGCCAAACGGCTCGGCGCTGGTGCTCTTCGATGTGAACCGCATCGCCCAGGCCGAGCCGTTCATGCGCACGGGCCACGAGGCCTTCCTGCGCTCGCTGCTCGAGGCAGAAGCGCTGCCCTTCGAGCTCACGCTCGTGGCCAACGCGGCGCCGCACACCGGCGTCGTCGTTGCGCGCACGCGACGCGCGGGCCCGGGAGTCGGGCCGCTATGGACGGAGCGCGAGCTGGGCCTCGTCTGGCCGGACGGCGTCTACTCGCTCTCGCACGTCGCCATCCCCTTCCCGCCCGATGACCCGGTCTACGGTGCGCGCGACCGGGCCCGTGGCACGAGCCCGCTGAACCTCGGCGCACTCGACCTGCGCGGCGAGCGCGGGGTTTTCGGCGTGAGCATGGACCAGATCATGCGCCTGCGGTACAACCCGTTCTTTCCATACCTGCGGGCTCGCCTGGAGGCGATGATCGACGCCCTCTAGGGCAGCGCTTCCGCCAGCGGGGCGGCAGCGACTTCGCGCGCCGTGTGTCGTTCAGACACGCGGGAAGATCCCGGACGCTAGGGCTCGCGCGCACGGCCAGCGAGCGTCGTGAGGTTCCGCTCGTGATCTTCACGGCTCACGCTATAGCCCCTGACGAAGAGGAACCCGATAAAGAAGAAACCCGAGACGAGCGGTGCTGCCGCCAGCCCGAGCTGAGCAACCGTCCCCGGGTCGACCTCGCCCGGCTGCGCATCGGCGGGAAACCGGATTGCCGTGAGGACGAGCCCCGCGATGAAGGTGCCTGCGCCGGCAACGACTTTCTGCGAGAACGTCCGGGTGGCGAGCAACAGCCCTTCCTCTCGCCGTCCGGTCGTGATCTCGATCGTCTCGACGAGGTCCGCCACCATCGAGGTGAGGATGATGCTCACAGCGACGACGATTGCGACCTCGATCATTCCGTGAGCCATCAGAATCGGGAGGAGGTAGGGGCTCTCGTTCCCCGGAAAGAGCTGCAGTAGGCGCAGTACGACCGGAAGGGGTCCGAACAAAATTCCGGCGACCATGAGCCCGAGGGCGGATTGCCGCTTGTCCCACCGTTCCGAGACGCGCCGACTCGCAATGAGAGCGATGAGAGCGGAGAAGAACTGCATCAGGACGATCCCAAAGATCTGCCGGGGCTGCAGCTCCCAGAAATAGGTGTTGAAGTAGAGGTTGAGCGACGCGCTGACTCCGACGGCGACCGCGAAGAAGAGGCCGGCGACGAAGAGCATCAGGTACGAGCGGTTCGAGAGGGTCTCCCGGATCTCGCGGACGATCCGCCGAGCGTCGAACGGCTTCGGGGCTTCCGGTCGTCTCAGGTAGGGAATGTACGCATGGGTGCCTCGGGCCGAGATGAGGATGGCCAGACACATGACAACAGCGGCAACGATCCCGTAGGTGTGGTAGCCCCCCGGGTTCAGCTGCCCATTGGGATACTCGGCGGTCGATTGGAGGAGCCAGCCATACATGAGAGCCGCCATCGAGAGGCCGCCCCACCATCCGAAAAGGTAGCGGTAGCCGAACAGGGACGTGCGCTGGTCGTAGTCCCCGCTCAGCTCGGGACCGAGTGCAGAGCTCGGGATCTCGTAGAGCGTGATGAGCGTGCGGACGAGGATCGCGAGCGACAGCAGGTAGACGAACAGACCCTGCTCGCTCAGGGCAGCGGGCGGATTCCACAGGAAGAAGAACCCAATCGCCACGGGGAGTGCTGAGAAGTACATGAAGGGATGCCGCCGACCCCAGCGTGAGCGCCAGCGGTCCGAGACGTAGCCGACCAGGGGATCGGAGATCGCGTCGAAGACCAGCGCCAGGAAGAGCGCCAGACCTCCAAGCCCGGGGGAGAGACCGAGCACCTGCGTGTAGTAGAAGAGAAGAAAGTACGAGAACGCGTTGTCCTTGGCCCCGAACGCCACCGATCCGAATCCGTAGAGGAGCTTCGTAGCCTGAGTCAGATGAGGTCTCGGTTCTGCCAAGCGGCCACGCTATACCGAGTGCGGGGCTCGAAACAAGCCGGATCTCGAGGCTGGTCGGAGAATCTTGTAACTGCTAGATATTTCTAGACTATTTCAACTCCTTGGTTCGGCCCGGTAGAGCCATGAGGTGCCAGGAGAGGAGCTCGATGGCAGACAAAGAAGTGGATGAACTCCGAGCGCGACTCGAAGCGTACGTCGGCAAGCCGATGGGCCCGCCGGCGGTGGCGCCCGATGCGGTCAACCTGCCCATGATTCGGCACTGGGTCGACGCCCTGGACGACCGCAACCCGGTGTATCTCGACGCAGAGTTTGCCGCGACCACCCGCTTCGGCGGGATCGTCGCGCCTCCGGCGATGCTCCAGACGTGGACGATGCCCCGTCCCCGAATCGAGGGCATCGCCGGGCGGGGCGGCGCTCCGGACAAGATGATCTCTGACAATCCGATCCCCCTCCTCGACCAGGCGGGCTATGTCGGCACCCTTGCTACGAACTCCGAGCTCGAGTTCGTGCGCTACCTGAGGCCCGGGGATCAGCTCCATCTGACGACCGAGGTGGAATCCATCTCGAATCGTAAGACCACCGCACTTGGGCAGGGATACTTTGTCACCTGGGTGACCACCTACATGGATGGCGAGGACGAGGTCGTAGGCCGACAGCTCTTTCGTATCCTCAAGTTCGACCCGTCCACTATCGGGGCGGCAGCATGACGAGTGGACGCACTGATTCCCTGCGGAGCACGGAGATCGCCGTCGGTGACGAGCTGCCGCCTTTCGATCTCCCGGTCACCTCGACGGTGATCGTCGCCGGAGCCATCGCCTCTCGCGACTTCATGCCCGCACACCACGATCGTGAGTTCGCGATGGCGCAGGGCGCGCCGAACATGTTCATGAACATCCTCACCACCAATGGCTATGTGTCGCGCTTCGTGACGGATTGGGCCGGACCGGAGGCGATGATTCGCAGCATCAAGATCCGCCTGGGCGCCCCAGCGGTCCCCGGCCAGCCCCTGCGATTTTCCGGTCAGGTCGCCCAGACGAGCCACGAGGGGGACGAGTGCGTGATCGAGGTGGCCGTTCGAGCGGCGAACGACCTCGGAGATCACGCAACCGGCACCGTTGTCGTTAGCCTGCCGCTCGGGTGACCTTGGTTAGCCTATACTCAGGGCGAACTGGAGGGGCCGCCTAGGAGCGATGGAGCACTTTGACGTCGTCATCGTTGGTGGCGGGCTCTCCGGGGTCGGCGCTGGCTACCACCTGCAGAGGAGCTGTCCGAACCGGACCTACGTCATCCTCGAGGGCCGCGAGAGGCTCGGGGGGACCTGGGACCTGTTCCGCTACCCCGGGATCCGCTCGGACTCCGACATGTACACGCTCGGCTACTCGTTTCGGCCGTGGACCAACGCTAAGGCCATCGCGGACGGACCGTCGATCCTGGAGTACGTAAAGGAGGTGGCCCGGGAGTATGGCATCGAGCGGAAGATCCGCTTCCGCCATCGGGTGAAGCGCGCCTCCTGGTCGAACGAGGACGCGCGCTGGACGATCGAGGCGGAACGCGGCGACACGGACGAGCTCGTGCGTTTTAGCTGCGGTTTCCTGTTCCTGTGCGGCGGGTACTACAACTACGAGGCCGGCTACACCCCGGACTTCCCTGGGACCGAGAACTTCGCCGGGCGCATCGTCCACCCCCAGAAGTGGACCGACGACATCGAGTACGCGGGACAGCGCGTCGTGATCATCGGTAGCGGCGCAACCGCCATCACCCTGGTGCCGGCCATGGCGAGGGAGGCCGCGCACGTCACCATGCTGCAGCGCTCGCCCAGCTACGTGCTGTCGCTGCCCGAAGAGGACCGCCTGGCCAACTGGCTGCGCCGACACCTGGCTGCGAGGCTCGCCTACGCCATCACGCGCTGGAAGAACGTGCTACTGGGCATGTACTTCTTCCGGCTCTCGCGAAAGCGGCCTGAGCTCGTGAAGAAGTTCATCCTGCGCAGGGTGCGGCGGGAGCTCGGACCCGACTACGATGTCGTCAGGCACTTCACTCCCCGCTACAACCCGTGGGATCAGCGGATGTGCCTGGTGCCGGACAGCGACCTGTTCGAGGCGATCCGCGAGGGGCGCGCCTCCGTGGTCACGGACCAGATCGAGACATTTACCGAGAAGGGGATCAAGCTGCGCTCGGGGCAGGAGCTCGTGGCGGACCTGATCGTCACGGCCACGGGCCTCGATCTACTGCCGCTGAACGGCGTGGCGCTCAGCGTTGACGGTCGCCCCGTCGTTCCCGCCGAGATCTTGACCTACAAGGGCATGATGTACAGCGACGTGCCCAACCTCGCCTCCGCGTTCGGCTACACAAACGCGTCCTGGACGCTCAAGTGCGACCTCACCTGCGAGTACGTCTGCCGGCTGCTCAACCACATGGAGAAGCACGGCTACGCGCAGTGCACCCCGCGCAACGACGATCCCACGATCCAGGAGGAGCCCTGGATCGACTTCTCGTCGGGGTATGTCCAGCGGGCGATGCACAAGTTTCCAAAGCAGGGCTCGAAGAAGCCCTGGAAGCTGTACCAGAACTACGCGCTCGACATCATTGCGCTCGGCTTCGGCCGGGTTGACGACGGCACGATGCAGTTCACACCCGCTCCGTCCTCACGTTCGTAGCAGCGGAGCCTCGTCGGCAAGGGACCGTGCGCGCGGGGTCTCCGATGCAACCGCTGGTCGGCTCACGGAGTGAGGGCCGCGGAAGGTCTAACTGCGTGAGAGTGCAGAAACAAGCGGTAGGACCGGCGTCACGGCCGGCTGGTGCTCGCTGTCCCTTCCCCATCGTGGCCTCCCTTCTCCCCATTGTTCAGGAGTCCACGAAAGCGGGTCCACTCCACTGTAGGTTGTTCACGCTCGGATAGTGCTGGTATGATGAGTATTGACTCTCCGAGACGGAGCAGTGCATGGGTACCCGCAAGCCCGCCACGCTGGCCCTCATTGGCCTTGCGTGGTTCCTGGTCGCGAACGGCGTTGCCCGCGCGCAGGGAGCGTGCGGGCTGCAGATCCGCGTGCCGTTTGAGGGGCACGTGCTCCCACTGGAGAGCACCCCCGCCTTCGGATCGATGAAGGTCGTAAACGCCTTCCCCAACCTGACTTTTTTCAGGCCGCTTGCGATCATGACGGCACCCGATGATAGCGATCGAATCTTCGTCGTAGGACAGAAAGGTATCGTATGGGTCTTCCAGAATGACCCCACGGTGGCTAATAAGAAAATTTTCTTAGACATATCCGAGCAGGTGCACTCAACTGGAAATCAGCAAGGCCTGTTCCATCTCGCATTCGATCCTAACTACGCCAGCAACGGGTATTTCTACCTATCTTATACAGCGTCCGCTCCTCACTGTGC
>SMWZ01000084.1 GCA_004356455.1 Deltaproteobacteria bacterium
AGTGGAGGCCAGGATCGCGCCCCACACCTCAACGGTGCCATCGTAGGCCGCGCGCGCCGGTCCCTTGCCCAGCTCGCGGTGGCGGAAGATGTTCTCGACGACCACGATGGCGTTGTCGAGGATCATACCCGTAACAAAGGCCATGCCCGCCAGCGAGATGATGTTGATCGTGCGGCCCAAGACGGCGATGAAAATGAAGCTTGACAGGATCACGATCGGAATTGAGAGTCCCAGCACCAGCACAGCGCTGCGGCTGCGCAGGAAAAAGAGCAGGACCCCGGTGGCAAGCGCCGCGCCGATCAGGAGGCTGGTTCGTACCAGGCCGATGGCGGCGTGAATGTAGTCGGAGGCATCGTAGACCAGGTGCAGGCGGATGCCGCGCTGCGCGTACTGGTGTCCCATGCGCTCGAGCACTTCCTTCACGTTGGTCATCACCTGGAGCGCGTTGGAGCCGGTCTTGCGCAGCACGCCCATGATGAGCGCGGGCTCGCCGTTGAAGCGGATCACGTAGTCGGGCTCCTCGTGGCCGAGCTTAACGCGGGCCACGTTCTTGACGCGGATCGGCCCACCCTTGTCCCAACGGATGATGGTCTCGCTGATATCCTCGAGCTTGCGGTAGCGGCCGCGCGTGCGTACACCGAAACGACGCTTGCCCTCGTTGAAGGCGCCGGCTTTGATGTCGCGGTTCTCCTGAACCAGCGCTCGCCGCACGTCCGCGATGGTCAGGTCACGCGCGGACAGCGCTAGGAAGTCGAGCTGCACGTGGATCTCGCGCTCCTGCCCGCCAAAGAACAGAACCTGTGCCACGCCCTCGACGCGTTCGAGCTGCCCCTTGATCACGTCGTTGGCCATGGGCCGTACGGCATTGATCTCCTCGTCGGCCTGCAGCACGATCCAGCCGATAGGTTGCTCCTGGTTGGAGTTCACCGCCCGGATGATCGACTCCTCCGCGTCATCGGGGAGGTCGCGCACGGCGCTGAGCTTCTCCGACACGTCCATGCGCGCCACGTCCTTGTTCGTGCCCCAGTCGTACTTGAGCAGGATCGTGCTCTGCCCCTCCTGGGACGTGGAGAGCAACTCGCGCAGATTTTCGACCGTGTTCAGCAGCTCCTCCTGGCGATTGGTGATCTCCTCCTCGACCTCGAGCGGTCCCGCGCCCGGGTAACGCGTGTTCACCGTGATCTCGGGCTTATCGAGCGTGGGGATCATTTGGATGGGAATGCGCGAGAGCGCGATCATGCCAAAGAGCACCCCCAGCAGCACCGCTACCATGACGCTCACCGGGAAGCGGATGGCTGCCTGAACCAGCTGCATGTTCAGGAGCCCGAGGCGTCTCCGCGGGATGCCTCGAGCGAGGTCGGGAGCGTGGGTGGACCGGGCGGGGGCAGCTCCACAATCTGCGTAGCCTCGCCCGACTCGAGGTCCTCGTTGCCGGCTACCACGACCAGGTCACGGGTGGAGAGACCGCTGCGCACCGACCAGGAGTCAGCGATGGCCGGACCGAGCTCCACCGAGCGGCGTTCGGCGCGGTCGTCCGCGATTACGAACACGTAGGCCCCCGTCTCGTCCTCGAGCACCGCGTCCTTGGGAATCAGCAGGGCCCGCTCCAGTCTGCGCACGAAGGTTACGCGTGCCGACATGCCCGGCTTGAGAAGGAACTCGGGGTTGGGCAGCAGCACCCACACCGGAAAGCTACGGCTCTCGACGCTGGCGTTGGGGATGATCCTCCAGACCAGCCCCTCGAAGCTTCGATCCGGGAACGCGGTCACGTGAACCCGGGCGGGCGCACCCTCCTGCACGGCCGTGAGGTCGCGCTCGCTGATGGTACAGATCGCGATGATGCTATCGATGCGCTTGAGCTCGGCCACCGGATCGCCGCGCTCGAGGTACTCGCCCTCCTCGATGAAACGGCCCGAGACCACCGCGTCCATGGGCGCCAGGATGTGCAGCTCCGCCAGCGCCTGCTCCGCCTGCTTGACGCGCGCGCGCACCTCCTCCACCTCGGCCCGGGCGCGGTCCAGCGAGGAGCGCTGGTCCTCGAGCTCACTCTCCGAGGCCACGTGCCGGGCGAAGAGCTTTTCCGCACGGTTCCTGGCGCGCGCCTGCTCCACACGGGTGGCCTCCGCTCGCTTCAGCGAGGCCCGCAGCTCGGCGAGCCGCAGCTCGCGGTCCGTCGGGTCCAGCTCCGCCAGGGGGTCGCCCTCGTGCACGATGTCTCCCTCCTCGACCAGCCGCCGTCGCACGAAGCCCTCCCGGCGGGTAGAGATGCGGGCGTAGGCGATCGGGTTGAGGGTGGCCTCCCGCTCCAGGAAGGCGTGATCCAGCGAGCGCTCCTCGGGCCGTGCGACCACCACCGGCGTGGGGCGGTCAGGTCCCCCGTTGGGCCCGGCCGAGACCTCCGGCGTATCCGGCGAGCAGCCCGTGCACAGCCCTAGGGCCAGGGCAAGCCCCAGGGAAGGGAGGAAAAATCTAGTCACTTCACGTATTTAGAAGCCCGGGGCCGCTGCCGTCAAGGGTGGCGTCTGGGGAGGGGGGCCGGGCGCCCAAAGGGTTTTTTCGCCGCGATCCGATGCAGCCAGCGGGGGATCGTGGTGGCCAAAGACCCGACGTTCGACCGTCGCAAATACCCGCGCGTGCTGACGGAGGCGCTGGTGTCGATCGCGTGGCTGGACTCGAAGGACGTGGTAGCCCACGCCCTGGACCTCTCGCTCGGGGGAATCCGTTTTCAGTGCGCCGACCTCGAGTTCGAGCTCGGCCAGATGCTGCGCGTGACCCTCAAGCTGGGAGAGCAGGAAGCGAGCCTGGTGGGCAAGACCGTGCGTGTGACCGAGCTCGACGCCTTCGTGCAGGAGGTGGCCTTGGCGCTGATTGACGTCGACGCAAAGACGCTCGAGCTGCTGCACGAGCAGCTGGCGGACTTTCAGGACAGCTAGCCCTGGCGGCCCCGCCGGTAGCGGCGTCGTGGGCCTCGGCGTTCCAGCGCCTTGCGGATCTCCGGCAGGTGTTTCTCAGTCTCGATGAGCCCTGCATGGATCGCCTTGCGCGCCTTGTGGAACTCGAACGAGCGTATGCTGTGTACGTCGGGCCCGATCACCACGTCCACCGGCTCGCGCGCCAGTCGATGCCGGGCCAGCTCGTGCTCGAGCACTGTCATTGACGCGGTCAAAATCTCGAACAGGTTGGGCTCCATCTGCCCGTCGTCCGTCGCTCTACTTCTGTGGCCCCGCCGTCGGAAGCGCGCCAGGCGCCGGTCGACCAGGTTGATGAGCTGAGCCGAGATCGTGCCCGGCGTCGAGCCGTCGCGCGCCTTCTTCGAGCGCATGATCTCACGTACCGGCTGCGCGTGCAGGTTGACCGCCACCCGCACGTCACTTCCCATCTCCTCCAGGTGACTCACGGGAACCGGATTGCGCAGTGCGCCATCGACCAGCAGCCGACGTCCCATCCGATGCGGCACGAAGATGCCGGGGATCGAGATGCTGGCACGGATGGCATCCAGCACGCGCCCCTCGCGCATCAGGATCTCCTCGCCGGTGATCAGATCGATCGAGACCGCGGCGAAGGGGATGGCCAGGTCCTCGATCTTCCAGTCGCCCATCACCTCGGCCAACTGGTCCAGGGCCCGGGTGCCCGAGATCAGACCCGAGCGGGGCCACACCGGATCGAAGAGCCGCAGCACATCGGGCCAGTCGAACTTCCGCACCCAGCGCTCGAAGTTCTCGAGCTGGCCCGCCGCGTAGACGGCACCGATCAGGGCTCCCACGCTGGTGCCCACGATCGCATCGATTGGAATCTCCGCCTTCGCGAACGCACGCAGGACCCCGATATGGGCGATTCCGCGCGCGCCGCCGGCCCCCAGGGCCAGCCCAACCGTGCGCCGCCGGGCGCGTCGTTTTCGCCTCGCCGGCATAGGAGCGCAGCGTAGTCATTCGCGCCTCGAGCCGCTAAGCTGCGGCCCCGCATGAGCGACTTCCACCAGACCGGGGGTATCACCACGCTGCATCGCCTGGGGTCACCCTCGCTCGATCGGCTGGAGGCGCAGCTCAAGAACTTCGGGCGGGAGCGGCCGATCTCGCTGGTGCTGCCCTGCCTGCACAGCGAGATCAAGGGTCCGGGGCTCCACAGAATTGTCGAAGTCCTACGTGAGCTTTCTTACCTAAACCACATCATTGTAAGCGTGTCCGGCACTCAGAACCACGACGAGTTCCGGGCTGTACGGGACTTCTTCCGCTCGCTCCCGGAGGCGATCTGTGTCTGGGGTAGCGGGCCCACGGTGGGGGAGCTGCTGGAGCGCATGCAGGAGAGCGGGCTCAACACCGGACCGGATGGGAAGGGCCGGGCGGTCTGGCTGGGGGCCGGCTATGCGCTGGCGCGCGGGGACGCCGACGCGCTGGCGTTTCACGACTGCGACATCCTCACCTACGACCGCGAGTTCCTGGCGCGGCTCTGCTTCCCGGTCGTTCATCCCAACCTCGACTACGATTTCTGCAAGGGCTACTACGGCCGCGTTACGGACCGCCTGCACGGCCGGGTGACGCGACTCTTCATGTCGCCGCTGCTGAGCTCGCTCAAGCGCATCCTGGGCCCGTTGCCGCTGCTCGAGTTCCTCGAGGCCTTCCGGTATCCGCTGGCGGGTGAGTTCTCGATGAAGATGGCGCTCGTGCGGCAGATCCGTATCCCCAGCGATTGGGGGCTCGAGGTCGGGATCATGTCCGAGGTGTTTCGCAACGTCTCACCGCAGCGCGTGTGTCAGGTGGGGCTGTGCGACAACTACGACCACAAGCATCAGGAGCTCTCGCGCGACGATCCCACGCGAGGACTACACCGCATGGTCATCGACATCGCGACCTCGCTCTTCCGCAACCTGGCCAGCGTGGGGGTGGAGTTCGACGCGGGCTTCCTCAACACCCTGGGCGCTGCTTACCTGCGCCAGGCCCAGGACACGGTGGGCGCCTACGCGGACGAGGCTCTCATCAACGGTCTCTTCTTCGACCAGCATGACGAGGAAGTCATGGTCGAGACATTCACGGCGGCCCTGCGCGCCGCCGGCCTGGCCTTCGTGCGCAACCCGATGCGGGTGCCGCTGATTCCCAACTGGCATCGCGTGATTGCGGCGCTGCCGGACTTCCTGACCGACCTGCGCTATGCGGTGGAGATCGATCAGCGCTGCTAGGCGGATCTCCATCAAGGCGTTCCAGTGAAGCGTGCGAGCGGACGATGAGGAGATCACTGACCCCACGCCGATCCCTGACGTAAGGAGAGGTCCATTGGGGGGCTCCCGCTCTCAACAGAGACGAAAATCCCGCGGCGCTCACTCCTCGCGACGCGCGCCCCGTGACCGGCAGCCCGGCCCGGCGAAGCCGCCGCTGAAGGAGCTGTGCGAGCTGAGCCCCTTCAGTCTTTTCTGCGCGCTGCACCTGGGGATCGCGCAGAACGAGAGCTATGCGCCGGCGAATGCAGACACGATCTCGCGCCGCTTCGGCCTGAGCGAGGCGGAGTTCAAGCACTACCTCGATAGCGAGGGCCTGACCGAGGAGGACCTGCACCGCGCTGGCTTCGACCTCGAGAGCGCGCGCTTCGATATCGAGGTTGCTCCGCCGGGGATCAGCCGCACCGAGCTCGCCCGCACGCTCTTCTCCGAGTTCTGTGCGCTGCGCGATGCGAAACCGACGTCTCAAGCAGCTTTGCCGGGGGACCGATGACCGAGCCAGCTCGTCCTCCGTCACACCGGCGAGCGTGTGGGCTGCCGTTATGTTGAGCCCCGAGAAGAACATCTTCCTGAGCATCCCCGAAGAGTCCGTGATGCTCATCCTGCATCCGGCGCAGGTGGTGGCTTGTGACCACGACGTCTACACCGCGGTGGTCGAGGAGGACGACGTGCTGCTCGAACCGGAGCAGGAGATCTTCCTCTACTTCGAGATCAGCCGCACCTTCATGAAGCAGTCGGCCCGCATTAAGGAGGTCGCGCCCGAAGACCCCAAGCGCCTGATTCGCTTCACGACCATCGGGAATGCTGTTTCCAGCGAGAAGCGCGAGGTCTACCGCGTACCGATCCAATTCCGTGAGCTGACCGCCACCATCGGCGGGGAGAAGAACTGTCGGCTTCAAGATGTGAGTGAGACCGGCTTCTCCGTGAGCGCCTGCCTGGACATCAATATCGGAGAGGTCATCCAGGTGACCCTTCGTTACGAGGACGAAGCGTTCACCGGTCGGGCGTGTCTGCAGAGCGTGCAGCAGCTCGACGACAAGCGAAAGCGTTACGGCTTCTACTGCATCGACAAGCAGCTCTCGCCAGGCAGTCTCCCGCGCGGCCTCCACCTGATCAGCCTGGCCGTCCAGCGCGAACACCTGCGCGGCCTCGAAAGGACCGGCTAGCCCCCAGCTCCCCCGGGGGGAGTTAGACGCTGCTGGGCTCTAGGATCGGGCCGATCCCAGCGCCGCGAGTGGTTTGCGGGCTCCTCCTCGGTACGGGCTCCAGGTCTTCCGCTCGAAATCGTAGAGCTTGCAGCGGCGGGTTGTTCGCAGATAGCTGGACAGGGTCAGCGGCTGCTCCCGTACCAGGTCCCCGAACTTTGCCCGGATCGCCTCGGCCGCAGCGGGGAGCCCGTAAAAGGGAATGCGCATGTCCACATGATGAGGAACGTGGAGAAAGATCTGATGAAAGAAGAAATCGAGCCAGCGGGGGGCCTTGAAAATGGTGGTCCCCTGGACCTGTCCCTTGAACTTCGTCCACTCGTGGCGCTTGTACCAGGGGATGTCTTCGGCGATGTGGTGGATGTAGACCGCGATCCCGATCGCGTAGTTGAATGCCACCCAGGGAACGATCAGGAGCTTGAGCCACAGCCATACGCCCCCACCGAGGCTGCCGTAGTGCAGGTACCCCAGCGTTCCGAGCCCCGCGGTCGCCGTCGCGAAGAAGGTCATCACAATCCACCAGTCCCGGTTGATCGCGGACGCCCACTTCTTGGGCGGCGTGAGTCGGATCATCTTTTCCCACCACACATCGCGCATGTAGTAGAGGCCGGCGCCGAGCCATGACCACTCGATACGGTGCCGTAACTTTCGGAGCGGCGAGAGCGCTTCGTACTGCTCCGCGGTGAGGGGATGCCACACGAAGTCTGCCCCGCCGCGCACGGTGTGGCCGTGGTGGAGTCGGTTGTGCCCAAGAACCCACGCCTCGTACATGTGGAGCGTGGGCAACATTAGAAACTGTCCAACCCCGTAGCAAAGCCTCCTGCTCTTGAACAGCGCACCGTGCGCCGAGTCGTGGGCCAGGATAAAGAGCCCGGTCAGACTGAGGCCCGAGAGGATCCAGAGCGGGAGCACCAGCCACCACGCCTCGGCCCAGAAGAGCGCCGCCAGCGTGGCCGCGTAGACCGCCAGAGCGCGGCCGACATAGAGCAGCCCCTTCCAGGTGGGGTTCTCGTAGCACTCCGCCGGGATCACCTCGATGGCGGAACTCAGGGTGGGCACAGCCTGCGCGGACACGGCGAAACAGTAGCGGATCGGCCTGCAACCCCCGACTCCCCTGCGTCAAAGTCCTGTCAAAGTCCTGGGCGGGAGCGCCGCAGGGGTCCAGCGGGCAGCCTGGAGAACGGCAGCAATGGGGGTTGTAAAGCCGCAATTGCATCACCTGTGTCCGGATGATGAGCGGCGGCTTCAGAGCACTCCTCACGCCGCCAGCGGAAGCCGGATGGGCGTGCAGGGTAAGACTCGAACCGGGTCCCCGGCACCCACTGCCCCCGGGGGCAGTGGATGACTGAACTTCTAACGCTAGACGGGCAGGGGATCCAGGCCCAGCCGCGTCCTCGCGATCTCGACACAGTTGCGCTCGTCGAACACCGCTCCCCGCAGTAACTCCGCGGGACCGTTTGGTGCCCAGGACTGGAATCGAACCAGCACTCCCTTGCGAGAACTAGGTCCTGAACCTAGCGCGTCTACCAATTCCGCCACCTGGGCTGGGCGCTGAATCTATCATTCCATTCCGGAGCTTCAAAGTAAGCTATTATCCCGACCCTGGGACTGCGCCATTCGACGCAGGGGTGCGCGCCGATGCGAGCCACGCAGCAACTCCAGTACGCCATCTACGGCGTCTTCGACCTCGCCTATAACGGCGGTAGGGGTCCGACCCGCATCCAGGAAGTGGCCGAGCGGCAAGGGATTCCAATGCGCTACCTCGAGCAGATCTTTCAGAAGCTGCGGCGCGCGGGCCTGGTGACGAGCAAGCGCGGGCCCGGGGGCGGCTACCTGCTGGCGCGCGCGCCCGAGGAGATCAACCTGGCGGATGTGCTGCTGGCGGTGCAGGGCGTGCTCCTGACCCGCTCCGAGGGCGAGACCGGCCCTGTGCGTGAGAACCCCGAGTTCGTGTGGGAGCTCCTGCGCGAGGGGCTGGAGGTCGCGCTGAAACGCTGGACCATCGCGGACCTCTCGCGCGAGGCGGCGCGCCGCGGTGTAGACCGCGCCGAGACCGAACCGGCGATGTACCACATCTAGATGTCGACCGAGCCCTCGAACCAGCGCGCGAGCGCGAAGGCTCCCGGGTGGTACGCGCGCGCGGCCGCCCAGCCCGACCCGGAACACCGCCCCGCGGCCTTTCAGCGGCTGCTCTTGGCCGAGGTGTTTGCACACGCGCGGGAGTGCTATCCGGAGGAGTGCTGCGGGCTCATGCTGGGTCCGCCCGGCGCGGAGCCGCGCCAGGTCGTGCGCTGCACCAACGTTCAGAACGTGCGGTTGGCCAAGGGCGAGTCGAAGCTGAACTCCAGCCAGGGCTTCTGGATCGACGAGCAGGAGCTCGAGCGGGCCCTGCGATCCGCCGAGGCGCGCGGCGAGGAGCTGCGCGTGGTCTACCACTCTCACGTCGATACCGGCGCCTATCTCTCCCATACGGACCTCGAGGCCGCGCTCGGGCCGGAGGGAACACCGCTCTGGTCTGGCGTGGGCCAGCTGGTGGTTTCCGTGTCCGAGAACGGGGTAGCGGAGGCGGCGCTGTTCGAGTGGGATGAGGAGCGGGAGGCCTATGTGGGCCGCCTTGCACGCGAGCTGGAGTAGCGTGCGCGCGGCCTGGCCTCTGCTGCTCGGGACGGGCCTGGCCTGCGGCGGCGGTATTCCGCTCGAAAGCGTGCCGGGCGATCCGATCGCCTTCGTGCGCCAGGAGGCGGCGAAGGGTCGGCTTGGCCTCGACGTATTCCGCGAGGGCCTGCAGCTCAGAGCCTTCGAAGAGCGGGGTCGGGAGCACAAGGTCAGGCTGCGCACGAGCCTCTCGCTGCTTGAGGTTCCGAGCGGCGAGATCCGGAGCGTGCCCGACGCGACCGAGGGCTCGCTGCCGCTGGACTGGAGCGCGGACGGGTACCGTCTGCTGATCGGACGCATGACGTACGCCGGCGGACCCATCCAGCTCTATACCTGGAACCGGCTCACCGGCGTATACAACCGCTTGAGCGGCGCGCCCAGCGGCGGCTCGGCCGCGCTCGGCGTCGGCCCCATTCGCCTCGCGGGAGTGGGCCGGGTTCTCCAGGAGGACGGCAGCACACGCTGGGGCGTGGTGCTCCGGACCGATGGGGCCAAGAACCTGCCCCTGGTCGGGGGCGTTGGGGGCATCGATCCCGACATCGCGCCCGACGGGCGCACGGTCGTCTTCGCGCGTCCCCATGACGCGCTCTCACTGCGCGAGCCCGTGCTCTGGATAGCCAGCCTCGGCGACGGGGAGCCCCGCTCGATCGGGCGGGGCAGCCACCCGCGCTTCTCGCGCGACGGCCACTGGATCGTCTTCACCCGCACCCGCGCCGGAAACGCGGACGTGTGGCGGATGCGGGCGGATGGCACCCGCAAGCGCCCGATCACGACCTCGAGCTACGATGAGGAGTTCCCATCGGTCTCGCGAGACGGTCGCTACGTGGTCTATGCCTCGGCGCGGGGTCTTCAGGAGGAGAGCCAGCTCTTTATGACCCGTGTGGCGGACGGTGAGGAGATCCAGCTCACCCAGAGCGGGCAGAACGGTCGACCAATTTGGTAAAAGAATGCCTCAGCCAAACCCCTGAGAGAGGAGATAGAAGATGCGGATGACCCCCCATGGCGGAGGAGAGCTCGTTGACCTGCGTTGTACGGACACGGAGCGACCGGCTCTGCTGGAGCGCGCGCGCGGGCTGAAACGGCTGACGCTCGACGCGCGCGAGCTGAGCGACCTGGAGCTGCTGGCGGTCGGCGGCCTTAGCCCCCTGCGCGGTTTCATGACCGAGGGGGAGTGCAAGACCGTGGTCGACGATATGCATCTACCCGGTGGCGTGCCCTGGACGCTGCCGGTGACGGTCTCGGTCGAGCGGGAGCTGGCGGACTCGCTGGCTGAGGGGGAGGAGCTGGCCTTGGCGACCGAGGCCGGAGAGGTCGTGGGGCTGCTCGAGGTGCAGGATCGCTACACGAGCGATCGGCGAGAGGAGGCGCGCAAGGTCTACAAGACCGATGACAAGGCGCATCCTGGCGTGGCCGCGCTCTATGGCGCGCGCGAGGTGCGCCTCGGGGGGCCGCTGCGGGTGATCTCGCTTCCGCCCGGAGAGTTTCCCAAGTATCACCTTGAGCCGCGCCAGACGCGCGCCGAGTTCGAGCGCCGCGGCTGGGAGACGGTTGTCGCGTTCCAGACGCGCAATCCCATCCATCGCGCCCACGAGTACCTCACCAAGTGCGCGCTTGAGATCACCGACGGACTCTTGATCCACCCCCTGGTGGGCGAGACCAAGTCGGATGACATCCCGGCCGACGTGCGCATGCGCTGCTACGAGGCCCTGATCGACGCCTACTATCCGAAGGCGCGCGTGGTGCTCTCTGTGTTGCCCGCCGCCATGCGCTACGCCGGGCCGCGCGAGGCGATCTTCCACGCGATCATGCGGCGCAACTATGGTTGCAGCCATTTCATCGTGGGCCGCGACCACGCCGGCGTGGGAGACTATTACGGTACCTACGACGCGCAGAAGATCTTCGACGAGTTCGATCCCGCCAAGCTCGGGATCGTGCCCCTCAAGTTCGAGCACTCCTTTTTCTGCAAGAAATCCGGCGGCATGGCCACGAGCAAGACGACCAACAGTGCGCTGGAGGACCGCGTCTTCCTTTCGGGCACCAAGGTGAGGGAGATGTTGCAGAGGGGGGAGCTGCCGCCGGAGGAGTTCACGCGCGCGGAGGTGGCCAAGATCCTGATCGAAGCCATGGACCACTAAGGGGGGTCTATGCGGGTCGGTGTCCTGCGGGAGACCAAGGACCGGGAGCTGCGGGTGGCCTTGCTGCCGAGCGGTGTGCGTACGCTCACCCAGCAAGGCCACGGCGTTTTCATAGAGGCGGGCGCGGGCAGCGGCAGCGGCTTCCCCGACGAGGCCTATCAGGATGCGGGCGCGACCGTACTGGAGCTTCCGCAGGAGGTGATTGAGACCGCCGAGCTCGTGACCAAGGTCAAGGAACCCACCCGCTCGGAGATCGCCGCGATGCGCCCCGGGCAGACGCTCTTCGCCTTCCTGCACCTGGCGCCCGATCGCAAGCTCGCCGTCGAGGTGCTGGCGCGCGAGATCGTTGCGATCGGCTACGAGACGGTGCAGACCGACGACGGCGTGCTTCCGCTGCTCGTCCCCATGAGCGAGGTGGCGGGCCGGTTGTCGATCCAGATCGGCGCCCATTATCTGCAGGGTGACCAGGGAGGGCGGGGCGTACTGCTGGGCGGCGTGCCGGGCGTGCGGCGCGGTCGCGTCGCCGTGATCGGTGCCGGCATCGTCGGCACCGCCGCCGTAAGGGTCGCGGTCGGACTGGGGGCCGATCTGGATGTGCTCGACATCGACCATCGGCGCCTGTCGGCGCTCTACGACATCTACCGGGGTGAGCTCGGCACTCTGTATGCGAGCGAGCTAAACATCGAGAACTGCGTGCTGGACGCGGATCTCTTGATCGGAGCCGTTCTGAACCCGGGCACCCGGGCGCCATGTTTGGTCTCGGAGCAGCTGGTGCGACGCATGAAGACCGGCTCGGTGATCGTCGATGTGGCGGTGGACCAGGGTGGCTGTGTGGAGACGATTCGGCCCACCTCGCACTCGGATCCCATCTACACGGTGGACGGGGTGATTCACTACGGTGTAACCAACATGCCCGGCGCCGTGCCTCGCACATCGACGGTCGCGCTGTGTAACGCCACCTTCGGCTACCTGCAGCAGCTCTGCGAGCGTGGGGTCGAGGGCGCGCTGCGGGATGACCGATCGCTGGCGCGGGGTGTGAACTGCTATCGTGGCGACGTCACGCATGCGGGGGTTGCTCAGGCGCTGGAGCTACCTCAAGTCGAGAGTCCCTGGGAGTAACCGCGGGCTAATCGCTTGAGATGCGGGTGTTCTGGGCGCGCTCGAGCAGGGCGTTTGCGGTCTGTGCCTCATCGGGAAAGAGGGCATAGCCGAACGCCAGACGCAGCCGGTCACTCAGGGTCGGGTCGGGCTCGCGCCGAATCGCCTCGCGCGCGCGCCGTGCGAGCGGGCCGAGCAGCGCCGGGATCTCGGCGTCGGGCTCGGGCACCAGGATGTCGAAGGTATCCAGAGCCGTGCGCGCGATCACGTCAAACTCGCGCAAAGCCCCGCGCAGTTCCTGCGCGATCGAGAGCAGCACGCGCTCCCCCTCCTCCTGCGACTGGGCGATCAGGGTGGCGAGCCCTTCGATCTGAACGCGGATCAGGGCGAGCTGCCGTCCGCGTGAGCTGCAGCGGGCGATCTCCTGCTCGATGCGCTCGCGCAGCTGCGCGGCGTTGGGTAGGCCGGTCGCCTCATCGAAGCGCTGGAGACGCCGCGCACGCTCCTGCTCCTCGACCTGATCCAGGGCCTGCAGCATGTGCTGGGCGAGGTGGGAGAGCGACGTCTGGTCTTCCTTGCTGAAGCTCTCCCCGCCGAGAGGATCCTGCACGACTTTGCCCAGGACGGAGAGCGTTCCCACGACCCGCTCCTGCCGCCGCAGCGGCTGGAGCAGGGCGTTCCGAATCTCGCTCCGGTACTCGTCCAGATCGGTGCGCGACTCGAGGTCGACGATGCGGAGCATCCGGCGATCTTTGATGGCTTCGATCGAGAGCTCCTTCTCCACCGCGAAGAGCTGTGCCTGAGCATCGGTATCCGCGGATCCGAAATAGGAGCGAATCCGGAAGCGTCCGGAGTCCGGATCCTGCAGCCGCAACACAGCGTGCTCGGATTCGAGAATCATGGCGGCGGAGCTCGTCACCAGGCGGTGGATCTCGGCCGACTCCGCGCAGTCGCGGAGGCGTGAGATAAACTCATTGATAGCAGCGGTCTGGGTGGTCTCGCGCTCCATGCGAAGCTCGCGCAGTGCGTCGTGCAGCTCTTCGCTCAACGCCTGTGAGAAGGCCGTGATCTTCTCGCGCAGGATCTCGGGATGCTCCGTGCCGTTGGTGCCTTCGAAGGAGAGCAGCCCCAGGAAATCGCCCTGCATCACGAGCGGCAGCACCGCAAAGCAGAACTGGGTTCGGTGGAGCTTACGGGACAGCACCACCGGCTCGCGAGAACGCGCCACCCAGCCGTGGACACCTTCGTCCAGGCGCAGCCGTATCGGGGACGCCAGCGGATCGACCGCGCTGGATGAAGCATGGAGGATGAGCACATCGAGATCCGGGTCGTGCACAAAGATGTGGCAGACGCCGTTCTTGATCTCGGAGGCGATATGAGCGCAGACCGCGGAGAGTCGTCGCTGGAGCGGCTGGGCTTCGCTCAGAAGCGAACGGATTTGCGTCTGAGCGCGCAGGCGTACCGAGTCGCGCAGCAGGCTATGATACTCTTCGGCGCGGGCGATGATCTTGGCGTCGATGTGGGCGAGCTGCTGCACGAAGTCGAGATCATCGTTGGTGAAGACACCATGCTCCCTTGTGTGTGAGAGGTTGAGAACGCCGATCACCTGGTCACCGTAAATGAGCGGTGCTGAGATCGCGGAAACGACGTCATCGCGCTCGCGCACGATGTTGTAGCGCTGGCGATCGGCTTTGCCCTTGAGCAGGATCGCGCGACGATCCTGCAGCGCACGTCCGGCGATGCCCTCACCAGGTCGAATCCGGATCTTGTCGATCAGCTCCTTCTCGATCCCGATCGCCACGTCCACCGTCAGGCAATCGTCGCTCGGGTCGATCAGCATCAGGGAGCCACGATCCGCCCCTGTGGCCCCCACTGCGATCTGCAGTACGCGGTTTAGCAGGCCGGAGCGATCGACCGTGAAGTTATAGGACTCGAGGATCTCTCCCAGGGTTTGCAGCAGGTCGGGCTTGCGTGTGGCATCCACGGGTCCGAACGCGTACAGGAGCTTTGCGATCAAGGGAGTCGTCACCTGGATGCCCCGGGCCGGGGCTTCGCTCAGCACCTCCTCCATGCTGGAGGCGGGGTCCGCGTCCACGATCGCCACCAGCCCCTCCGTCTGCAGCACGTCTTCGATCCGGTCCGTTACGCGCGCCGCAAAGCGCTGATCGAGCCCCGCTTGCACCTGGCGCAAACCCTCGAGCGTGGCTTCGCGATCCTGCGTGAGGATGGCGCAGACCTCGACGTCGGGATTGGCCTCGAGCAGGGGAATCAGCGCGAGCCCCTCCTCTCCGTGACCGATGATGGCGAGACGCTTGCGCACGGTCTATTTCGTCTCGCCGATGATCAGCTGGAGCGAGAACTCGAGCCGCCGACCGGATGCCTCGTCGATCAACCGGATCGGAATCTGCACCGCGCCGTCCGAGCCTTGGGCCGGGCCCGCGCTCTCGATGCGGAAGCCCTTGTTGGGGCCGTCCAGCTGCGCCTGCGCGGCCGGCCGCGGGGAGACCGGCTCCCCCGACTCGGCCCGCCGGCGAAACTCGGCCAGGATCACCTTGGATAGCGTGGTGAGCGTTTGGAGCACACCGGTTCCATCGTTCGCCGAGGCTTCGAAGAAAGCGGCCGGCTTCAAGGCGAGGCGACGATGCAACCTGTCCAGCACGCTCTCGTCCACCTCGTCGCGACGGTTGTACTGGACGATCAGGCTGGTGTCTTCGAGCGTGCGTCCGTAGACCTTGAGGTGTCCCTCGAGCTCCTTGACGGCGGCCAGCGTTACATCGTGGCGGTCCGGACGCAGGTCGGCCACGAACACCACGCCGTCCGCACCTTCGAGGATGCGGCGGCGTATGGCCGCGTGTTTGGTTCCTCCTGGCACGGTGTAGATCTGCATCGCGGTTCTATAGCCGCGGACCTTCCCGAGGTCGACAGGCAGGACCTCGTACGCCGCCTTCTTGTCCTTGGGCACGCGCGAGACGCGCAGGTCGCCGCACTGCTCCTTCTTCAGCTTGCGGGCGATGGATTCCAGGTTGGTGGTCAGCCCGACTCCGGATGGACCGAAGTAGACGATCTTGGCCTTGATCGCCTTCGCTTCCCGGTCCAGCTCCCCCATCAGACCTTACCCTTGCGACTCAGGATTCGGCGCGCCTGTTGCGACACCGGGCTGGGTACATCACGGCTGCGCATGATGTTCTTGAGGTCTCGATCGGTCAGATAGTTGAGGAACTTAATTGCGGATGGAAGTGGGGTTTTGGGGTTGGTCGCGAGGCCCAGCTGAACCTGGTAGTTCTTGGTCCACTCTCTGGTGCTGGCGATGATCCGGAGCACATCGTCCGAAAGGTTGCGGGCCTTGGCGAACTGGACCACCTCGTTATCGCGGATCTTGGGGCTGCGAATCGCGGCCGACGCCACGATCCGGTTACGGTCGCGGACCAGGAGTCCGCGGGCTTCCTGGTTGCCGAATCGCGCCAGCTTGACCTTCTGGATCACGGTCAGCGTCAGTAGCAGGCTTGTGAGACTCTTGGTGCGCTCCTCCGCCTTCTCTTCATGGCCCTCCTCCACGTCTTCGAGCAGCTGGGGCGGTAGGCTGGAGGGATCGTCTGGATCGAAATCGGGGGCCGGCTCGTCCCCGATCGGATCGGGCGGCACAGGGCCCTCCGGCTCCTCCTCGGCGCTTTCCCCCCGCGAGAGACCCAGGAACTCCAGCACGCGATCGATCGTGCCCTGGCTGGTCACGGGGTTCTCTCCGAGCGCATCGCAGAGCGCGCTGCAGCGCAGCAGCCGGGTCTGGTTGTGAGAGACGATGTCGATCAGCGCACGGAAGGGGAGGCTGGCTAGAAAACAGAAGGTGTCGTCGGAGGTCGCGGAGTTGAGGGCAATAGCCTTCAGTCGGGGCTCGTCCTCGCGCAGCTTTTCGGCCAGGAAGGCGAGCGCTCCGACATGGAGCGAGGATTCGAGGGCGTGGTCCAGCACACGCTCGGGCAGCTCGTCGAGACTCTGCGCGGCACGCTCCTGGACCTCTGGCTCAGGATCGAGGGTGAGGGCGAAGAGCACGGAGACGAGCTGCGTGGGGGGCAACGGAAGGGCCCCGCGGGCGGCCACCATACGGGCCTTCAGCGGCGCACCCGGATCTGCGAAGCGGCGCGCCGAGCCCAGGCTCTCCAGGACCGAACCAGGATCGACGATCACGCTTCCTCCGGCAGCGGGACCGTACGGCCCCGCGAATTAGTCGCCTTTCTCCTTCTGGGCGTCGGCGATGACTTTCTCTCGAACCTGAGCAGGCGCTTCCTCGTAGCGAAGGAACTCCATCCTGAATGACCCCTGACCACCTGTCATGCTGGTGAGGTCAGCTGCGTATGAAAGCGTCTCGGCCATCGGCACCTGTGCCTTGACCATCTGCATGGAGCCGCGCGACTCCACCCCGGCGACCCTGCCGCGACGACTGTTCAGGTTTCCCATGATGTCGCCCACGAACTCGTCTGGGATCGAGACCTCCAGGTCCATGATGGGCTCGAGCAGGGTGGGTTTGGCTTGCTGGATCGCCGCCTTGAGACCGATGCTGGCGGCGATCTTGAACGACTGCTCCGAGCTGTCCACGGAGTGGTGTTTGCCATCGACACAGCGGACAATGATGTCCGTAAGCGGATATCCCGCAATAACCCCGATCTGGCAGGTCTCGAGAACCCCCTTCTCGACTGCTGGAATGTATTGGCGGGGGATGGCTCCTCCCACGATCTCATCCACGAACTGAACCCCGGAGCCGCGTTCTGCCGGCTCGACTGTGAGGTAGCAGACGCCGAACTGGCCGCGTCCGCCGCTCTGCTTCTTGAGCTTGCCCTCCACCTCCACGGCGCGTCCGCTGACGGTCTCCAGGTAGGGGACCTTGGGGGGCTTGAGCGTGACATCTACGTGGTAGAGGCGCTTGAGCTTCTCCAGGGTAACCTCGACGTGGATCGTGCCCAGCCCCGTGAGCAGAAACTCATTCGTTCGCTCATCGCGGCCCAGGTGGAGGGTCGGATCCTCCTCGACCAGACGGTTCAGCGATTCGAAGACCTTCTCCTCCTCACCCTTCTCGCTGGCCTCCACGGCGAACGACGAGACCCCGCGAGGGATCGGTGGAGTGACGACCTCGAGACCCTCCTTGTCCTCGCTCAGGGTGTCGCCGGTACGCGTGTCCTTGAGCTTGGGCAGAGCCGCAATCGCTCCCGGCCCGACGCGTTTGATGTCCTCGCTCTCTTCGCCGCGGAGTTGCAGGATCTTGGAGATCCGCTCCTTGGTCCCCGTACGCACGTTATGCAGCGTCATGTCGGTGCGCAGGGTGCCCGCATAGATCCGGATCACGGAGAGCATCCCCGCGTAGCGGTCGGCGATCGACTTGAAGACGTAAGCCACCAGCGGGGCGCTCGCGTCGGCTTTGAGCTCGACCTCCTCCTCACCCTTCCGTGCGCGCCGCGGCATGACCTCGTCGGGGGAGGGGAAGAAGCGCGTCGCCGCATCCAGTACGGCCGCGCCGCCGATGTTCTGTCCCGCCGCCGCGCATAGCAGCGGTAGGAGCGTTCCCTCGCGTACTCCCTTGCGCAGCGTCGTGACGACGTCGTCCTCGGAGAGCTCACCCTCGTCGAGGTACTTCTCGAGGATGGCATCGTCGCCCTCCGCGATGGCCTCCACCATGGCGGCGTGGGCGGACTCGACGGCATCTACGACCTCATCCGGGATGTCTCCTTCCTGGGCCTTCCCCGACTGATCCTTGGCGAACTTGTAGGTACGGCGCTTGAGCAGATCGACGTAGCCCTCATAGCCCGTGCTGCTGCCAAGCGGCAGATGAACCTTCACGACGCGGGTTCCCAGAGATTTCTCGAGCTGCTCGGCACATGCATCGAAGTCCGCGCGTTCTGAATCCATCTTGTTCGCGACCGCGGTCACGGTGATTCGGCTCTCGCGCGCAAGCTTGTAGGCCTTCTCGGTCCCGAGCTTCACTCCGTCTTGGGCCGACACCACCAAAACAGCATGATCGACGGCCTGCACACCTCCCAGCGCCTCCCCTGCGAAGTTGGCATCGCCCGGCGCGTCGATCAGCGCAAACGCGTGGCCCGCGTGCTCGAACGTGCAGAGCCCGGCCGAGATCGTCGACCGACGTGTGCGCTCCTCGGGTAGGTAGTTCATGAAGGACGTGCCTTCTTCCACACTGCCCAGACGATTCGTCACTCCCGCAGCCATTAGCACGCAGTCCGCCAGCGTTGTCTTGCCATCTCCGCTATGGCCGATCAGCACAAAGCTCCGGGTCTGGGTTACATCGTTGCTCATGAGGTCTCCTTCGCTCGGGTCCGGAGCTCCGCCTGTGAGCGCCCGGCCGAGCCTTCGCGGTTGCGCTCAAAGATCAGGCGCAGCCCCTCCAGGGTCAGGAACGGCTCCACCCGTTGAATGGTCTTGGCCTCGGACGCGATCAGGTGGGCGAGGCCTCCCGTGGCGACCACCTGCGTGTCCTCTCCCAGCTCCTCTTTCATTCGATGGATCATGGTGTCGACCATGCCCGCGTAGCCGAAGAGCATTCCCGACTGCAGGTTGTGTGTCGTGTTGCGACCGATCACCGTTGCCGGGCGCACGATCTCCACGCTGGAGAGCTTCGCAGCGCGGCTCACCAGAGCCTCGAGCGCTACGTGGATGCCGGGGAAGATCGCGCCGCCGATGAACTCTCCTTCGCGGGAGACGCAGTCGAAGCTGGTCGCCGTACCAAAGTCGATCGCGATGACCGGGCCTCCCAGCAGCTCGAAGGCACAGACCGAGTTGACGATCCGGTCCGCGCCCACCTCGTGCGGGTTGTCGACCCGGATCGGCATGCCCGTGCGAATCCCGGGGCCGACGATGAGCGCCTCGCAACGAAAGAGCTTGGTACAGGTCCGCTCGAAGATGGGGAGCAGTGGTGGAACCACGCAGGAGATGATGATGTCGGTCACGGCCTTGGGGTTGAGACCGACCAGGTTGAAGAGCGAGTGCAGGGTGACGGCGCATTCATCCGAGGTGGACTGTTGGCGCGAGGGCAGGCGCCAGTGGTGGAGAAGCTGCGGCCTCTCGAACACCCCTAGCACGATATTGCTGTTCCCGATGTCGATCGCCAGCAGCACGACTAGGCCTCTCGCTTCAGCAGGGTCACGTCCCCGGCCAGGATACGCTCCCGCGACCGGTCCGACCTGACGATGAGCGCGCCCTCGGCGTCTACCCCCTCCACGATTCCTTCGACTTCGCGCGGCATTCCGGGTCCGCCCACACGTACCCTCTGGCCCTGCATTCTGAAGTATTTCCGCCATCTCTCCAAGACTGGACCGAAGCCGTCCTGGCGCAGCCGCTCGATGCCGGCCTCGAGCTTTGCGAGCAGCCCCTCGGCGAAGCTCACCCGGTCCAGGGACCGGCCTCCGGCGATGAGCAGGCTGGTGGCGATCGGGCGCAGCTCGGCGGGGAAGGCGTGCTCGGGCAGGTTGACGTTGATGCCCACCCCCAGCACGGCCGACGTTACCCGCTGCCCCTCGAGCTGGACCGGGAGGTTGATCCCGCTGGTCTTGCGGCCCGCCAGCAGCACGTCGTTGGGCCACTTGATCTCGACCGGCACCGAGGAGGGCAGGGCCGCTTCCACGCTCTCGGCCACGGCGAGCGCGGCGACGAAGATGTGGCGATGGAGGTGCTCCGGCGCCATGCGTGGTCGCAGCAGCACTGAGAAGTAGAGGCTGTGGCCGCCCGGGGAGTAGAAGGATCGCCCCATGCGGCCCCGACCCGAGGTCTGCGCGTCCGCCAGGACCAGGGTGCCCTCGGGCGCACCCGCGCGGGCCAGGCGCTCCGCGACCCGGTTGGTGGAGTCCACCTCATGGTACACGTCGAGCCGGCAGCCGAGCCAGCGGCAGGAAGGCCTCAGCTCGTAGAGCGAGCGTTCCATTCCAACGCGAGGTCTACCGCTGGAGCCGAGTGCGTGAGGGCTCCCACCGAGATCCGGGCGACGCCGGTGCGGGCGACCTCGGTTACGTTGGCCAGCGTGATGTTTCCGCTCGCTTCGAGCAGCACGCGTCCGTCGCTGAAGCGGACGATCTCGGCGATCTCGGGCGGCGTACGATTATCGATCAGCAGTGCATCGGCGCCCGCCTCGATGGCCTCGCGCGCTTCCTCTAGCGACTCGATCTCGACCTGGACACGCAAGCCCGACGGGTTCTGAGCCCGCGCGCGCTTGACCGCATCGGTCACCGAGCCCACGGCCCGGAGATGGTTGTCCTTGATGAGAATGGCGTCGTACAACCCCAGGCGGTGATTGGTTCCCCCGCCGCAGCGTACGGCGAACTTCTCGAGCGTGCGCCATCCCGGGGTGGTCTTGCGTGTGTCAACGATCGTGGCACGAGTCCCCCGCACGGCATCGCAGAAGCGCGCGGTTAGAGTCGCGATACCCGAGAGGCGTTGTAGGAAGTTGAGCGCGGTTCGCTCCGCCGCCAGGATTCCGCGCATGGAGCCGTGAACGCCGGCGACGCGCCCCTCGCAGCGAGCGCCATCGAGACGCATTGGCTCCCAGGCCACGTCGTGACGCGTGAAGACCTCACGCGCCACCTCCATCCCGGCCAGCACCACGGGCTCGCGTGCCTCGATCTGGGCCTCGCCCATGAGTTCGCTGGAGATCAGGCTCTCGGACGTGGCGTCTCCGGGGCCGAGGTCCTCGGCGAGCGCCGCGTCGACCAGCCAGGCCCAGGTTGCACGCGGCGGCATGTTTGCCAACTCGGTTCCCCGTTGGTCAATGCGATCGCTAACGCAATATAGCGGGGACGCGTACGTGTGTCCTGCGAGACCGGACCGCTCAGTCGGAGCTGTGTGCCTTCATGCGCGCGATCTCGTCCTGGAGCAGGCGCTCGGCCAGCTGAGGCACGACCTCCCAGGCGATGGCCTCCACCTTCTGCACGATCTCGCGCACGAGCTGCTCAGACAGGGGTCCGAAGGCCTCCCAGGCCAGCTTCTCCAGCACCTCGCGGATGGCATCCACATCGGGACCGGCGGGCAACGGTTCCGCGTCGGCGATAACCGCCGTGGGCTCCGGAGCTTCGATCAGATCATCCAGCAGCGGGTCGGGTGCGGGCATCGGCTTGGGCTCTGCGGCGGCCGGCTCGACCCAGTCCAGCTCCGCTTCGACTTTCTCGGGCTCGGGGTCTATGAGCGGAGACTTCTCCGGCTGCCAGGCCACCGTCTTGTCCGCGGGGTGGGGCGCCGGCGGCCGTGCAGGCTGTACGAGCACCTCGCCCAGCACCTCCGACTGTTCCTGCGGATCCACATCGATAGAGCCCGAGTCCGCGCTGGCATCGAGCTCGTCCGCGGGATCCACACTGGAAGGATCCGCCTGCAGGGTACCGCCGCTGGGGGCCGTCTCGTCGGGAGCGGTGCGGTGGAGCGATTCCAGAACGGCTCCCTCGTTGAAGAGTGAATCTCCGAGCTGGCTGATCTCCTCGCGCTGGGTCTCGCCGTCGTCCGTGCTCACGGCTACGGCCACCTCCTCGGGTGGCGTGAGCGCGCTTGCGGCCTCAGCGGCCAGGGGTGGGGCCACGGTTGTGACGGGGCTCTCCTCCGACGCTTCAGCCGGCTTGGTACCGGCCTCGAACTCCAGATCGTCGAAGCTGAAGTCGGGGGCAGCCTGTGGATCGGCGCTGGCGTTGGCAGCGGGCAGGTCTTCTACGACCGGAGGCAGCTTCCGCTCCAGCAGCTGGTGAACCTGGTCGACGAGTGCCTGCGCCTCGAACGGCTTGGCGATGTACGCGTCCACCTTCGCTCGTGTCGCGCGTTCCTTGTCGAACCGCTCGAATGTGCCGGTCAGCAGAAGCACGGGGATGTGAGATAGCTCGGGGTCCGCCTTGAGCGCGGCACACAGCTCATACCCATCCAGCCCGGGCATGGAGACGTCCGCAAGCACGAGATCCGGTTTGATCTCGCGGGCCCGCTTAAGAGCAGCGTCACCATTGTCGACAGTGACCAGCTCAACGTCCTCGCTGGCGAACGTGATCCCCACGACTTTCTGGATGGTGACGCTGTCGTCAGCCAGAAGCAGGGTCTTCGGCATTTCCCCGAACCTCCACGCGGCGGCCGAAACCAGCCGGATCCACTGAGCCTATCGGAACAAATGCGTCGCCGGTTGAGTACATTCGGCCATCCGACCGAGCGCGCAAACCATACCAAATTGGCGCGTGGCCCTCGGACACGTGCGTCAACCGCCCGACGCCGGGCGACAGCGGCTGGAAGCGGAGCTGAGCGCGGGCTTCTTGGCCGCGCTGGACGGCGGGGGAGCGTAGCTGGTGGTGGTTGGCCTGGGCGGACATGTGGCCCGAAGAATGGCTTCAGAACCATGAGGTTCAAGCTTTATCGAGACCGCTTACCTGAAGTTCGATGAGCGCTCGGAGCGGGCACAGGTCGGCGGCGACCTGGAGTAGGGGGCTAGTCGGAGTCGAGAGCTCCCCGCTGGAGCAGCTCCTCGGCCACCCAGTCGGGATCGATGCGATAGGCGCCGAGCTCAATGCGGCGCTTGAGCTCCTCCAGGCGCTTCTGGCGGGCGTCCCCGCCGGCGACCTCCCGCAAGTATTCAGAGGAGTACTGCGAGTCGACCGCTTCGGATCGGGGGGGCGAGTGCTGCTCGCCTTGCTTGTTGTCGGTCATGCGCTCCCTCCTTCCACCTTATATGGCAACATCGGGAAGCACCCGGACTTTCTTTAGCATTTACCGCTTGCTTCGCCAGGGCGGCCCAACCTGTGCGATAGCGAGCGCTCTAGGACACCAGAGCCGAACGCAGCTTCGAGTGCAGCCGAGCGACAGCCTTGGTGTGGATTTGACACACGCGGGACTCGGTGATTCCGAGTACGCTTCCGATCTCCTTCATGTTCAGATCCTCGTAATAGTACAAGGAAATGACCAGACGCTCCTTCTGTGGAAGGCTGGAGATGCAATCCGCCACCGTCTGGCGCAGCTCTCGCGACTTGAGTGAGGCGAAGGGGTTCTCGGCCTTGACGTCTTCGAAGATCTCGCCGTAGATCGGCTGATCCGAGTCGCTCCCCGAACGCAACTCATCCAGGTTGACCATCGAGATCCCCTTGACCTGGTTGAGCAGGTAATGAAACTCATCGAGCTGAATGCCGAGCGAGTTCGCGACCTCGTTCTCACTTGCGGATCGACCCAGGCGTTGCTCCACCTCCGTGTAGGCCTGGTCCAGGCGCCGACTCTTCTGACGAATCGAACGCGGAACCCAATCCAGGGAGCGAAGCTGGTCGAGAATCGCTCCCTTGATGCGAAACTCAGCGTATGTCTTGAACTTACAGTTCTTCTCCGGGTCATACTTGTCGATGGCATCCATCAGACCAATGACCCCGGTGCTGTGAAGATCGTCGAGATCGATGTGTGAGGGCAATCGGAGCGCTATGCGGTTCACGATGTACCGAATCAGCGATGTGTGCTCAAGTACAATCTTCTCCTTCAGTGTCGCGGGGATCTTACCGTGCAACTTCTGTGCTTCTCGCAACAGCGCTTCCATGCCAGTTCCTCCCGAATCCGTGGGCAGCATCCAGAGCAGAATGGGCTCACTCGGTGTGCAAGTCGGGTGCCGCAAGCGTGGTGAAGAGGCTGGATAGGAGCTTGGCCCGTTCACGCGGGCGCAATCCCGGCGCGAAGTGTTCCGGCGAGCAGCGAAAAACCGCGAGAGGTGAGGCGGAAGAACCCGGCTTAGGCGCGTAGATTCGCGATGGCGACAGTCAGATCTTTGACGCTTCGGAACACACCGCTGTTACAAATCCGTCATCGGTGCTTGATTCCGTGCTCGGCGGGGGTCAGTCTGCGGACGGCGTGAGTCCCTTCGAGCGAATCTTCTCTACCAGGGTCGTGCGCTTCAGGCGCAGCAGATTTGCGGCCTGGTTCTTGTTCCAACCTGTCGTCTGCAGAGCCTGGAGGATCAGGTCCGATTCGAAGGCATCGACCACGGACGAGAAGTCGATGCCGTCCGGCGGCAGCGAGGGCGAGCGGATGGCTGGAGGGGGCCCCCCGACCTGATGCGGAAGGTCAGACTCGTCGATCCAGTTACCGCGCCTCAGGATCGCGAGCCGTTCGATCAGGCTCTGAAGCTCACGTACATTGCCGGGCCATTGGTACTCCGCGAGTCGCTTCATGGCGCCCGACGTGATGCCTTCAACACCTGGGTGTCGGCGGCGCTGGATATGCAGGAAGTGCTCCACCAGGAGTGGAATGTCCTCGCGGCGCTCCCTCAGCGATGGCACCTCGATCGGGATCACATTGAGGCGGAAGTAGAGGTCCTCGCGGAAGAGGCCCTCACGTATGAGCGCCCCCAGGTCCTGATTGGTCGCAGCCACGATCCGTACATCGACCTGCTCCGTCTTGGACGAGCCGACTGGCTCGAACTCGCGCTCCTGGAGCACGCGCAGCAGCTTGATCTGGAGGGCGGGGCTCATGTCCCCGATCTCATCCAGAAAGAGGGTTCCGTTGTTGGCCGCGCTGAAGCGGCCGATCCGATCTCGTATGGCTCCCGTGAAGGCTCCGCGCACGTGGCCGAAAAGCTCGCTCTCCAGCAGTTCCTCGGGTACGGCTCCGCAGTTGACCGGGACGAAAGCCTCCTCCGAACGTGAGCTGTTGTAGTGGATGGCGCGCGCGAAGAGCTCCTTACCCACGCCGCTCTCGCCCAGAACGAGAACCGTCGCGTCCGTATCGGCGACCTTGCGCACCACGTCGATCGCCTGGCGGAGCACGTCGCTCTCGCCGATGATGTTCTCGAAACCGTAGCGCGCCTCAAGCTGGCGTTGAAGCTGCTGGTTTGAGGATCGAAGGCGTCGGTTCTCGAGCGCCTTCTCGATCAGAGGGCCGAAGGTCGCAATCCGCTCGTAGCTCTTGTCGACGAACCAGAACGCTCCGGCCTTGAGCGCCTCGACCGAGCGCTCCGGGCTGCCGAAACCGGTGATCACGATGCAGACCGCATTGGGGTCCAGCTTGAGGATGCGCCCAATGAACTCAACCCCATCCACTCCAGGCATTCTGAGATCCGTCAGCACCAGCTCGAAGGGATGAGACTCGAGGGCTTCGATTCCACTCTCGGCATCTACCACTGCGGTCGTGGCGTAGCCTTCGCCCTTTAGATATCGGCACAGAGCGGCGCGGAAGACCGCGTCGTCATCCACTACCAGGATAGATGCTCGGCTCAATGACCCCCCCCTCCGCGTACGGAGTCTAGGGAAGCGTAGTCATTCGCTCAAGCGGCTGGACGGGTCCTCCGATCACGCCAGCAATGGCTCAAGGGGCTGCTCAACCGCTTACTCGTTCCCAGGACCGCATTCCAGCCGTATTGATCGTCGATGACGAACC
>SMWZ01000085.1 GCA_004356455.1 Deltaproteobacteria bacterium
CCGGAACTCCCGCGGGATCGATCAAGCCGTAGCGTCCCCAGCCTTTGCACAACAGCGGAAAGGACAAACAAGCGTCCTTTTTGAGGGATTTCGCTGGGCCCATGACGCGTCCTTCTGTTAAATCAGGCTCTATACAGCGGAAGCCTCTTTGCGTGAGCGGACCTGCTTTGCAGGTCTGACGCAATACGCCAGGTATTACCTGCGAAACACGCCTAACTACGACGCGCGCGAAGAGCGTATGATCCCCGGCTCGGTGGAGGACGCATGATGGACCTGTCTCGTCGCAATCTCTTGAAGGGTGCCGGGCTACTCGCCGGCGCGCTGCCATTTCAATCAACGCTGACCGCATCGTCGGCCCAGTCCGCGGACTCGAGCGCAGCATTCGAGTTCGAGAACTGGGAACGGCTACGCGACGAATTCGACCTGGACTACAGCTGGCGGAACTTCGCCGGATTTCTGTTGACTTCTCACCCGCGAGTGGTCGAACAGGACATCCAGCGACATCGAGCCGGGCTGAACAACAACCCCGCGAACTACCTTTTCAAAGGCTGGGGCTACAGCGAGGAAACACGCGAAAAGGCCGGCGAATTCTTCGGCGTCAACGCTGGCCAGGTCGCGTTGACCGACAGCACGACGATGGGACTTGCGACCCTCTACAACGGCATCAGCATCAAACCCGGTCAAGAGGTGCTGTCCACCGAGCACGAACACTACTCGTCTCAGACGTCACTGCGGTATCGAGCCGAGCGCGAGGGTTTCAAACTCAACACCATCCGCCTCTACGAGGAACCGAAGGACGTCTCGACCGCCGAAGTACTCAAGCGTATCAAGCAACACATCACCAACAAAACGCGCGTTCTCGCGCTGACGTGGGTTCACTCCGGCAGCAGCGTGAAGCTGCCTATACCGGCCATTGGCGAACTCGTCGCCGAACTCAACGTCGGCCGGAACGAGAACGATCGAATACTTTACTGCGTCGATGGCGTGCACGGTTTCGGCGTCGAGAACTTGAACTTTGACGAGATGGGTTGTGACTTTTTCGTCGCCGGCACGCACAAGTGGATGTTCGGCCCGCGAGGCACAGGCATCATCTGCAGCCGCAAACTCGACCTCGCTTTCATCGACCCGACGATACCGCCGTTCAACCTGAACAACGACCCTGCGTTCGGGCCCATGATGACGCCCGGCGGATTTCATACCTTCGAACACCGCTGGGCGCTCAGGAAGGCTTTCGAATTCCATCTCGCCCTAGGAAAGGACAACGTTGAGTCGCGTATTCATTTTTTGAACACCTACCTGAAGAACCGCCTGCAGGAGATTCGTGGCGTGGAACTCGTCACGCCCATTAGTACCGAACTCTCATCGGGCTTCACGTTCTTCCGCGTCACCAAGCACAGCCCGGAGGCAGTAACCACGATAATGCATGAGCGCAAGATCATCGTCAGCCCCGCCGATCGCGATGCGGGACCGGTGGTGCGTATGGCCCCGGGCGTGTTGAACTCCACGGAGGAGATCGATGAAGCCGTCGCAGTCTTGCAAGCGATCGCCTAACCATCGATGACGAACTGGAGCCGCCACATGATCCTCAAACAAGCGTCCCATTGGGGGATTCCGAAGGGCCGATAACGGGTCATCCCGTTAAATCAGGCCCAATACAGCTTGACACGCGCGTGGGTATCCATTCGCTAGCATATACGGGTGACGATCTCGTCTGGTTACGGGCCTGAGACCGTTAGGGCTACGAAGGCGCTGTACATCGCACAAGCATTACAGTGGGACTGTAAAATTACTGTATTTGTGTAACTTCAGAGGGGCGGAGCTGGTGCTCCTTCCGCACATAGAGGGCCTCTCATCAGTAGATGTAATTGGCTGTTTACATCACTAGCGATGGCAGCCTTTCCTGGCGCCGATAGAAGAGGCCTCGCGAGGTGCGGAGATCCCACTGCGACGCCCCGTTCCGTCGAGGAGTACGCGGGGCTGGAGGGCAACCCTCAAAGCCTAGCCTTCCGTCAAAAGCCCTCGAAATAGCTCAGCCCGATCGGGCTCCGGGGCCTTGAGGATCTGATCGAATATCCTAATCGAAGCTCCGCATGCAAGCGCTGCATCCGTATTTTCGTTCGGGGTCGCCACAGCGAGCAGTTCTTCTTGAGTGAACTGATCTATAGCTACGTGCTTCTCCATCAGTTCATCTAGATCGCCATCGAACCGGTGCGGGTGAAGCACAGCCGCTTCAGCCCCCTCGTTCAGCATTTTCATCATCTCCTTTTGTGTTCCAGGATCAAGGTACCTAGTGGAGTCGATCCCTCCTCTGGGGTCCGGATACAGGAACTTGAAGCATAACTCTGGGTCTTGACGCTGCAGTTCTTTGGCTGCGGCTACTGTTACCTCCATGAACCGGACGATGTGCTCAGGGGGCGCCTTCCCGATGAGAGCCTGAAGAGCAGGAGCAATGGTGTGATACATCGCGCTCCACTCCTTGGAATCCATGCTCCCTCCATTAGCAACGTGTATGACCCCCGTGAGGATGGGTTCACGAAGCTCCGGGTACTGATCGAAGATGTGCTTGTACAGGGGGTCCTTGGCAAGCTCTTTCTCGGCGTACCAGTTCTCAAGCGGCGGCCGGATCGTCTGATCGGCCCCCACCCGGATGAGGAGGAAGAGGGTGGCCATCACGACGACATAGGCCACGTTGCCCCAGCGCCGGAATGGAATGGCAAGGAGAGCGGCTACTGCGGCCGAAAGCCCCGCAATCAGGGCAGCGATCCCCCACATTTCGGCAGTCTACACCTGTCTTAGACGGGGTGCGACTCAGGTCCGACTCACGGCCGCGTCCCCACCGTAACTTCGAAGCAGGTGATCGTGTCGATGGGGGCAGTCCCGCGACGCAAGGTGCATTCCATGCTCTGGATCGCGTACCGCCTCGCCGAGGTCCCGGAGCCCAGCTCAAGGATGTCGTTCGGCTCCAGGACGATGTCGTGGAGCATGGTTATGTTGCGGGTGTTCTGCCCGAGTAGATGAAAATGCGGCTTTACAGCAGACTTACTGGCCGCGCTTCTTTACTCCCTGACATAATGGTGTTGAGGGGCTAAGGGGGACCAGGGTATGAGGAGCTTCGCATCGATGTTGTTTGTGGCGGGTCTCGCCTGCGCGAGCGGGCCGGTGCCGGTTGCACAGGAGCCCATCGACTGGCGGGCGGTGGACGACCGCCGGTCCCTCCACATCGTGACGGTCGACCCGGACGGCGACGAGCGCGTCACGCGGATCTGGGTGGCGATCGTGGATGGGGAGGGCACGCTCCGGACCGGGGACAGCCGCTGGTGGCAGAACCTCGAGCGCGACCCAAATTGCAGAATTCGCCTGCTAGGAATCGAGTACCCGGTGCGCGTCGAGTTCGTGATGGAGCACGAGGAGAAGGCTCGAATCGACGATGCCTTCGTCGAAAAGTACGGCTGGCTGGAGCGCATCCTGTTCCGGCAGGAACGTGGTGAGACCCACGAGAACTACGCCCGACTCCACCGGGGCGAAGTCCCATAGCGATCAGGAGGGCGAGTAGACGTAATACTGCTCTTTCCCGCTATGCCCAGTGTGGTGCCCAGGACTGGGTTTGACCCCGAAGCAGCACCGCTTTGTGCGGCTGCCGCTGACGGCGTGAGGGGTCGCTTGAGGGAGCCGGGGCTCATGTTCCACACAGTAGATGAAATTGGCTGTTTACGTCACGTCGTTGGCGAGGCCGCTCGGTGAGTCCCGTGACCGCCGATTATCTGCGCTCAGCCTTCTCCCGACGCCGCCGACCTACGCATGCTACCGGGTCCAGCCGGCACCGAAACGGGTGAGATGATAGGCACCGGGGACACTGTTAGGCAGTTCAGTTACAACTGCCCCCGGGGGCAGTTGAGTTGGTGCCGGGGACACGACTCGAACCTGCGCCTGGCGGGATCAAGGAAAACTGGCGTCCCCAGCGGGATTCGAACGCGCTTGACCTGTTCCGGTGGACCCACTATGGTGGCGGGGTCATGAGGACGTGGACCATCACCTACCTGAGTTACGCCCTGCTTCTCCTGGGTCTTACCGGGGCGGGTGAGGTCCGCCCGGCGCGCGTGGCTTAGGCGCCGGCGATAACCAGTACACGGACCTCTCCCGCCGCAACGGCCGGAGAGGTTTTTAGTGTCTGGCTGAATGCGGCGGCGGAGGTCCCGAGGAGGACCCGATGAGTTCCGCTGACCGAACCGAGCAAAGCCGGCACACGCCGGTGGCGATCTTCGATACGACGCTGCGCGACGGCGAGCAAGCCGCTGGCGTCTGTTTCTCACTCGCCGACAAGGTCGAGATCGCGGCCCGTCTCGACGCGCTGCGGGTCGACGTGATCGAGGCCGGCTTTCCCGGGGCATCGCCCGCCGAGCTCGAGGCGGTGGGGCGCGTCGCCACGGAGGTGAAGAACGCCTCTGTCTGCGCCCTGGCGCGGGCGCATCTCCGTGACGTCGACGCGGCCTGGAGCGCGGTCCGGCATGCACGCGCCCCACGCATTCACGTCTTCCTTTCGAGCTCGGAGGTACACCTCGGCCATCAGCTTCACAAGAGTCGCGCGCAGGTTGAGGAGATGGCCACGGCCTGCGTGGCCCGCGCGCGGCACTACACACCCGATGTCGAGTTCAGCCCCATGGACGCCACCCGCAGCGAGCCCGAGTTTCTGGCAACCCTGGTCAGGGCCGCGCTGGCTGCCGGCGCCCGCACGATCAACATCCCCGACACGGTGGGCTGTGCACATCCCGACCAGGTGGGCGCGCTGCTGCTCGATCTCCAGACGCGCGTACCAGAACTCGAAGATGCCGTGCTCTCCTTTCATGGCCAGAACGACCTGGGGCTGGCTACCGCCAACGCACTCGCAGCGGTGCGGGCCGGAGCACGCCAGGTGGAGGTCACGATCAACGGGATCGGAGAGCGTGCCGGTAACACATCGCTCGAGGAGTTCGTGATGGTCATGCGTATGCACGGCGCGGCGCTGGGAGCGTGTACCCGCATCGATGCGACCGGTATCTACGCGTTGAGTCAGCTGGTCGAAGAGCGCAGCGGACTCGCGGTCTCGGCCAACAAGCCGATCGTGGGTCGGAACGCTTTTCGTCATGCTTCCGGTATCCATCAGGACGGCGTGCTCAAGCGGCGCGAGACCTACGAATGTCTCGACCCCCGAGAGATCGGACATCCCGTGGGCAGCGAGATCGTTCTGGGCAAACTCTCCGGAAGACACGGCTTCGCCGCGCGCGTCAGAGCACTGGGTATCCAGCTCGACGGACACATGCTGGATCAAGCCTTCGCGCGCTTTCAACGCGTTGCAGACGAGAAGCGGGAGGTGCAGGACGTGGATCTCCGAAGGATTTGCGGCAATGGGGAGAGCTGGCCCGGTCCGGGCATCTGAGCACTCTGGTGCAGCATACGCACCGCTCGGATAGACTGGTGCATTCACCGGAGGGCAGCCCAGCGTGAACAGGTTCGGCAGTGTGATCATGCGACGGATCGTTTGGACCTCGATGCTGATGCTCACGGTCTCGGAGACGCTCGTGCTGCATTGGCTGCTGCTCGTCTCCGGACGCCCGGGCCTGGGCTGGATGCAGGCCGTGCTCTGCGCAGTCCTGGTCGCCGCCGCAAACTTCGCCATCGCGAGCCTCTTGCGAAGGCGCTCGCGTACAATCCGACCGGTGTGGGTCATGAGCCGCCTATTCATGGTGGGCAGTCTCGGAGCACTCGTCTCCGGACCGCTGCTGATACTGGTATTCGTCAGCGGTGGCTTGGCGCTGGGTCTAACACGGGTTTTCGGAGGCCCCGACCGGGTGGCGGATGTCATGTTCGTGGCCGGGGGAACGGTTGCGGTCGCGATCGGCTTCGGCTCGATGCTGTGGGGCTATCTCGTGGGTCAGCGCCGTGTTCGGGTAGACCGGGTCGACCTGCCGCTGCGCAACCTACCCGTGCCCCTCGAGGGAGTCCGCATCGCACACATCAGCGATCTCCACATCGGCCAGCAGCTTCGAGCGCCTCGCCTGCGCGGCCTGATCGAGCGCGTCAACGAGCTCGAGGCCGATCTGATCGTGATCACGGGCGACATCTTCGACTTTGACCCCAGCTTCATCGAGGAGGGCTGCCGGGAGCTGTCACGCCTCAGGGCACGGCATGGCGTTTTCGCGGTGCTCGGCAATCACGATGTGTACACCGGCACCGAAGCCGTCGCGTCCGCACTGGATCGCCTCACCTCCATCCGGTTACTCCGGGGCGAGTACGTCCAAGTACGCATCGACGGCGCCCCACTCTACCTGCTGGGCTTTGACGATCCGGGCCAGAGCCTGAGCGAACGCGATTCGGAGAGCCAAACGCTCGTGCGTCTGGTGCAGGAGGTTCCGAAGGACGGCCCCAGCATCCTCCTGGTCCATCGGCCGAGCTTCTTCCGTCAGGCCGCGGCTCTGGGCCTGCCCGTCTCCCTGGCCGGTCACACCCATGGCGGACAGATCAGTCTTCCCCCGCCGGCCCATCACCACAACGTAGCGCGCCTGATAACCCGCTGGACCCGGGGACTCTTCGAGGACGGGGACTCCCTGCTGTACGTGAACCGGGGTCTGGGTGTGGCGGGGCCCCCGATACGCATCAACTGCCCGCGTGAGATCGCGCTCCTCCGGCTCGTCCCCAGGCGCTGACGCGACTCCCTGGACCGCTGACGGTCCTGTTCGGAAGCGACGCAGCTGTCGCATCGACGCAATTTCTGTGGGCTAAAGCGCACCCAGCAGAAGCCAATCCGCCTTCAACGGGAGGCGTGTCTCTTGAAACTCATGCTGGGGCTCATCGTGGTCATCGGCTGCGTGCTCGGCGGCTACGTACTGCACCACGGTCACCTGATCCTGCGCTTCATCCCCACCGAGTACCTGATCATCGTCGGGTGTGCGGTCGGCGGAATGATCATCCAGAACCCCACGCGCGTACTCATCCGGTTGCTCAAGGACCTGTTCGGTCAGTTCGGGGGTAGCGGGCCGGGGAAGGCACAGTACCTCGAAATCTTGAAGATGAACTACGAGCTCATGCAGCTCGCGCGCAAGGACAGCGTGCTAGCCCTGGAGGATCACGTCAACAACCCCGGGGAGTCCGTGATCATCTCCAAGTAACCGTCCTTCATGCAAGACAGTCACGCGGTTCACTTCCTCTGCGACACGCTTAAGCTCTTCGTCGCGGGAGTGCTCGACGCCCATAACCTGGACGAGCTGATGGAGCGCGACCTAGAGGTGCTCCACCACGAAGAGATGGAGACCGCCAATACCATGACCAAGCTCGCGGACAGCCTGCCCGCGAACGGCATCGTGGCCGCTGTGCTCGGGATCATCCTGACCATGGCCTCGGTCGATGAGGGCACGGCCACATTGGGTAAGAAGATAGCCGGCGCATTGGTCGGAACCTTCCTGGGTGTCTTCATGGCCTATGGCTTCGCGGGCCCGCTGGCCGGCGCCCTGAAGTCCAAGGCCGCCGCCAAGAACCGCTGCTACCAGTGCATCCGCCACAGCATTGCCGCATCGGTCAACGGTGTTAATCCCGGGGTGTCGGTGGAGGTCGGTCGCCGGAACATCTACAGCGTGGATCGCCCCACGTTCGAGGAGCTCGAGGAAGCTCTCCGCGAACTGAAGAGCGGAGGGCAAGGCTAGCGCCGTGTCCGAGGACATCGGAGGCGGGGGGCACGCCCAGGCCCCGATCATCATCAAGCGCAAGTACGCCGAAAAACACGCGCACCACGGCGGCGCCTGGAAGATGGCCTACGCCGATATGGTGACCGCGCTCATGGCGCTCTTCATCGTGCTCTGGATCCTGGCCCAGAGCGACGAGTTCAAGGCCAACGTCGCGCATTACTTCCAGGACCCGATCGGCTTCTCGGAGGGGGGCACGCCCACGCCGTTTCCGGGCGGGACGCGTTCAGGGAAGCCCACGGTGCTCGACGAGGTACAGCCCAGAATCCCCCCACCGCAGCAGAACCGCAAGCTGACCTGGCACTCGCAGGCCCGGGAGATTCGGCACGCTCTCGAGAAACTTCCCTCGTTCGATAAGTACCGCGATCAGATCCAGCTGGCGCACACTCAGGAGGGGCTTCGCATCAACCTGCTCGAATCCAACGAGACTCCACTCTTCAAGGTCGGAAGCACGGAGCTGAACGATGAGGCAGTGGCCCTGCTGCAGGCGATCGCGCAGGAGGTCCAGTCCTTCGATAACCCCATCGTGATCGAGGGGCACACCGACAGTGGTCCCTTCGATACCGACTCGAAGCTGACGAACTGGGACCTCTCCACGGGTCGCGCCCACACCGCACGGCGTGTGTTCGAGCAGGTGGGAATCCAGCCCCAGCGGCTGCTGGAGGTGTGGGGCTTCGCCGACCGTCAGCTCTTGCATCCGGCCGACCCCGAGGGCAGCCGCAATCGCCGGGTCTCGATTACGCTGCTCTCCGAGGAAGCCGTGGCCAAGCGGGCCCAGGTCCCCGAGGAGACCATTATCCCCTGGCTGGAGCGCTAGTGCCCTCGCTACGGCAACCCGGTGAGAAATCCAGGCTAGCCCGTCATCGGCGGGCCAGGACGCGGTCCCGGATAGTGCGGAAGAGTCTCGGCACGTCCCAGCGATCCCGCACCAGCTGGAAGTAGTGGTCGCCGTCGTCCTTGACCAGGAAGCGCGCATGCTGGCCCGCAAGCGCCTGCACCACGTCGAGGCCGGGCTCCGTCGGCGCATCCAGCTTCGCGAACACGCGGCGGTCGCCGATCGAGAGCAGCGCCACATGGATGGGTCCGTCTCCGCTGGCGGTCACGTAGATCGTGGTCGCCGCCTCGATCCGCGCGCGGCGCCCGTGTAGCTGGCTCGCGGGAACAGTCCTCTGATCCGAGGGTCGCAGATAACGGGGCGGCATAGGCAGGTGGCTCAGCACCTGACGCTGGTTGCTCGCCAGCTCGATCAGGGTGACGTAGACGTTGTTGCCTGGACCCCCAATAGACTGGGCCACGCCGATGCGCGGGTCCAACACCTGAGCACGTGGGTTGGGGAAGCGGCCGGTGAGCTGAAGCCAGAGCTCGGCAATCTGAAACAGCCCCGTGCCCCCGACGGGATGACCGCGAGACTTCAGGCCACCCGATAGGTTCACCGGCACACGTCCGCGCGGGCCCGTGACCTCGTTGGCGTAGGGATCGTCGGCCGCGGTGTCCCCGCGCCCGGACCCGATGAGCTCGTCGATGGCCTCGTCGGGGCTGGAGAGGCCGAGCTCCACCATATTGATGGGCAGCAGGCTGTTGAATGCGTCGTGAACCTCTACCACGAGGCCCTCCACCCGACGGATGTCGGCGATCCCGGCGTCGTAATAGGCGAACTCGGCAGCGCGCTTCGTGGCCTCCATGCGGCTCAGCTCGGCTCGGTCAAGCAGCGAGGAGGTGTCCGTCGCGGCGCCGAGGCCCGCGACACGCACGGCGTGCGGCGTCGAGGTGAGGATAACGGCCGCCGCTCCATCACAGATGGGCGAACAGTCCTTGCGGTGAAGAGGCGTCGCCACGGGTAGGTTCCGGCTCTTATCAAAGTAGGCCGAGAGGGGCTCCGGCCGACCGCTGAAGGCCGCGAGCGGATTGTCGGCGCCCAGCGCGTGGGCCCGGTACATCAGGCGCGAGAGGACGTCCGCAACCTCCGGTCCACGCACGCGGCGCTCCTCGAAGAACACCTGCGTCATCAGCGCGATCAGGGCGGGCATCGTGAAGCCGAATCGCCGCTCCACCGGGTCGACCGTCTTGGACATGATCTTGGTCGCCTCGGGCGTAGTGACGGTTTTCATACGCTCGCCCGCGATCACGAGGACGTTGTCCGCGGCGCCCGCGCGGATCTTGTAACAGGCCTCGTGGAACGCGGCCGCTCCCGTCGATGACGCGGTCTCGGAGCGGACGGCGGGCACGCCAACGAGCCTGAGCCGATCCGCGATCTTGGCCGCGATATTGGCCCGGTTCTCGAACTCCTCGGAGTCCATGATCCCCACCTGGATGGCATCCAAGCTGGGGGTGGAGGAGCTCTCGAGCGCCCGCTGGTAGGCATGCTGGAAGAGGTCGAAGACGCTCCCGAAGACCTTGCCGGTAAGGTCGACCTTGGTGAGACCGACCCCGGCGATGTAGACTCCGCGAGCGGTACCACGCATGCTTCCGAGAGTAGGGAGTTTTCGGGGGGAGATCATGCGCCGGATAATTACGATCGCGTTGGTCCTGGGCGTCGCCGCCATGATCGGCATCGCTCTGCTCCGAACCGGGTCGCAGATTCCGGAGCAGAGCGTGCTAGTGCTCGAGCTGGGCGGCCAGCTGGAGGAGGCGCCGCCGCTGGACGCGCTGCAGCGGCTGTCTGCACGCGGACCCGCGCTGCCCACGCTCTTGCTGCAGCTCGAGAAGGCTGCGGCAGACACGCGGGTCCAGGCTGTGCTGCTGCAGATCCGGGCGCTCGACATCGGGTACGCACGCATACAGGAGCTCCGAGACGCGGTCATGCGTTTGCGTCGAGCGGGCACGGTGGTGATCGCTCTACTCGATCTCGCCACGCTGAACGCAACACGTGAGCTCTATCTCGCCTCGTCCGCCGACAAGATCTATCTGGTGCCGGGCTTTCTCGGCCCGTTCGCCGGCATCGCCGGGCAGTACCTGCACCTGGGCGGCTTCTTCGAGAAGCTCGGCGTCCAGATCGAGTACGAACGGGTGGGCAAGTACAAGTCAGCGCCCGAGATGTTCGCCGCGCGCGAGCTGAGCGAGCCGGCACGCGAGATCTTCAATAACCTGCTAGACGGACTCTTCGCTCAGATCGTAACGGGTATCGCGACCGGCCGCGGCCTGGAGGCGACGCGCGTGCGCGAGCTGGTCGAGGCGGCACCTAGTACGGCCGACGAGTACATTGCGGTCGGCCTGGCGGACGGCGTGGCCGACCTGAAGCAGGTCCTGGAGCTCGAGGGTCTCGGCGAGGCCGAGGAAGTCCGCTGGGACGTCTACGTACGGGTCGACCCGCGCGACCTGGGGTTGCGCAGCGGACCGCGCATCGCTCTCATTTTCGGCGACGGCCCGATTACCCAGGGGGGACGCGGGCTCTCACCCCGCGCCCGAGCCTTCGCGGCGGACAGCATCAGCGAGGCGCTGGAGGACGCCGCCGAGGACGAGGACATCCTGGCGGTAGTGCTACGGATCAACAGCGGCGGCGGCTCGGCGTTGGCCTCGGATCAGCTCTGGCGTGTGGTCCAGCGGGTGCGGGAGAAGAAACCCGTCGTCATCTCGATGGCGGACGCAGCTGCCTCTGGGGGCTATTACGTGGCCAGCGCGGCCACTGCCATCGTGGCAGAGCCCGCCACCTTGACCGGGTCGATCGGTATCTTTTTTCTTCGTCCCGCGCTGTCGGGCCTGTATCGCAAGCTCGGTATCGGCTCCGAGGTGCTGGCGCGCGGCCCCTACGCAGAGATCGCAGTGGGTGACAAGCCGTTCACGGCGGCGCAACGCGAGCGCACCAGCCGCTTCGTGCGCGCGCTCTACCAGGAGTTCCTGGAGCGCGTCGCGTCTGGACGCGGTGTATCGACCGAGGAGGTCGACCGCCTGGGCCAGGGAAGAGTCTGGCTCGGTGAGAGCGCGCTCGCGCACGGGCTGGTGGATGAGCTCGGCGGGCTCCACGCGGCGGTCACCCGCGCCCAGCACGAGGCTGGCCTGGATCCCGAGCTGGATCCCGAGCGTGTCATCCTGCCCGGTCCCCGCGGGCTCGTGAATCAGCTCAGCGACCTGATGCGGGGCGAGCTCAGCCGCGGGCTCATGGAGCGGATCATCCCCGTCCGGCTGCCGCTGATCCTGCGCAGCGCAGCGCTGCTGGTCGAAGGCGAACTGGCCTATCTCCCGCCCTACTGGGTCGAGATCCACTGAGCTCGCGTCGAGCTGGGGCGTCTTTCGCTCTGGTATGCTGAGCGCAGGGGAGAGCGTATGACGTTCGAGAAGGAGTTCGTAGTCGGCCGCCCGCGCGAGGAAGTGGTCGCGGATCTGGACGACGACCGCACCTTTGCGGCGTTCTTTCCTGACACACGCGTGACCAGAAAAAGCGAGCGCGTGCGAGAGACCTCTACGCCGTTTCGCGCCCTGGGCCAGTCGCGCGCTATCCGCTTCGTGTTCGAGACGCTCCCCGATGGGAACGTGCGCTTCGAGAAAATCTGCGACGGCAACGTGTGGCGTTCACTCGAGGGCGAGGTCAAGCTCGAAGAGCGGCCCCAGGGACGTACCCGCGTAGTCCTGCGCATGGACGGCCGCACGCGTACATTCGTTCCCGAGATGACGATCCGGGGTCCCATGCGCGCTCAGATCGAGCAGATGACGCGCGCGCTGCGCTCGCGGCTCGAGACTCGCTGAGCATGCCAATTGCCGAAGCCACCGACGGCGCAAAGATCCACTATCGCGCGCTGGGGGCCGGCCCACCGCTGCTGCTCTGCAACGCAGCCTTCGCCACCTGTGCCCACTGGAGCGCACAGGAGGAAGCGCTCGCGCGACGCTTCCGCGTCGTTACCTGGGACTATCGCGGGCACGGTGCCTCGGAGGCCCCGGCGGAGGCGGAGCGCTACAGCCTGAAGCAGGTGGTCGCGGACCTCAGGGCCGTACACCGGGCGGCGACGGACGACGCCCCGGCCTTCGTCGGCGGCCTCTCGGTCGGAGGCCTGGTCACCCTCTCCTACGCCCTGACTCACCCCGAGCAGGTGCGCGCCCTGCTGCTCTTCAACACCGGCCCGGGCTTCAAGAACCCGGAGGCACTCGCGCAATGGCAGGCCATGCTGGAACGCGCCGCCTCTAAGATGGAGGAGGTGGGGCTGGCCCGCTATCTCGAGGGACGGCGCGCCCAGGCGGAGCTGCTGGGGCTCCATCCCCAGAGCAAGCTCGCACGGGCGGTCCGGGAGAGTGTCCTGACCTCCAGCGTGGAGGGACTGACGTGCTTCGCCCGAGGCGTGGCCGGCCCCGTCCCCAACCTGGTCGATCGCCTGGCCGAGATCCGCGTACCCTGCCTGGTCGTGGTGGGGGAGCACGACGCCGCGTTCCAGCGCGCCTCGCAGGTGCTGGTGGCGAAGCTGCCCCGTGCGCAGCGCGTGGTGCTCAAAGACGCCGGCCACGTGCTCCAGCTGGATCAGCCGGAGGCCTTCGTGCGCGAGGTGGAGCGCTTCGCGGAGGGCGCGCAGGACCTTTGACGCGCGCCGCACCGGTGTGTTCTACTTATCGGCGCAACCCTCGCAGACGGAGGAGCTCCGGATGACCTGGATCTTCACGGTAATGCTCGGGATGATCGTGGGCTCGATCGTCATCGAGCGCATCCTTCCTCAGCGGACCAAGGACAAGCTCGGTGCGGTGATCTGCTGGCTGATGATGGCCATCACCATGTCCTTCCTGGGTCTATCCGCCGTGGGTCTCCTGATTGTCACCTTCCGGAGCTTCATCCTCCCACTCTTCGCCTAGCTCCTAAGTTCTAGCCCAGAGCGGTGATACGGCGTGCGCGTCCAGGCGTCTCCATCGCTGCCAGGCGGCACCGGTCCGGGTTCGCTCGCGGGCAGCTAACGGGAGATGCTGCTCGGGGATTTGGGGGAGAGCTGCGGCTGCGGGGTACGCGGCGGGCGGGGTGCGGGCTCGAGGCTGGGCCGAGGGGCCGGCTCGATGCTCGGACGCAGACCGGTCGGCGCTTGGGGTCGCTGTCGGCGCCGCTCTTCGGCGCGGCGCCGGAAGCGCTTACGCTGGTCCGGATCCAGGTCCCCCACGCGCTTGCGTAGACGCTCACGCTCCGCCTTGGGCAGCGAACGAAACTGCTCGAAGCGCTCGCGCATCTGCCGCTTCTCGGCCGGGGGCAGATGCTGCCAGCGTTCATAGTTCTGGTGAATACGCGTCTGCTCCTCGAACGGCAGGCTGCGGAAAGCTCGGTGCCGCTCGCGCATGCGCTGCCGTTCGTGCGGGGGGAGCTCTCGCCAGCGCTTCACCCGCTCCCGCATTTGCCCCTGCTGCTCCGGCCGCATCTGCTGGAACTGCTGGTAGCGATTGCGCAGCGCCTTTCTCTCCTCGGGGGAGAGCCGCTGCCACCAGCGGATGCGCTCCTGAAGCTGGGCGTTCAGCTCCTCGGGGGCCGGCGAGCCCCCCTCGAACCGCTGCGCCAGCGCGGACGTCGGCAGCATCCAGACCAGGCCAAGCGCCAACGCCAGCAGCAGCGGGGCCAGCCGGCTCATGGTGCCTCCTTGCGGCTCGGCGGAGGTGAACCGACCGGGATGGGCAGATCCTCCTCCGGGTCCCAGTCGCGCAACAGCTCCCATTCCGTCAGCACGGGGAGCTCGCGCAGCAGCTGCAGATCCTCGGGGCTCAGCGCGGGCAGCGCAGCCTGAGCTGCGCCGGGTGGGCGCGTCTTCGGCGCCTCGTTCTGTTGCCCCAGATCGGCGGCCACGAGCAGCGGAAGCCCCAGGACCAGCAGGTGGGTTTGCCATGCCCTCAAAGCTCCTCCGAACCTCTCCATGATTCGAGCACGTCGAGCGCGGCGAGCAGCTCAGGGTCGGCCTCCAACACCAGATCGAATCCCTCGGCGTCCGCCACGATCGCCCAGTCCTGTGCGGACAGCGCGGGATCGCCCAGCGACACGAGCAAGGCCAGCCCCACCGCAAGCGCCGCGCCGCCGGCCACCCAGGCCAGACGCGGCACGCGAAACCAGCGTTCGCGCCAGGAGGGTCCCTCCTCCGCTCGCGCCACCCGAGCCCAGAAGCGGGCCTCGAACTGTGGCGACGGCTGCACCGGCGGCAGCGAGCGCAGCACATGCTCGAGGCTTTCACGCCTCCCGAGCGCACCCGTGCAGGCACCGCAGCCGGGCAGATGAGCCTGGAGGAGCTCGCTCGTACGGGGATCGAGCTCCCCGTCGATGTAGGCATCCAGCTCGTGGTTATAGGCCTCGCACCCCTTCATGACTCTGGCTCGTCCAGCCGCGCGAGTAAGCTCTCGCGCGCCCGGTGGATCAGGCTCTTGACGCTGGCGCTGCTTGCATCCAGCACATCGGCGATCTCCGCGTAGCCGAGCCCTTGCTCCACTCGCAGGAGCAGGGCCGCACGCTGCCGCTCCGGAAGGCGCGCGAGCGCGGCCTCAATGGCCCGCGCCGCCCGCTTGCCCTCCAGACGCTGCTCAGCTCCAGGCTGAGGGTCCTGCATACGCTCGACCACTGGATCCTCCAGCGGCCTCTCCCGCTTGCGGTAGCTTCGGCTCAGCTCGTTCAGCGCCAGGTTGTGGGCGATCGAGAACAACCAGGTCGAGAAACGGGCTCTCGGCTCGTAGCGGTCGCGTGCCTGGTAGATTCGCAAGAACACCTCCTGGGCCAACTCCTCCGCACGGGCTCGTTCGGGAACCATGCGCGCCAGGAAATTCACCAGAGGTGGAGTGTAACGGCGAAACAGTGCCTCGAAGGCACGCCGGTCTCCCCCCCGGACTTGAAGCATGAGCCGAGCATCATCATCGATTCTCGAGTCGTCGATGAGTCGACCCTTTCATTGGTTAAACCGCGCTCGCGCTCGAAGGTTTCGCTGGGACCCCGGGGACCCATCGGCGTTCGCGGGCGAGAGCTGGAACCACCCAATTTCTGGCGCCTTGCGCAGGATCTTGCGCATGCAACGCGGATTCCGCCAGCGGCCCGCGGCGAGCTCGCGCATGGGGGCCTGGGGCCCCGCGGGCCCCCAGGCGCCTGTGCTACGGGGTGCCTCCGGCAAGGCAGGGGGTAAACTCAGGCCCGTGGCACGACCTATGATCCAGATTCTCGACACGACGCTGCGCGACGGGGAACAGACACCGAACGTGTCCTACACGCCACCGGAGAAGATCCAGATCGCAAGGCTCCTGCTGCGCGAGGTGAACGTGGACCGCATCGAGTTCGGACAGGCGCGGATCTCGCCGGGCGAGGCGGAGGCGGTGCGCCGCATCACCTCCTGGGCGCGCAAGTCCAACCTCGAGCAGCGCGTGGAGATCCTCGGCTACGTCGATGGGAAGCGCTCGGTCGACTGGATCACAAAGAACGGCGGCGCTGTCATGAACCTGCTGACAAAGGGCTCGCGGGAACACTGCGAAAAGCAGCTCCGCAGCACGCCGGAGAAGCATTTCAAGGAGCTAGCCGAGACGATCCGCTATGCCCGCCGCCGGGGCCTCACGGTGAACGTGTTCCTCGAGGACTGGTCGAGCGGTGTGCGCGATAGCTTCGACTACGTCTTCGCGCATGTCTCCAACCTGAGTGGGCTCGGGGTGAAGCGCGTCTTCCTGCCCGATACGTTGGGGATCCTGAACCCCTCGGACACAGAGCGCTACGTGGGACTGATGACGCGCACGTGGCCCGATGTCACCTTCGAATACCACGCCCACAACGACTACGGGCTGGCGACCGCGAACTGCCTGGCCGCCGTCGAGGCCGGAGCGCGCGGACTCCACACCAGCGTCAACGGCATGGGGGAGCGGTCCGGCAACTCACGTCTGGCGGAGGTCGTGGCCTCGCTGCACGACCTGACCCAGCAGCGGACACGGATCAATGAGAAGAAGCTCACGGCCGTAAGCGAGTTGGTCGCCACGTTTTCGGGCAAACCCATCGCGGACAACACCCCGGTCGTCGGGCGCGACGTGTTCACGCAGACGGCGGGCATCCATGCGGATGGGGATACGAAGGCCAACCTCTACGCTAACACTCTGCTTCCGGGTCGCTTCGGGCGCCGGCGCCACTACGCCCTCGGAAAGATGGCCGGTAAGGCGTCGCTCGATCAGAACCTGAAAGCGCTCGGCATCAAGCTGCTGCCGGAGAACCGCGATCTCGTGCTCCAGCGGATCATCGAACTGGGAGACAAGAAGCACTCGGTGACTCCGGAAGACCTGCCCATGATCATCGCAGACGTGCTCAAGACGCCCAAGGATCAGCTGGTACGCATCGAAAGCTACGAGATCCACTCACGAAACGACGACCTGCCGAGCGCGAAGCTCTGCCTCAGCTACCAGGGGAAGCGGGTTGAGACCAGCTCGACCGGTGACGGTGGCTATGACGCATTCATGCAGGCGCTGGCCAAGGCCACGCGCAAGCTGGGGCTCAAGCTCCCCACGCTGATCGACTACAAGGTCCGCATTCCGCCGGGCGGGAAGTCCGGTGCGATCGTAGAGACCTTGATCACCTGGCGGCAGGGCGCGCGTTCACGACCGTTCTCCACGCTCGCGGTCGACTCCGACCAAGTCGCCGCCGCAGTGATCGCAACCGAGAAAATGTTGAACCTGATCACGAAGCCGCGGGCCACTGGGGCGTGAAACGCCTCCTCCTCCTCTGGGTCCTGCTGGCCGCCTGCACGTCCCAGAGGGAACCCAACCCGCTCTACGCTCCCACTGAGAACGTGCTCGAGGTGGTGTCCGTTCTTCGCCTCCACATCGATGACGATACCTATCGCTTCCCACCGGCGCGGGACTTCTCGGGCAAGAACATCTACCGCGTGGTTCTGAGACGTCTCGAGAGCCTCGAGGAGATCCACGAGGAGAAGTTTCAGTCAGGCTACCTGACCGATGTGATCCTGTTCGCCAAAGGACGGGCGCTCGAGCGCCTCACCGCGTACGAGCTGGCTGCCCAGCACTACAAACGAGTCCTGGAGCTGGAGTCGCCTCTACGCAAGCAGGCCTATTTCTCCCGCTCCGTGTGCGAGAAGCTGGATAGCGCCAGCCGCATCGAGCCGGCCTCGGGAGCCACACCCGGCGAGGCCATGTCCGACTTCGACCGGCGTACTCAGATGCTCAAGCAGCTGCAGGCCGAGGTCGAGGGCACTCACTACGTTCCGGTGGTTCGAGAAGAGCTCGAGCGCACCGCAGCAGCACGCGCGGAATACTTCGGCGCCCGACGTACGATCGAGCCCTGGTTGGACGTGATCGCCTTACAGCAGTATCAGCTGCTGGTCCAGGACAACGCCGAGAGCAAGTACCGAAACGCCCATCTGCTGGAGCTCGCCGATCTGTACGCGGCCCTCTCACGCCACTACACGCGCCGCTACCCTCCGATCTCGCTCGATTTCGACCCGGCCACATTCGACGAGTACGCGTTCGGTGCTACGCGCCTCTACGAAGCGGTCTCACAGCAGGACGGTGCGATCGAGAAGATCGAAGCGTCGAGAAAGCTCGAGGCATTCCTCGCCTTCACGCTGCGCGTCTATGATGAGAAGCTTCCTCGTTAGCCTGCTCCCCGTAGCACTCGTCCTGGCGAGCTGCGCGGGGCCGCGGGAACTGTCTCCCGCGGAACGCAAGCCGATGGCCCATGCCACGCCGCCGCGCCAGCCCTTGCCCGACGCTGTCGAGCGCACCGCGGGCCGCATGGCCGCGTTGGTGCTGGCGGATCGACCCGATTCGGCCGCGGAGCTCCTGACTTTGATCGAGGAGCACGACGCAGAGCTCGAGGCGCGTGGTGAGCCGCCGAGCGGACTCATGGACAACGGCATCGATCTTCTCAACACCCTGGACGGAAGTCGCAGCTATCTCCAGCACGCTCACGAGATGCTCGAGCGGGACGACGTCGACCCAAGGCTGCGCAGGCGCCTGGAGCGTTATCTCGATTCGCAACCGCTGCGCCTGGCCGAGAGACGTCTGCGCGAGGATCGCGTGATCAAGTTCGGCAGCGTCATCAACCGTATCACCGCACCGGTGTCCCAGTTTCTGTTCGGAGGCCAGGTGCCGACGGTCGAGACGGGACGCGCGGCCATTGCGTCATTGCTGCTCATGCACAGCTTCCCCGAAGCTACGATCCAGGAGAGGCAGGCGCTACGCGCCTACCAGGAGTTTGTCGAGCGCTACCCCGATGCGCCCGAGCGTGAAGAGGTGACCCAGAAGATCGCGCGCTACGAGCGAGAGCTGCGCCATCAGCTCTACGTCGAAGCATTGGAGGCCGCGGAGCGCGCGGAAAAGGCAAGAGTTCCCGAAGCGGTGTTGATGCATCTCGACCGCGCGGACCGGCTGATCCCGGACGAGCCAGAAGCGCAGAAGCTGCGGGCTCGGGCTGAGACCGCACGAACGCAACGCGATCAGCATATTCTCGAAAGCCTGGGGGCGCGCAGCCTGGTCGGGATCCGGTTGGATCCGGAGACGAAGGCGGAGCTCGAGCAGCTGGCGGTGGTAGTGCTGCAGGCTCCGTTCGACGAGATCGCACGCCATGCCGCGGCCTGGGAAGATCGCCACGCAGCGGGCCCGCTCTTGGACGAAATGCGCTTTCTCAAGGCGTACTGGTATCTCGCGCAGGACCAGGAGGACGAGTTCGTGCGCGCCCTGACCGAGATTGCCAAGCTGGATCTGCGTCAAAGCAACATGGCGCGCCACGCGCGCCGGTTCCTGACCGATCCGGAGCAGAACCCGTACGCCTTCTATCGCGCGGCGCAACGCAGCGATCGGCGCGATCGCGTGCGCTGGATCATGCTCGGTCCCCGTGCACGTGGCCGCATCCGGCGCGACCTGCCGAGGCCGATCGAGTGGATTCTCTCCATTCCCAGCTTCGCGGTATCGCTGGCGACCTCACCGATCCGCCTGCTCCAGTATCGAGGGGCGCGTCCTCAGTTCGGCGGCGCCGTGCTCGACACCGGTAATCGCTATCTCGCGCACTTCCCCGGGGGACAGCATGCAGATGAGGTCAACCGCGTGCTGGAGAAGCTATATGCGATACGGCGACAATGGAGCCAGGCGCTGGAGCACCTCCAGGCGCGTGCGGATCCAGATCCCGAGAAGACCGCCGACTATCGCGAGAAGATCGCCAAACGGACGCTGGCGGCCGCTCGGATGCAGCGGCGCTTGGACGTACGCGCCGCGATCTACCGTTCCATTCTAACCAAGTACGAAGACACGCCGCAGGCGGAGCAGGCGGCTACCGAGCTGCAGGAGCTCATTCGAAATGCCTCTCCGCAGAACATCCGCCTCTCGAAGGAGTTCCTCAAGCAGTATCCACAGCTCTGGGCGCCCGGGGCGCTGGGCCTGCACCCGGAGCTACTGGACGGAGACAAGCACAACGGCGAGATCGCCGAGGAGGGCATCACGCTGCTCGGGCGCACCGTGGTCGAGGTCTCACTCGTGGATACGGAGTCGGTCGTACAGAACGTGCCGCGCGAGAACTTCATTCGCTTCATCGCGGCGCTCGAGGAGGTCAGCTACCAACGCCTCGTGATCGATGAACGCGAACGGCCAGAGCCCGACCCCCAGCGTGATCTTTTCTTCGAGCGCGCGCGACTCGGGCTCCTCGAAGATGCGGACCGGCGGCCGGCGGCGCGCTCGAACGCGGTCTTCATGAGCACGTTCGAGAAGTACGGAGTACGACGACCCGGAAATATTTTGCCGCTGGAGCTCGTGCTTCAGGGCGGGCTCGAAGACTTCGGCCTCGCGGCCTTCCCCCGCATCCGCGTCCCCGGCCAAACTCCCGACGCCTTCCTCTACCGCTGAGCTGCCTCCGGGGGGTCGTGGGGAAAGCCGTGCTTCTCTTCGCAGGCGTAAGCGCGGGCCAGGAGCTGGACCGGGTGAACGACCTCAATGTCGAGATTCGCAGCGCGTACGCCGCTTCCGATCTGCAGCAGGCAGCCCGGGTTTCCGGTCGCGATCGCGTCCGGACGCGTGTCCCGGAGGGCTGCGATCTTGCGCGCCAGAAGCGTATCGGCCATGTCGGCGTGAGTGAGGTTGTAGATTCCCGCGGCGCCACAGCAGTCGCGTGCGCCGGGAAGGTCGAAGAGCTCGAGGCCAGGGATCGCAGACAGGATCGCGCGCGGCGCCTCGGCCACCCGCTGCCCGTGCAGCAGGTGGCAGGGATCGTCGTAGGCGACGCGCATAGGGACAGCGCCCTGCGGAGGCCGCAGCCCGACCTCGTGCAACCATTCGCAGATGTCGCGCACCTTGGGCGCAATCTCGTTCGGATACTCCTTGAGCGCCGCACCACAGCCGGCGGAGTTCGTGATCACGGCATCGAAGTTGTCGAGCGGAAAGACGCGGCAGTTCTTGCGCATGAGACGCTCGGCCCCAACCGGGTCGCCGCTGTGGAGATGCAGCGCACCGCAGCAGCGTTGGTTGCGCGGGACCGCCACCTCAAACCCGTTCCTGGTGAGCACCTCGACCGTGGCCGTGTGCACCGGTTCGAAGAGCTCGGGCATGAGGCAGCCCGAGAAGAACGCCACCCGACCACGCCGATGTCCTTCGGCGGGGATCACGAGCGGTGCGCGGAATGGGTCCGGCAGCGGCGGCAGCATGCGCTCGGCTCGCGCCAGCGGAGGCAGGAGCCGCAGCAGGCCGCTCGCTCTCAGCAGGCGTTGCAGTCCGCGGCGCTGATAGAAACGAAGTGCTCCGAATGCCGCACGCAGCATCCAAGGCGACCCGATCAGATGGCGCAGGACCAGCCGCTGAAAGAATCGCGTCGTACGCGGGCGGGCGCCGCGTGCGTCGATCTCGGCACGCATGCTCTCGATCAAATGCCCATAGCGCACGCCCGCCGGGCAGGCCGACTCACAGGCACGACAGGCGAGGCAGAAGTAGGTCTCCTCTACCACCTGAGAATCCAGGGGGATGCGACCTTCGGCGACCCCGCGCATGAGGTAGATCCGCCCGCGAGGCGAGCTGGTCTCGCGTCCGGTCTCCTGATAGGTAGGGCAGTCCGGCAGGCAGAGTCCACAGTGTACGCAGTCCAGGGTCGCCGCGTAGTCGATCAGGCCCGCGGAGGGCATATCACCTTGCGGGGGCGAGGCCATCGGTTCAGATCCCCCCGATGAAGCGACCGGGCGCGAGCACCCGTTCGGGATCGAAGCGCGCCTTGAGCGCACGCATCAATGGCAGCGCGTCCGGCGAGGGGCCGAACACGTCGATATTCCGCTTCTGCTCGCCCGTGGCCCGCTCCAAGAAGACCAACCAGCGTTGCTCCTGGGCCCGCGTGAAAATCTGCGTCAGGCGCGTATACGGCACGTCAGCCAGAACCACGCCAACGAGCGGCTGCACCAGACGCAGGGAGGCCGCTCCAGCCAGATCCGCGAGCTCCTGGCAAATCGTGGGCACGTCGCTGGTTCGCGCCGACACGCGAATACGCACGTCGTCTTCGGCATGAGGAGCCAGATCCGCCGCCTCCTCGCACACATCCGCCCAGTCGCTTGTAGCGACCGGCGCGCCTCCTCCGGACTCCGCACGTCGCGCCACATCGGCCTCACTGCCCTCCAGAACCCAGAAGAGACGCACGCGTTGGCCCGCGGGACGTAGTAACAGGGCACAGGCACCGAGACGCTGAAGCTCACGCGCAGCCGCCAGAGCAAGCTCGGTCGTCTCGTATTCCCGACCCAGAAACCGCTGCGCGGCGGGCAGCGGCCTCAGGCGGAGGGTGGCCTCCGTAATGACGCCCAGGGTTCCGAACGATCCGCAGTAGAGACGCACCAGATCGAAGCCCGTCACGTTCTTGACCACCTTCCCCCCACAACGCTCGAGCTCGCCGTTGGGATGCGCGACCTGAAGTCCCAGCACGTCGTCGCGGAGGCGCCAGTCGGGCGCAACCCCCAGCCCAACCGGGTCCACCGCGATCGTCCCACCCACGGTGGCCTCCGGATAGTGAGTGCAGAGCAAGCTGCGCTTGCCGTGCTCGGCTGCGGCGCTCGCGATCGTGTCGACCGCAACGCCGGCCTGCGCGGTCACGATCCCCTCATCGGGATCGAGCTCGAGCCCCTGCGCCAGGCGGCCGAGGTCCAGGCACACAAGCGCCTCGGCATCGGCCCGGTTACCCCACCCGAGCTTGGAACCTCCAGCGCGCACGACCAACGGCCGCCCGCCCTTGCGCGCCTCGAGCAGACAGGCCGCGACCTCCCTCGCTGTATGGGGACGGACGATGGTTGTGATCGGCACGCCGTCGACATTCTCACGCTCTGCAGGTTGGCAGTAATCCGCGCCCACGATGGCTTCGAACGGATCGCCCGCCATCAGAACTCGACTTTATCGTAGCCTCGGTGGCGCGGGTTGCTCTCGGTGCAAGCCCGCGGCACAGGGATCACCTTGCCCGGGTTGCAGCAGTCCTCGGGATCGAAGACGTCGTGAACCCAACGCATGGGCTCGAGATCCGACTCGCTAAAGAGCAAGTGCATGTAGTCACGTTTCTCGATCCCGATTCCGTGCTCGCCCGAGAGCACGCCGCCTGCATCCACACAAATGCGTAGGATCTCGGCTCCCAATTCGCGCACGCGAGACATCTGGTCGGGGTCGCGCCGATCGAACGGGATGTTGGGGTGCAGGTTACCGTCTCCGGCGTGCATGATGTTCGCAATCCGGATGCCCCGCACGGCGGCCTCGTGATTGATCTGGTCCACCACCTGGGGAAGACGCGTACGTGGCACGACCGCGTCGTGCACGTAGAGGTCGGGCGCCAGACGGCCCATGGCCCCGAACGCGCCCTTGCGGCCGCGCCACAACGCCAGCCGCTCGGCTTCGTCGCGCGCCACGCGTACCTCGATCGCGCCGCTCGCTTCGAGCAACCCCTCGACCTGCACGCGTTCGGCCGCCACGTTGGCGGCGGGGCCGTCGAGCTCCACCAGCAGCACGGCGCGGGCGTCACGCGGGTAGCCCGCGGCGTAGACGGAGTCCTCAACGGCCGCGATGGTGCGATCATCCATCAGCTCGAGCGCGGCCGGCACGATCCCCTTGGCGATGATCGCCGACACCGCCTGGCACGCAGTCACCAGCTCGGAAAAGCTCGCGAGCAGGGTGCAGATCTCCTCCGGCACGGGCAGGAGGCGCAGGGTCGCCGCGGTGACGATCCCCAGCGTGCCCTCGGATCCCACGAAGACCCCGCGCAGATCATAGCCATGGTTGTGTCCATCCCGACGCCCGAGGACGGCGAGCGACCCATCGGGCAGCACCACCTCGAGCGCCAGCACGTGCGGACTGGTGGTCCCGTACTTGAGTGTGTGTGGACCCCCACTGTTCTCGGCGATGTTGCCTCCGATGGTGCAGGCGGTCTGGCTCGACGGATCGGGCGCGTACAAGAGGCCGAGTGGTGCCACCAGCTCCGAGAGATGTGAATTGATGACGCCGGGCTGCACGCTCGCGGTGCGGTTCACCGGGTCGATCTCGAGCACGCGGTCCATGCGCGAGAGCTCGATCAGCGCGCAGCCTTCCACCGGTGTCGCGCCCCCGGAGAGCCCCGTGCCCGCTCCCCGCGCAACGAACGGGACGCCCTCCTCGTTGCAGGCCCGAATGACGTCCGCGACGGCCCGCGTGCTGGTAGGGAAGACCACGAGACTGGCCTGGCCCCGTAGCAAGGTAAGGCCGTCGGACTCATAGGCGAAGAGATCGCCGGCGCGGTCGAGCACCTCGACAACCTCAGGAATCTCACGAAGACGCTGGGCCAGCGAATGCGGCGCCGGCCCCGGGGATCGAGATCCCCTCGGCCTATGCAAGGCCGAGGCGCTCGATCTGATCCTCATCCATGCCCAGATAGTGGCCGATCTCGTGTTTGAGCGTGATGTGGATCTGCTCGATCAGGCTCGGGCGGTCGAGCGCAACCTTCTCCAGGTTCCGTTTGAACAGGAGAATTCGATCCGTGTCGCTGCGAGAGGCGGTGCCCATAGTCGGACTGGCGCCGGGTGCGGTCGTCGGTACGCCCTGGAACAATCCTAGCACCTGGGGAGAGATCTGCTCGACTCGGATCAGCTCCAGACCGGGCAGATCCTCGACCAGGATTGGACAGTTCTGGATGTAGCGCCGGAGCTCCCGCGGCAAGGCGCCCAGAGCCTCGGCCGCCGCGCCGTCGAAATCGCGGTCCTCGATGCGGACCGGCAGGGGATACAGATCGGGCGATAGGTTGGCCGCGCGCGTGAAGAGCCGATCTGCCTCCTTGCGGTCGCCCAAATGCTCCCGCACCAAAGCCATGTGGTAGACCGTGTGGCCGCTGTCGGGATCGAGCGCGAGCGAGCGTTCAAGACTGCGCAGGGCACGCTGGAAGCAACCCATCTCGAACAGGATCTGACCTTCGAACCCGCGGTAGACCCCAACCTCTCCCTGAACCTTGGTCGCCCGCCGCAGCAGGAAGAGCGCGCCCTCCAAATCGTCCAGGTAGAACAGCGCCTTGGCCTTCAGGTAGTAGACCTCGGCCTCTGTGGCCGCCTCCAGCGAAGTGGTCAGCAGCTCATCGCACAGGCCCAGGGCATCCTCATGTTCCTGGAACTCCTCGATCAGGAGCTCGACCCGATTCAGCCGGGCGGGGCTGAAGTCCGGAGCGGCCTCCACAGCCCGATCGAACTCCCGCAGGGCCTCATCACAGCGTCCGTTGTCCCAGAAGATTTCGCCCCGCCCGTTGTGAGCCTCCGCCCCCTGGGGATTGGCGCGCAGGGCCTCATCCAGCCACTCGAGGGCCTCTTCGACGCGGCCCCCGCCGGAGGCCTCGACGGCCTGGTCCAGGCAATCCCAGTAGCGATCCGGATCCTGCATCGTTCCCTCACGAGTTCGGGCTGACCACTGGATTCTAGCAAAGGGCGGGTCTGGGCCCGAATCGACACGTCCGACGGGCGAAGTTCATAACTTATTGAAATTATTGATTTTTTCTAAGATTTCTCGGCCCCGGACAGGGCCTCTTCCTGGTCGATGGCCAGGTTCGCAAGACGGTCCGCCGCACGGTTCTGCTCACGACGAATATGAACGTATCCGACACTGCGGAAGGCCTGCGCGAGGGCCTGCGCCTCGCGATGGAGCTCCTGCAAACGGACGTTCCGGACCCGGTACTCGCCTGTCATCTGACGCACGATCAGCTCCGAGTCGGCCCGCAGCTCCACCTCACTCGCCCCCAGCTCGCGGGCGAGCTCGAGCCCCAGGATCAGCGCCCGGTACTCGGCCACGTTGTTGGTGGTCTCGCCCAGGTAGCGGAACGCCTCACGCACGCGCCTGCCGCGTGCATCCTCGATGCGTACCCCCGCACCTGCAGGCCCAGGGTTCCCCCGCGCGGCGCCGTCCGCATAGACCGTGACTCGCCCTGGCCGGCCCTCCTGGGGCGGCGGGCTCACGAGTCGTCTACCAACAGGATCCGCAGACAGCTGGGACAGGTGTGCATCTCGCCGGCGAGCACGCGGTTGACCGTCTCGGGAGGCACCTGCCGATGACACGCGGCGCAGATGTGGGCCTCGATGCGGGCCATGGCCTGACCCCGCGCCCCGCGCAGCCGCTGGTAGTTGGCGACGATGTCCGGACTCAGGTGCGTGAGCAACTCGGCCCGCTCCGTGTCCTTGGCGGCGAGCTCTTGCTTCACCACCTCCATCCGCTCGCGTAGCCCCTGCGCCTGGCCCAAGAGGTCCTGCTCGAGCTTCGTCTGCTCAATCTCGACGGTCTTGAGGCGCGCGCTGACCTGGTCGACGGTCTCCATCGAGAGCAGAATCTCCTCCTCGAGCTGGGAGATCCTCGCCGTCATTCCGTCGACCTCGTTGAGCAGCGCCGTGTACTCCACGTTGGTCTTCACCATCGCGCTCTGCCCTTGAAACTTGGAGCGCTTCGCCTCGCAGTCTTGCAGCTCTCCCTCCTTGGAGCGCCGCGTGTACTCGGTTTCCTCGAGCGTGTTCCGCTCCTGCGCGATGACGTCCTTTGCGACTTGCGCCTTCCGCTCCAGTTCCTCGATCGAGACGGGGATCTGAGTCCGCTCACGTTCCAGCGCCCCGGCCATCTCATCACAGACGCCAAGCGCCCAAAGCGTTTCTTTCAGATCGCCCATGAGGCGGAGGTTTTCACGTCAGACCCTCGCGGTCAATGCTCCGGCCGCCCAGCGCGACTCGAGCCGCTGCATGGCCGCGAAGCTGTCGGGGACGGGGCCGCCTCGACTACAATCGGCACGCTCATGCCAGCCGACGAACCGACCCCGAAACGCATCTTCGCCCCGGACCTGCTGGCGGGCCAGGCGGCCCTCGTCACCGGGGGTGGGACGGGCGTCGGGCGGGCCATCGCCCAGGCGCTGGCGGAGGCAGGCGCGGATCTACTGCTGGCAGCGCGGCGCCTGGACCGGCTGGAGAAAGCAGCCGAGGAGCTACGCGCCGAGACCGGGCGTCGTGTCGAGGTGGCAGAGGTCAATATCCGAGACCGTGCTGCGGTCGAGTCGCTGGGCGAGAGCGCAGCTCAGCTCTATGACCAGATCGACATCCTGGTAAACAACGCAGGAGGGCAGTTCCCGCAGCGCGCGCGAGACTTCAGGCCCAAGGGCTGGAACGCGGTGATCGATACTAACCTCACAGGCACCTGGCACATGACCCAGGTGTTCGGCAACCAGATGCTCGACGGGAAGGGCGGCAGCATCACTCAGATCATCGCGGTCGTCGGGAGGGGCTTCCCCGGCATCGCCCACTCGGCCGCGGCGCGCGCGGGAGTGCTCGAGCTCAGCCGCACGCTGGCCTACGAGTGGGGGCCCAAGGTCCGCATCAACTGCGTGGCTCCCGGACCCATTGCAACCGAGGGGCTCCAGACGACGTACGATCCGCAGATCATGCGCCTGATCGAGGGCATCCCCATCCCGCGCCTGGGAACGGCGCGCGAGGTCGCTCACGCTGTTGTGTTCATGGCGTCGCCCGCCGCGAGCTACATCACGGGCGAGGTGCTGTACGTAGCGGGGGGGCAACAGAACTACGGCCGCAATCAGACGCTATTCGACGACCAGTTCGAGAACTGACTCTCGCCCCAAGCGACGCCGAGAAAAATTCGAGCTTCGCGTCTTGCTTGCGTTTTGAGTCTCCATGCAACAGGATGGCGGAGAAGCCGGCCTCTAAGCACCGGCTAAACGGAGGAACGCAAGCGTGGGTGCTTGGGCAACCTCTTGGACGCGCTGGGCCGCTCAGCAGTGTGTCTGGATCGCTCTGGGCCCGTGGCTCGGGGGGGTGGTCGTGCCGGCCATTACGCACGCCGCCACACCCTGTAGAGATATACCGGGTTTCGAGAGCCTCTCCTGCCGTATGGCCGAGCTGCTCGAAGTCGCGCAGGGCGTGGGCGGGAGTTATTTGCACAAGGTCGAGAGGGCTTCGCAACGCGTCGATGACGGCGCGCAGGCCTGCGCTACGGGAGACACGACGCGGGCACAGCAGCGCCTGCGGGGCCTGCGCCAGCGCTTCAACGGTACCCGACGTGCGCTGGATCGAGCCGTGCGAAGAGGCAAGCTGATTCAGCCAGACGCGGACACTATTGCCGGCTTGCTTCAGTTCACAGACGCGCTGCGGCGCGCGACGCAGCGGCGGCTCGAGCGGCACCCCTGCCCTGAGCTGGTCGAGATCCTGAGTCCGGCCCCGCACGAGGTCGCGGCCGACGACCGAGTGCTGCTGCTCTTCGAGCTCGCAGCCGACGCCGATCCGGGGACGGTGACAATCAGTCTAGCGTTCGCCAGCGGCCAGACTTCGATCTCGCCCACTCAGGTCTCGACCACGCAGGGCTGGGTCCGCGTGGACTGTGTCGAGAGCGGGCTGCACACGCTCACGCTGTCGGTCACAAGCCTGGCTGGATCGCCAACCGACGAGGAGGCGGTGTCTTTTCAGTGCGACGTGAGTGGATTCACCGTGGGCGCGGAGGTCGAGCTGCTGATCGAGCCGGACACGGGTCCAGAGGTGCTTCGACTCACGCCGGTGCGACCGCTGCGAAGCGGCGCGACCTACGCAGTTGTGGTCACGCAGGATCTGACGGCGAAGGCCAGCGGCCGCACGGCGCCGACGGCCGCGTTCTGGGCGGACGCCGGGATCATCGGCGTCCCGCCCAAAGGCGCCGAGGCCTTCTACTCGGCCGATCCCAACGATCCACGCAATCCGTTTCCGAGCGGGCGCCTGGTGCGTCCCGACGGCACGATACACATTCCCGACGGCTTCAGCGCACGCGCCGTCCCGGACCTGCCGCGGCTCGACGGGGTGCGCGCGTTCCTGCGCGGACTGGATGCCTTGAGCGAGGAGCACCGGGGGTTCAGCCCCAGCACGCGCATCGTGCTCACCTTCGGCGCGCCCATCAAGCTCCGCAAGGTCACGCCCGAAAACCTCTTTCTGGTCGAGATCGCCAACCCCGGCCCGGCCGAGGGCCAGTTGCTTGAGCTGCTCGATGCGCTCGACAGCCAGCGGGGCATCCCGAGCGGGGCGCTGGCCGTGGCCAGCGTCTTCCCGGTCGAGGATCTGGCGGGAGCCATGGCGACCATCCGCGACCAGCTCGCGTCGCGGGCGGCGAGCACGCCGCCCGTGCCCGACTTCAGCGACCCCGACCCGAACGACGCTCAGGTCTTCGGCATATTCGACCCCAACGACGCCGAGTTTGCCGGCTTCTTCGGCGGCTCGCCCCCGGCCGGCGCCGGTCTCGTCGCACGCGGCAGCTTCCCCTCTCCGGACTACCGCGAGAACGGGCGCTTCCCCGAGCGCTTCCTCGATGGCAGCGAAGTGCCGCCGTCCATCACGCTGGACTTCCTGCTCGTGCTGCCCACGGGGGCGACGCCCGCGGGCGGCTTCCCGACCGTAATCCTCCAGCATGGTTTCGGCGGCGACAACAGCTTCGTGAGCGCCAGCTCGGCGGACTTCGCCGCGGCCGGGCTCGCCACGATCGGTATCAACGCCCCCGAGCACGGCGTGCGCGGCAATTTCTTCGACTTCTTCGACTTCAGCGACTTCAACACCTTCGGGAACAACTTCCGTCAGGGGTCGGTGGACCTGCTACAGCTCGTGCAGGTGATTCAAGCCGGCGTCGATGTGCGTGGGGACCCGAACAGTGAGCTGCGCGGAACCGACCTCGGCTATCTCGGTGTGTCGCTGGGCGGCGTGCTGGGCGGCGTCTTCGCTGCCACCGAGCCCGCCGTCAGCGCCCCCGTGCTCAACGTGCCCGGCGGGCGTTTGGCCCAGTTCGCGGGCAGCACGTCGGGGCTGGCCACGCCCTTCCTCGCGAGCTTCGCGGCGGAGGCGGGAATTCCGGTGCGCACCTGCAAGGGTGATCCCGAGGGCAGTGAGTGCACAGACGACTCGGCCTGCGCGCCGGGGGAGAGCTGTCGCTTCAACCTGGACTTCGAGCTGATGCTCGACTCGGCGCTGCCCAACTTCCAGACGCAGCTCGATCCCGGCGACGGCATCAGCTACGTGCGTGGGTTCCGGATCGAGCCGCGCCTGAGCGACCCCCGGCCGGTCCTGATCCAGGAGGGGATCGGCGATATAGTATTGGCCAACCCATTGACCGAGGCGCTCGCGCGCGGCATCGGCCTGCCCGCGAACCGGGCGGACACGGCGACCCAGGGGGTCGCCGGTCTCTGGCGCTTCCCGCCACCGACCGGGCACGGTATCTTCGGCCTGGCCGAGGTGCGGGCACAGGCCATCACGTTTCTAGAGAGCAACGGAACCATCATCACCACCCCTTGAGCTAGCGGATGGGAGGGGAAGCCGTGGCCAGGCTCTATCGCGTCATTCTGCCGGTCACTGATATCGAGAAAGCCGCTCTCTTCTACGCGAGCCTGCTCGAGCTGCCAGGCAAGCGCGTCTCCCCGGGGCGACACTACTTCGACTGCGGCGGAACCATCCTGGCCTGCTTTGATCCGCGCGCCGACGGTGACGACTTCGATGCTACTCCCAACCCCCAGTACATCTATCTCTCCGTCACGGATCTTGACGCGGCCTTTGTGCGCGCACGAGCACTCGGCTGCGCCGAGCTGGAGGAAGCCATCGCGACTCGACCCTGGCGCGAACGATCGTTCTACGCGCGGGACCCGTTCGGCAATCCCATTTGCATCGTGGACGAGAAGACCGTATTCACGGGCCGCTCATGATCACCGGAATCGCTCACACTGCAGTCTGCGTTCCGGACCTGGACGAGGCCGTGCATTGGTACACCACGGTGCTGGGGCTGGAAGTGCTGATGCCGCCGGTCCTGATGAAGGGCGAGGCGCTCGAGCGGGACATGGGGGAGCTGGTTCCGCGCACGGTGTTGCGAGGGGCCATCCTCGGTTTCGCCGAGAGCGGAGACCACGTGCTGGAGGTACTCGAGTATCCCGAGGTCGACGGGCGCCCACGCCCCGCCGATGCGTCCATCACGGATCACGGCTACACACACATCGGTCTGGTGTGCGATGACATCGCCAAGTGCCGCGTGGAGCTCGAGGCGAGGGGGGTGGAGTTCCTCACGCGAGGTGTCGCCGACATCGTAGGGCTCAAGACGACCTGGTTCAGGGACCGTTTCGGTCTGATGTACATTCTGATGGAGAAGAGCCAGGCAGATCGGCCTTACTACCAACAGGGGTACTAGCGCGGTAGCGGCGAGCAGAGCTCGCCTGCGCGCACTCCGCTCGGCTGCGCCTCGCTGCGCGGCCCTGTGGGCCTTGCAGTAGCGCGGTAGCGGCGAGCAGAGCTCGCCTGCGCGCACTCCGCTCGGCTGCGCCTCGCTGCGCGGCCCTGTGGGCCTTGCAGTGGCGACTTCAACCTTGGCCGCGTAGCTTGCGTAGCTTGCGTAGGTCGCGCTTGGTGGGGCGGCCAGCACCGCGCTCGCGCCGGGCCACGGGCTCTTCGCGCGGCGGGGGCGGGGGCGAGTGGTCCTGGTAGAGCTCCCGCGCCTGCGTAGCTGAGAGCCGCTTTTCGGCTAGAGCGGAGACCTCGAGCATGCGCAGTGCGCGAGCTTTCTGCACCAGCACCTCGTCGCCGACGCGCACCGGATGATGCGGCTTGATCCGACCCCCGTTCAGTCTGACGCGTCCGCCGCTGCAGGCCTCGGTCGCCTGGGTTCGCGACTTGAAGATGCGCGCCGCACACAGCCAGCGATCTACTCGCACACTATCCACGGCTCGGATTCTACGCGGGCCCTCGGTCGGCGGGGCGCGGCGCTCAGGCCTGCAGCTTCTCCATCAGCTCCGCCAGGCCCGGGTAGTCGGGCTTGAAGACCTCGATCCGCTCCAGCATCTCACACGCACCGGAGCGATTGCCCAGCTGGTAACGCAGCCCCGCCAGCGTGAACAGCATGTCGAGGTTTCCGGAGTGGAGCTCGACAAAAGCCGCCACCCGGCGCTCGGCCGCCTCCAGCTCTCCGCACTGAAAGGCCGCCTGGACCAGCCCGTAGACCGCGGCCAGACGATCCGCCTCCAGCTCCAGAGACGCCTCAAAAGAAGAGACCGCCTCCCGGCCCCGGTTCTGAGCCACCAGCGCCAGCCCCAGACCACACCAGGTCCGTCCGGACTTCCCTCGGACCAACGCCTCACGGAAGGCACGTTCCCCGCCGGCAGCATCCCCAGCGTGCAGCGCGAGCGAGCCGAGTCCCACCCAGGGATCCTCCAGCTCGGGGGCCAGCCTTTGCGCTTCCTCGAACGTGGCCCGTGCGGCCTCGTGCGCGTCGGACTCGAGCTGCAAGTTCGCGCGCTCGCACAGCACGCGCGCCAGCTCCTCGCGCAGCAGAGGCTCCGCCCGCTCCAGCGCCAGGCGAGCCTCCTCCAGCTCTCCTTCGCGTCGGCAGATCGTGGCCAGCAGCCGGTACGCCCTAGGGCTGGGGTGCGCGGCGAGATGGGCGGCGAGCGCCTGGCGCGCACCCGGAATGTCCCCGAAAGCCACCTGCGCCTCGATGTTCTCGAGCCCCTGATCGTCGCTCGATGCCTGGACAGGCTCGGGGGCGGCCGGCCGGGGGCAGAAGCGGGCCCGGATCTCTTCCGCCATCTGGCTGGCCGCAGCGCCTTCGCAGCTCAGGATCTCGTTCTTCAGCATGGAGCGAGCGGCCGCAAAGCGGGCTGCTCCGGGGCTGGCCGAAAGCTCGGACCGCAGGGCGCGTTCGAGCTCTTCCACATTGTGAACACGCTGGCCTAAGTCCGCGTAGCGGTGCTCGTGGCGCGCGCTGCTCGGGGCACCCGTGAGCTCGACCCAGATGGCGCCCTTCCCGAGAGCGATCGCCTCGTAGAGCAAGCTTCCGCCGTCGGCGACCACCACATCGGCCGCGGCCATCGCGGTGCTTTGGTCCGCGGCGTCCAACAGCGCCAGGCCCGGAGAGCTGGCCACCAACGCTCGCTGGGTCTCTAGCCAGGCCTGGGGCCACGCCTGAGGCAGAATCAGGACCATCCACCCCGAGGCGGTCACAGAGGCGATCTCGTCACCGAGCACCTTCGTGGCGGAGTGAATCGGATCCGCCGTGGGCGCATACAGCACGACGTGCCCGTTCTCGGGGATCCCGAGCTTGCGCCGCGCGCGTACACGCATCTCCCCCGACTCGCGCCAGAGCTCGTCGAGGCGAGCCAGGCCGCATACGGCCACCTCGCCCGCAACCCGCCCTCGCAGATGCTGCGCGCGCGCCGGACCCGGAACCAGCACCAGGTCCGCCGTCGCCAACGGGTCCGAGAGTCGTTCGCTGTGCGAAAACAACGTCGGGGGCAGGAGCGTGTCCTCGATCACGACCAGCCGCTCGGGCCTCGTCACTGGGGCAAGGTCATCGCAATCAACCACGACGCGGACCTTGCAGGGCGGCGGCTCGGAGGAGCCGCGCTCGGAACCGTCCGACGCGACGGTGAAGCTCACGCACTCGCCCGCCTGCTCGAGCGCCCGCCTCAGGGCCCGCAGCGTGGGCAGATCCGCCGGCTGGCGTGTGTAAAGCTCGATCCCTGCGCGATTCATCGTAGTTGCACCCTCTTGCGCGTGCACCCGCGCCCGGAACTCCCCAACGGCAGGAAGGAGCTTCCGCTTGAGCCTCACGAGGCCTGGCCGGAGTCCGCCGATCTCGGGGGAGGCCTATAAGGGATGCGGAGGCACAGACTCGCTTCCTGGCGCAAGCGGGGATACGGTCGAAGTCAGTAAATCGCGCGCGAGAACGAGGGGTTACCTCCGTTGCAGGGGGCCACTCGATGACCGCGCACGCGGGTCTCAATTCCAGCCTCGGGGCCCCCGAAGAGGCAGGGGTGGCTTGCCTCCACGACACCTGCAGGCTACAAGGGACCACCTTCGGATCTGGGAGGCGTTGTGAGCAAGGCGCTAGTCATCACCGAGAAGCCAAGTGTCGCGCGCGATATCGTGGCCGCTTTCGGAGGCTTTCGCGAGCAGGACGGCTATTGGGAGGGTGATCGCTTCGTAGTCACGTTCTCGGTGGGGCACATCGTCGAGCTGCTGGCACCGGAGGACATCGACCCGATCTACAAGCGCTGGACGCTCGACACGCTTCCCATTCTTCCGGACGAGTTCAAGCTCAAGCAAAAGTCAGGCGCCGGCGAACGGGTGCGCACGATCAAGAAGCTGCTCAAGCGCAACGACATCGAGCGCGTAATCAACGCCTGCGATGCGGGACGCGAGGGTGAGCTGATCTTCCGCGAGATCCTCGAGTTCCTGGGAAACTCCAAGCCCGTTGAGCGGCTCTGGCTCCAGTCCATGACTCACGCGGCGATCCGCCGCGCATTCGAGAACCTGGAGCCGGGCGAGGCTTACGACAACCTGGCGGCAGCGGCGGCCTGTCGTTCGCGCGCGGACTGGCTGATCGGGATGAACGCCACGCGCGCCCTCACGCGACGCCTGAAGGGTAGACGGGAGCGCACGGCCTGGTCTGCGGGCCGCGTCCAGACCCCCACGCTGGCCATCCTGGTAGGCCGCGAGCTCGAGATCTTAGCGCACGTTCCGCGCCTCTACTGGCGGCTGGAGGCACGCTTCCAGGGACCGCATGAGTACACCGGCATCTGGTTCGACCCTGAGTTCGAAGCCCGCAAAGACCATCCGGATGAGCGTGATGATCGGATCTTCGAAGAGCATCGGGCACGCTCCATCGCCAACGCCGTAGAGGGGCAGGCCGGCAGTGCGCGCGAGACGCGCAAGCCCAGTCGCGAGACGGCCCCGCCGCTATTCGACATCACGAGCCTGCAGCGCGAGGGGAACCGTCGCTACGGCTGGTCCGCCAAGCGAACCCTCAACGCGGCTCAGCGCTGCTACGAGGGTCATAAGATTCTGACTTACCCACGCACGGGCTCGCGCTGCCTGCCAACCGATTATCGCGCCACCGTGGACGAGATCCTGCGGTCCCTCGCGCAGGCAGGCTCCTTTCGCTCCGAGGCCGCGAAGCTGCTCGAGACCGGCCTGGAGAACACGGCGCGCACGTTCAACGATGCCAAGATTACAGACCACTTCGCGATTATTCCGACCGGACAAGCTCCAGCCAAGACTCTCAGCGGTGACGACGCCCGGCTCTACGATCTGGTCTCACGCCGCTTTCTCTCCACGTTCTACCCGCCGGCCGTGTGGACGCGGGTCGATCGCGTCACGGAGGTTTCCGGACACTCTTTCCGCTCGCAATCGCGCACGCTCGACCAGCCGGGCTGGCGGGCGGTCATGGGTCAGACAGGGCAGGAGGACCAGGTTCTTCCCCCGCTCGCAGCGGGACAGTCCACGGCCGAAGGCGTTGCAGTGCGCAGCCTGGAGGTCGATACGCAGGGCGAGAAGACCAAGCCCCCGCCCCGTGTTACGGAGGGGCGCATGCTCTCCTTGATGGAGAACGCCGGGCAGTATGTGGATGACGATGACCTGGCGGAAGCCTTACACGAGAAGGGCATCGGGACCCCGGCCACCCGCGCCGACATCATCGAGAACCTGCTCCTCAAAGCCTACGTGGTGCGGGTGGGCAAGGCGCTGCGCCCCACGGTCAAGGGGATCCGGCTGGTCGACGTGCTACGCCGCATCCGGGTGGACCGGCTGGCTTCGCCTGAGCTCACGGGCGAGATGGAGTACGAGCTGAGCGAGATTCAGCAGGGCAAGCGCACGCCTGAGGCGTTTATGGCGGATATGGTCGTCTACACGAAGGAGATCGTCGCCCGTACAAGCGAGTTCGACTACGACGAGCTCTACCCCGACGATGAGATCCTTGGGCCCTGTCCCGGCTGCGGCAAACCGGTCTACGAGCGCTCCTGGTTCTATCGCTGCAAGGAAGATCCGGACCTGGAGCGCGATGCTGATTGCGATTTCCGGATCTGGAAGGACAAGGCCGGACGCTACATAGACCGCACCACGGCGCGTCTTCTGCTCGAGAAGAAGGAGACGCCGGTTCTCGATGGCTTCAGCTACCGGGATGGGCGCACCTACAGCGCGAGCTTAAGGCTCGACGGCAAGGAGCTCACGCTGGTCCCGGTGGAGGGCAGCGAGGGGGACCACGTCAGCGACGTGGTCGAGTACGAGGTGGACGATCGACCGCTCGGCCCCTGTCCTCGAGAGCATGGGAGCGAGGTCGTGGAGACCACCACCCACTATGTGTGCAAGAGCACGCTGGAACGGACCAAGGACGACGACTCGAAGCCCTGTCCCTTCACCCTGCCCCGAACCGTCTGCCGCCGGGAGATGACGCGGGACGAAGCCGAGCATTACCTGAAGCATAAGCGCACCGCGATGATCGACGATTTCATCTCGAAGCGAGGTCATCCTTTCTCGGCAACTCTCTTCATCAAAGAAAACGGGCGTCACGGTTTCGAGTTCGCCCGGAAGACCGGGGCGGCGGGGCGCAAGACCGGCGGGAAAGCGGTGACCCGGAAGAAGGGCACGACGACACGAAAGAAGTCGCCGACCAGAGCCGCGACGAAGCGGAAGAAGGCCGCGGCCAAGAGCCCCCGTCGCAAGGCACCTGCCAAAGGCCGTAAGCGGGGCAAGAGCTCCTAGCTGCTACAATTTCCACCGCCGATCCCATGGGTCGAGGGGGAGTTGAGCCGATGCTGAGTTCCGTTCGACGCATCGGCCTGGTGCAGCAGGCCGCACAGGAGGACCGCGAGAGGAGCCTCGCGCTCGCCGAAGAGGGTGTGCGCGCGGCCGCCGCCCAGGGCGCCCAGCTGATCTCTTTGCAGGAGCTCTTCCGCACACCTTATTTTCCGCAGGTCGAGAGCGCCGATCACTTCGATCTCGCCGAATCCATTCCCGGGCCGACCAGCGAGTGCATGTCCAAGCTGGCCGCCGAACTCGGTGTCGTTCTGATCGTCCCGGTCTTCGAGAAGCGTGCGGCGGGCGTCTACCACAACAGCGCGATCGTGATCGATACCGATGGAACACAGGCGGGTCTCTATCGAAAGATGCATATCCCGGACGATCCCGGCTTCTACGAGAAGTATTATTTCACTCCGGGAGATACGGGCTTTCACGCCATCGATACCAGACTGGGACGCATCGGCGTGCTCATCTGCTGGGACCAGTGGTTTCCGGAAGCGGCTCGCTTATTGGCCCTGGACGGCGCCGAAATCCTCTTCTACCCGAGCGCGATCGCGTGGCTGGATGGGGAGAGCAAGGAGGAGAACGACGCCCAGCGCGAATCCTGGATCACAGTTCAGCGTGGGCACGCGATCGTCAATGGTGTGTTCGTTGCAGCGACGAACCGTGTGGGCCGTGAGGGTGGCCTCACCTTCTTCGGCAGCTCGTTTGCGTGCGATCCGCAGGGTCGCATCCTGGCACAGGCGCGAACCGATCACGAGCAGGTTCTCGTCGTTGACTGCTCGATGGCAAGGATCGAAGAGCAGCGGCGCGGCTGGCCTTTCCTGCGTGACCGGCGTATCGACGCCTACGCGGATCTCCTGCTGCGTTTTCGGCGCACGCCGTGACGCGGCGAATGCCCGCCGAGTGGGAGCCGCACGCCGCGGTCTGGGTGGCGTGGCCCCATGCCCCGGAGACATGGCCCGGCTGCCTCGACGCCGCGGAGCAGGAGTTCCGGACTCTGGTCGAGGCGCTCTCGGCCTCCGAGCCGGTGAACGTGCTGGTCCAGAGCCCCGCGCACGCGCAGCACGTACACGAGCAGCTGGTGTCGCAGTTCGAGAGCGCTCGACCGATTCAACTGCACGAGATCCCGACCGACGACGCCTGGCTCCGAGATACGGGACCAACCTTCGTAGAGGACTCGCAAGCGGGGCTGCTCGCGCTCGACTGGACCTTTAACAGTTGGGGCGGAAAGTATCCTCCCTGGGACCTGGACGACCAGGCGGCGCGCAAGCTGGCCGCCCGCGCCAAGATTCGGTGCCAGCGTGTCGAACTCGTGATCGAGGGCGGGTCGCTCGAGGTGGATGGCGAGGGTACGCTGCTCGCGACGGAGTCCACGCTCCTCGACTCTAAACGCAATCCCGGAATCACGCGAGCCAAGCTACAGCAAGAGCTCGGGGAGCTGCTCGGCGTGACACGAATCGTATGGCTCGAGGGGGAGATCGAGGGCGATGACACCGATGGCCACATCGACCAGATCGCGCGTTTCGTATCGCCCGGACGTGTGGTATGTGCGCACGAGCCCGATGCGGCTGATCCCAACCACGAGCCGCTCCAGCGCTGCCGCGCCGCCCTGAGGCGTGCCCGGGATGCGCGCGGACGCCGGCTCGAGGTGATCGACCTGCCGATGCCGCCCCGGCTCGAGGCCGCTGGCGCGCGGCTTCCGGCGAGCTACGCGAACTTCTACGTCTCCAACCGGACGGTCATCGTCCCGGTCTTCGACGTGCCGACGGACGCACAGGCGCTCAAGCTCCTGAGCGAGCTCTTTCCGGAACGCGCGGTGCGCGGCGTACCCTGCCGCACTCTGGTGCGGGGCCTCGGATCCGTACACTGCCTGGCCCAACAGCAACCCACGCTGCGACGTGGCCACGACGCCTGACACGCGCGACGCTCTCCGACCACGCGCCGTCGACTATCTCGCCACGTTGGTGGGAGCCCTGGGCATCTCGACCGCGCCGATCCTCGTCATCCTCTCGCAGGCGCACCCTACAGCGGTCGGGGTCTGGCGCTTCATCTACGCTCTGCCCCTGCTGCTGCCGCTCTGCCTGCTTCGACGCTCCAGCCGACTCGCTTTCCGTCGGCGCGGCTGGATGGCCATCGCGGGGCTCTCGGGGCTTTTCTTCGCGGCTGACCTGGCGCTCTGGCACCATTCGATCGGCTTGATCGGCGCGGGGCCGGCCACGCTGCTCGCCAACACCCATATCATCTGGATCGCGCTGATCGGCCTCTTCTTTCTCGGGGAGCAACCCTCTCGGGTGTTCTGGCTTTTCCTGCCGCTCACGCTGCTGGGCATGTTCCTGCTGGTGGGCGGTGGAGTTGCGGGCATCCCACACACGGCGGACCAGCGAGGACTGGTGCTTGGCATCGGCTCGGGCATTGCCTACGCGGGCATGCTCGTCTGCCTTCGCCTGGCACAGCGCCGCGCGCCGATCCCGCCGGAGTCCGCGCTGCTGGTCCAGGTCAGTCTGGCTCTCGCCGCGCTCACCCTCATCGGTCGGGCGGAGCACTCCCTGCCAGCGTCCCTCACAGCGGAGCAGCACCTCTGGCTCGCGCTGCTCGGAATCGGTGTGCAGTTCGGGTGCTGGCTCCTGATCTCGGGCGGCATCCGGCGCTTGCCCGGTCACCACGGCGGCATGATTCTGCTGGCTCAGCCCATATGCAGTCTCGGGCTCGCCTGGTGGCTGCTGGGCCAGGCGCTCAGCGCCAGCCGCATCGCCGGCGCCCTCCTCGTCCTGATCGGCGTCGCCGTGCCGTTACTGCGCGAGGCGCGGTCCAGCTAGCCCGCTAACCCCTCGCGAGGACGATGGTCTCGCCAGAGACGTAGTCGAAAGGACGGCCGTCGAAGCCGCCGTGGATCTGAACGTCCTCGAATCCCGCTCGGACCAGCAGGTGCTCGAGCTCGTAGCGGAAGAAGTAGCGCATGCGCATCTCCACGATCTCGTTGTCGATCACTTCACCCGCCTGGCTGCGCTCGTAGCGCATGCGTAGCTTCATCAGCTGCTGCGTGTGATCGAAATCGACCGCCGTGTAGCGGACGATCTCCTCGTCATCCTGCTCGAAGCGCACATCCTCCCGCTCGGGCTCCCGCACCAGCCGGATTCGATCGAGTTGGGGTGCAAAGACATCGAATGCGAAGCAACCGCCGGGAGCGAGGTGGCGCCGCACACACGCGAGGCAGTCGAGCTGCTCTTCTACCGTGTACAAGTGCTGGAAGACACGGAAGCCCGCAAAGATCAGCGGGAAGCGATCGGCGCCGAGGTCGAAGTTTTGCATGGCTGCGCACACAAGTCGTAGCGTTGGCGGCGGTTGCTTGCGGCGTAGCACGTCGAGCATGCGAGGGGAGGCGTCCAGGCCGGTGCAGGGGATCCCCTGGGTAGCGATCGCGAGCAAGGTCCGACCTGTCCCACAGCCCAATTCGAGCACCGGCCCGCACGCGTCGCTCGCAAGCTTCCGATAGAATTCTATGTCGCCGCTGGGATCACGGATCTGCTCGTAGACGCGATCGTAGTAGCGCGAGGTGGTAGGCCCGTAGATGTCGGCGTCCAGCATCTGCTGCTCCATGCAGCGGGGGGAGCGCGATTCCAGCAAAAATCTTTGGGCCGATCAAGCGGCTCGGTCTCGATCGGCAGCACAGGTACGTGCATCGTGGCGCAGGTGGGCGATCCTGTGGACTGGAGGTCGGAAATGCCACAGCGAGGTCAGGGGGGCAAGCTCAGGGCCGGTGAGTTCGCGAAGTATCACGGACTGGGAAACGACTATGTCGTAATCGACTCGAAGACCTTCGGCATGCGCTTGACCCCGGTCCGGATTCGCAGGCTCTGCAATCGCAATACGGGACTGGGCTCCGATGGAATCCTCGCCCTCACCCCCAGTCGCCGGGCCGATTTCGGTCTGCGGATCTTCAACCCCGACGGCTCCGAGGCGGAGAAGAGCGGCAACGGCCTGCGTATCCTGTCGCGCTTTCTCTACGACTTCGGCTATACACGACGCAAGATATTTTCGATCGATACCAAAGGTGGCCTGGTCAGTGCCGAGCTGAGCTTACGCGGGAAGGAGGTCAGCCGCGTGAGCGTGGAGATGGGACAGGCCACGTTTTGGAGCGACGAGATTCCGGTGCGAGGACCCAGGCGCGAGGTCATCGACGAGCAGCTGGTCGTGGGGTCGCGGACGCTGCGAGTGACCTGTGTCTCGGTGGGTAATCCCCACTGCGTGATCTTCGTGCCGGAGCTCTCCTCGCACGAGCTGCAGAAGTTCGGCACGCTGCTCGAGCATCACTCGAGTTTTCCCAGGCGCAGCAACGTGCAGTTCGCACGCGTGGCCTCGCCCAAGCTGATCGATGTGCTGATCTGGGAGCGGGGCGCGGGCGAGACCGCGGCTTCGGGCTCGTCGGCCTGCGCGGTGGTGGCGGCGGCCCGTCGTAACAAGCTCGTCGGGCGACGGGTTCAGGTGCGAATGCCCGGCGGCAAGCTCTCGATCGAGATCAGCGATGACTACTCCCTGCGCATGACCGGTCCCAGCACGCCCGTCTATCGCGGCCGCATACTCTACTAGCGCGGTAGCGGCGAGCAGAGCTCTACTACCCGGGTATCGGCCGG
>SMWZ01000086.1 GCA_004356455.1 Deltaproteobacteria bacterium
CGGGTGACGGAGCAGCACGGGTACGAGCAGGCCCCCGCCTGCGAGGACGATTACGAAGGGGCTCACCCTCCAGTTGCCGATGGGCTGCAGGAGCAGGAGGAGCAGCGTCAGACGCAGTGCCAGATTGGTCACGTCCATGCGGGCCAACCCGTGGAGAGCGCTACTCAGCGTCTTCAAGCGAAAACTCCGGGGAGCGAAGGATGTGACTCGATGGAACCAATGTCTCCGGGTCGAAGCGGGTTCGCCACAGCTCGATGCGCACCGCTGTTGCCGAGCCGGGGTCCGGGGTGGGGAGCTTCGCCATCTCCAGGGCGAGCGCGTGCAGATTCGCTTCACTCGGCAGCACGCGAGCCTTCCGCGCCAGCTGCTCCAGCGCTGGGGGAATAGGTAGCTCGCGTTCGAGTCCGGGACGGAGCACGAAGACATGGAGATGGCGCCGGCTGCCTGCGTCCGTGGTCGAGAACATGCCGAAGCCCCCTCCGGACCAGGGGCTCAGGTCCGCGCGCTGAGCAAGGACGAGCTGAGAGAGCGCGACGCCGACGAGGAGGGCGATCGGGAGATCCCCCAGCCAGCGCGCGCTCGCGCGGGTCAGGCGCATCGGCTCAGTACGGCGGGGCCACGACCACGTAGGAGGCTCCCGCGGGATCTGCGATCTGCCGGTAGAAGACCTTGTCGTACTGGTAGTACTTCTTCTTGTTCACGCTGACCTGTATGGCGCCCTCCGGCAACGACTCCACCTCCGCTCCATAGGGGGGATCGACCACCACGTAGAGCGGCTTACCGTCCCGCTGGATCTTCTTGTAGAAGCTGTCCTCGCTGAGGTAGTAGGTCTCGCCACTGACCTTCATGGTCTGGTAGCCCTCGGGCAGGCTCTTCACTTCGTCTCCCGCCGGGGCCGAGACCTCAACGTACTTGATCTCGCCCTCGTGGTTGACGCGGTCGTAGTAGCTCGAGCCACAGCGGTAGTACGTTCGACCGTCGACGATAACCATCGATTGTGTGCAGGGGTAGTTCTGGAATACGGTCACACTGATGTAGCTGTGGGGATAGTAGTGCCAGTGGTAGTGGTCCTCGAGGTACTCGTTGACCTCGTATACCTCGTGGCGGATGGAGTTCGCGATCTCCCGGCGGTCGTCGCGGATCTGCTTGATCTGGTCCTGGCGCTCCTCCCGTCTCTCCTCGCGCTGCTCCTTTCGATCCTCGCGATCGCCCTCACGTCCCTCTCGGCGTTCGCCTCGCGCCTCCTCTCGGCTACCGCGATCCCGAGAACTTTCCGCCGGTTGCGTGCTGGGCCGGCTGCGGCGCACGGATCCGTGCTCTGCGGGCCCGGTGCGCGAGATGTCCGGCCGTCGGCCGGTCGATGGTCTCGAGGACGGACGCGAGTACGACCCGCGTGAGGCGTGGCGCAGCGATCCACCCCGCGCCCCGCCTCCGGAGCGTGAGATCGAGGGACGCCCACCGCCACGACGCCCTCCACCGCCACGCCCTCGAGCGTCCGCCTCCAGCGCCAGGAAGACGAGCACGAGCAAGAGGCCCAATGGCGTGAGCACGCGGATCCAGCCCCTGGACATCAGCGACGTTCTGTCTCGGGCTTCGTTCTTGCTACGAATGGGACTTGTTGCGCTCCCGGGGACGGCTTGAAGCTGAACAGCGAGTCGGGCACATCAGGTGCGAGGTCCCAGTCAAACAGGCGTGCGCGAAACTGAGGGGTGCCCTCGTACGTCTTGTAGGTAATCACGAGCCGACGCGGTAGGGGCCGCTCGCCGTCCTCGATCCAGATCTGCCAGTCCGCCTCGGGATGGCGGAAGGCGAGGTGATGGCAGCGGACCCCCCCCAGGTTGGAGATGCCGACATATACGCTCGCCTCGATGTGCTCGCTCAGCACCGCGTAGACATCGCTGTAGAAAAGATCGGCCAGGGGCATGGGAACGCCGACCTCGTCGATCAGATAGTCCAACATCTTGTCCAGCGTCCCCGGGATCTTGGCGGAAGCGAACGCGTTCTGATCCGGGTGCGACAGCGTGACCACCTGCCCGTCAAAGTAGAAGCGGCTGCTCTGTCCATCACGTCGCCGACCCTCCACGTAGGTGTGGTCCGGCCGTCGGATCGTGATCTTCCGCGTCGCCCCGAACTCGATCGTCTGCCCATCGGCCTGCACCACGTCGAAACCCAGCTCCGCATCCAGACGGAAGCTCTTCACCTTGGAGAGGTAGTCGGTCGACTCCTTCAACACGGCCAGCGCCCGTGCTTCGGTGTCCTCCAGCTGCGCTGCAGCTACGACTCCGCTGAGCAGCGCGGCCGTGAGAATCAGCACCTTGGTTCGCTTTGTCATCATTCCTCCGGTGTTAGAGCCTAATAGGACCCCGCTCGACTCAGCTCCAGAAACCCGCGACCCGTTGAAGCGTCCAGAATGTAGCCACTCCGCCGATGGCGTACGCCGGCACCTCGGCGAGCCAGCCCCGGCCGTGCAGACCGAGGCCCCGAACCAGGCCCCAGGCGAACAAGACCGCCAGCACGAAGGCGAGCTGCCCGAGCTCGACGCCCACGTTGAAGGCGAAGAGCGCCAGCGGGATCGCATTCTGAGGCAGGCCGACCTCGGCGAGGGCTCCGGCGAAGCCCAGGCCGTGCAGCAGACCGAATGTGAACGCCACGATCCACGGCGCGCGCGCGGTCACGCCCCCGTGGCCCCGGCGGCCATGCACGATCTCCGCGGCCACGAAGACGATGCTGAGCGCGATGCTCGCCTCGACCGGTGGACCCGGCACGTGTAGCCAGCCGAGCGTCGCCGCGGCCAGAGTGAAACTGTGTGCCACGGTGAACGCCGTGATGGTGGCGGCGAGCCGACCCCAGCTGCGGATCAGGAGCAGCAGCGCCAGCACAAAGAGCAGGTGATCGATGCCGAGCAGGATGTGCTCGACGCCGAGCCCGGTGTACGTGCGAGCCAGCTCGAGCCAGCTCGGCACCGCCTCCACCACGAGCGGGGGCGAGCTGGGCTGCAGCCGCCCCACCTGTACGCTGCCGTCGACCCGCTCGATCCGCACCAGCACGTCCGTGAGCGTGGCCAGGAGGCCCTCCACACCCACGGTCCGGCCCTCGAGACCCCCCTCGCAGCGCACGGCGAAGCGTGTGATCCGGGCACCCGGCACCAGCTCGAAGCGGCGCTCGCCGCTAGCGACGCAGACGTTTGGCAGCAGGGGGACGAGGCGCAACACGCGATCACCCCGGGTCGGAACCTTGAAGAGCACCTCGAAGCGATCCGGAGTCGTCTCGCGCAGGGCGAGGTAGGCTGGGCGTACTTCGTGCGCCGTGGCCGAACCCGCCAGCAGTAACCCCAGCGCGAGGGCGGCGAGGAACCGACTCACGGTGTGCCCCTCTCGTCCCCAGCGCGTGCGGCGGTCCGCGGGGCTGCGGGTTCCTCGACCACCTCGTAGCCCTCGAGGAGCTTCGCGAAGATTGCCTCGTTGACCTCGCGGCGTCGGGCCGCGCGCCACTCGTCGCGAACCCTCTGCTCCACCTCCGCCAGCGCCGGCACTCGTGGCTCGGTGCGCCGGTGCACGAAGACCAGGTGGACGCCGTAGCCCGATTCCACCGGCCCGTGCCAGGCGCCCGGCGGGAGCTCCGTCACGCGGTCCGCGAAGCGCGCGCCGAAGATGCCCGCGATCTCGTCTCCGTCGACGTCCGTGTAGGCGCTCGCCAGCGGAAAGGCATCCCCGTGGCCGCCAGGGTCTCCGTCGGGCGACGTCTTGCGCAGCGTCGCCAGGATCCGCTCCGCGTCGGGCTCCGCCGCTTCGCCGCGGCGGTCGAGGCTCACGTACACGTGGCTCAGGGTCAGCCGTGCGGGTTCGCGAAAGCGGTCCCGGTGCTCGGCCAGGTACGCCCGGAGCTCTTCCTCGCTTGGCTCCACCCGACCGCCCAGGTCCTCGAACAGGAACTCCATCTTCTGAGCGAGACGGCGTCGCACGATGGTGTCGTCCCGGTCGAGTCCGAGGGCGAGCGCCTCGCGGTAGAGCACCTCCTCCCGCACGCGCGCGTCCACCAGGCCGCGGAGCTCCCGGGGCGTTGGCGGACGGCTCCAGCGCTTGGCCCAGAACTCGGCCATCTGCGCCGCATCGGCCGCGCTGACGACGATGCGCCGCTCCGGAGCCTTGGCGTCGCCACCGCCCAGCCACGCGTAGAGCGCGAAGATCCCCACTCCCAGAAGCAGGAAGTGGTGAAGCGGCTCCGAGAGGATGCGCTTCAGCAGCGGCGGCACGTCTGGCGGTCGAACCCTACGGCGTGTACCAGATGGGCGACGTGTAGGCGCGGTCCTGGATCGTGGCCGGCACGTTGTCCGGCCGCTCGATTCCGAAGAACACTGCGTCGTAGGTGGTCCAGCGCGGCGTCGGGATCTCGAGCACGCGCACGTAGTAGAAGGCGTGCTGCTTCGGATCGAAATCGGGATCCCTCCAGTGTGCGGACAGCAACGCGTCGCCGATGGTGTTGGTGTAGGTCGCCTTGGCCACTTCCACCGTGCTGCCGACTGCCTCCCGGGCGCGGCCATCGGCGCCGATCTTGCGCCCGTCGGAGACGGCCACATCGTAGATGCGCTCGTGGCTCTTCCCCTTCTTGTCTAGCCACCCCTTAATGACCTGCACACGGTCGAGGTTCGCTCCGTCCGGATCGCGCAGCGCACGCACCATAAAGGCAGGCGCCTTGCCGCTGGGCGCCTGCCTGAGTTCGCCGCCCATCGGCACGCCGCGCCGGTAGCCCTGGGCAATGAAATCGGGTCGCGACACCTCGTCGGCCTGGAAGTCCCACCCCGCGAAGACGCGAACCCTGATTCGGGTGCCCGTGGTGGCATAGACCTCCTTGCGCTTCATCGCATCAAAGATCTCTGCGCGCGTGTTCTCCCGGGCCCACACCGCGGTGAGCCCGGAGGCTACCTCCTGCGAGGTTGTGACCCTCAGCGCCGGGTCGTCGGCAGGGATGACCTCCCTATTGTGCCGATCCGGGCTGGGTTCCGTGCTCTTGTACTTTCCGAAGAAGTTCTCTTCCCGCGTCGTAGCGAGCGCGGTGTGGGTATCGGTGGCGCCGATCAGTCCGAACTTGTAGGGATTGGCGCCCGTCTTCCTGCCGAGCTCGAGACCCAGCTTGAGCGCAGAGCGTGCGTACTCGTACTGGAGCATCGACTGTTCCTTGGGCGCCGATCCGGCCAGGTTGGTGACATCCCAGGTCTCGTAGTCGGCGAACTCGTCCTCGGGCGAAAGCAGCGGGTGTGCCTCGCCATCACCCTTGATCTGCGTCGCCTCGATGATCGGCTCCCAGCGTATCCGTGCCTCTGCGTACGCGCGGCTTAGCTTCTTTCCGGAGAACGTCTTGTCCGCGAACATCAAGCCGTTACTCACGTTTCCGTTGTGCGGGATGGCGAGAGCCTGGCCGCCGCTCTTTTTCTCATAACCGGCCAGGTACTTCCACAGATCCTCTGGATCCTGACTGTCGTAGAGCGAGAACGGAACGGTCTGCCTGGTTTTGGCGACACCGTCACGAAAGACGACGACGCGGTGGAGGTTGTTGCCCTTGGGCGTCGAGCTCCACTCGAATCCGGTCATGGCCGAGAAGCGGCCCGGCTCGTTGTAGATTTCAGCCTTCTCGAGAAAGTCTAGCCAGATGTTCCGTGCCAGTTCGTCCGAACTGAAGGGATTGATGCCCGTGACGCCGGCCTCGATGATGTTCTGGAAGGCCTCCATCCGTCCCTCGGGGCCCGCGTTGAAGCGTTCGTGCACCCATTTTCCCCAGGGATCCGCCAGGAGGGCTGGATTCGATTCGTGGATCATCGGTGCCAACCCGATCATCTCGGCATGGTCGGTGATCACGAGGAAATCGAGCGGCCGGATCAGCTGCACCGGCTGACCGCTGTTCGAGATCACCTTCTCCCCCCGGGCAGAGCGATAGCCCTCGTCGACACCCAGCGTGGTCCCCACCAGTCCCGCATCGAACGAGAGATTGGTGTGAAAGTGCGTATCGCCGAATAAGACCCGATCGGGATAGTTCCTAGCGGCGTAGGGCGAGTAGACCCTCTGTTCCGCGAGATCCTCCTTCGTGACCACGCGGTCCTGGAGATCCTCCTTCGTGACCACGCGGTCCTGGGGATAAGCGAAGGCGGGGCCGGCACAGGCAGCCAGGATGGCGAGACAACCAAGGACTGGGAGCACACGATCGGATCGTTTCATCGTTCTCTCTCCTTACGTGGGTCAGCAGATCGTCGAGGCATCAGCGCCGGCTGCCCTCACTCTACCCTGATCTCGTACGAGCCGTACTCGTAGTCGTTCAAGTCTTCCGGCCTGGTGGGACCCCGGGTGCCTGGCAGGATCTCGAACCGGGGATCGAACACTACCATAGTCGAGGCGAGCTGCTTCAGGATCTCGGTGTTGCCCTCGGCCTTCGCCGTGCTGTCCGCGATCTGGGCCTCCAGCGTCGAGCACAGTCACGAGTATGATCACGTTGGTGCTCACTACGGGTATCCCTCCTTCTCGATGACCTCTGGGCGTTGCTAGAAGCGCCAGGTCAGATTCACGTTCACGGCATGGATCCGGTTTGGCGAGTAGTCGCCCGCAAGACCGCCGGTCAGCGGCCCGCCCGTCTGCCGGATGTCGCCATCGCCGAGATCCACGTACACGTAGCTCGCACCGAGTACGACGTCCTCGCTCAGATCGTACTGGACGCCGGTCGCGAGCCGAATCTGGCGATCCAGGGGCAGGTCCGGTGTGCGGTCGCTCCGGCCGACCGGAGAGCTGTCATACGCGAACCCCAGCGATACGCGCCAGCGCGGGTCGAGCCGGTAGCGCCCGCCGACCGCCAGGTGCCAGGTGTCGTCGTAGTCCAAATCTCGGGTGAAGCTCGTCGACGTCCCCGACTGGATCGTGATGTCGCTCTTTCCGAACTCTTCCCAGTTCTCCCAGCCCAGGTTCATGGTCAGCTCGAGCCGCTCGTCGAACTCGTGGTGCACGCTGAGCAGCAGATCCTGCGGGAACTCCATCTCGATCTTGGCGCTCGCGCTGTCAAGCCCCGAGGCCGCCAGCAGGGCACCCAGCGCGGGACCGACGCCCCGCAGGCGCGGCCGGTCGCGAAACTCGATTTCCACCTTGGACCGATAACGCAGCCCGAAGCGCCACCGCTCGGTCGGCTCGTACAGCACGCCGAGCACGCCGCCCACCGCCACGTCGTCATCCTCGAACTTCAATTTGCCGTCCGGCAGCACCGGATTGTTGAGCGCGGCCGTCTGCTCGAGCTCTGCGTACTTCACGCGCAGGGTCGCGCCGACCGAGAGCTCGTCGTTGATGCGGTAGGAAACCGAGCCGAGCGCAGTCACCGTCACGAGGTCGACGCGGGTCACGTAGTAGCGACCCGCCCAGTTCGACGGATAGTCCAAGGCTCCCCCGAACGCCGCACCCACGGCGGCTCCCACGCGCCAGTCCTTCCCGAGCGTGTGGACGTAGGCGCCCGCTGGAATGAACACCTCGTCGCTCACGTCGCCGTCCTTCGTTCCGAAGGTCGTGCCGGAGGGGTCGACGTCGAACTCCGAATCGATGAACAGACCTTGCACCCCCATCAACGCCTGGTTTCGCTCCAGCCGGGCCATGCCCGCCGGGTTCCCGAACACGGTGCTCGCATCCTCGGCCAGCGCCGCTCGGCCCGCGGAGGCCATGCCCACGTCGGGAGAGCCGACTTCGAGGATGTTCAGGCCCCCGGCCCGAGCCCCGGGGCTGCCGAGCAGCATCATGAGCAGCGGGGCGATCGCCGCATGCTTCGCCTTCCGGCTCCTCCGGGTCATACTCAACGCGTTCAGTGCTTCGGCTTCTCTTCCAGCCCGCCGCCCAGCGCTGCGACTCGCCCTAGTCCTCGCACAGTATGTGGATTCTACGGATGGCGAGCTCCATAGCTTCCTCGTCGGCCGCGTCGAGCAGTCCCTGCTTCGCCTGGTCGCAGGCGCTCGCCTCGGCGGTATGGGCCGCTGTCGGCACCGCGTCCTCCATCTGGCAGTGCACGTTCGACACGCGCCGGATGTTGGCCTGCCGTCCCTGCTCAACCGAGACGCAGTCGCCGATCCGGGTGCCCGTCGGCTCGGTGATGATCCTGATGGTGCGCCCCGAGTTGAGCCGGACCTTGTATTCCATTGCCTCGTTCGATCCCTCGAGGATTCGCGTGCCGACCCCGCCAATGGCGGCGCCCAGCGCCGCGCTCCGGGCCTGACTGCTGCCGCCCCGGCCGCGGCCCCGCACGGCGCCGACGAGGCCGCCCAGCACGGCGCCGCCCGCGGCGGCCGACTGGAGCTGCACGCGCTCCGTCCCGATCACCACGCCGTAGTTCACGGAACTCACGCGGTTCGTGTCTCCGCGTCTCTGTCCTACAGCAGGAGTCGCCACTAGGACGACAACGGCAGGCTGACATGATTTCAGCTTTCGTCATGATTCTTCCGTACTGTTCTGGATTCGAGCCAGCTTGCTACAGCCGTAGGGACGAGGTCAAGCGACAAGTCTCCGGCTGTGCCCGGACTCAGCTCCAAAAGCCTTCGACCCGGCTTCTCGAGCTTCCGGCGCGATGCAAGACTCAGAAGCAGGCCGATGACGGCAATCCCCCGCGAACGGCGATGGAGCGTGCCCGGCTCAACCAGCATGCGGCCACCGGACCACGAGCCGCCGGGGCCTGTCAACGCCTCGAGTCTCGAGCCTTGTGCTAGGATTCGGCCCCCGCTTTCAACCACTTGCCCGCTTCGGAGGAGAGAAATGCGACGTCTCTTTAGCCTGGCACTGACCGCTCTGTTGAG
>SMWZ01000087.1 GCA_004356455.1 Deltaproteobacteria bacterium
ATGTCTGTCGCAACGACCTGGCAGGGAAGGATGAGCTGGTCGAAGGTCTGGGTGTCGCCGGTCAACGGGCCGAAGATCTCGATCAGGCGGTTTCCGGCCAGGAGGCCGGGCTTGGTGATGGTGAAGTCGAGCGCCGAGAGCGTGGTCCGCACATTCCCGATCCGGCGCGCGATCTCCCGCATATCTGACGCCGATACCCCGGCGGCGTACCCGAGCGCCACGATCGAGCCCATGCTCGTTCCCGCAACGATGTCGACCGGTATGCCGTTCTTCTCCAGGACCTGGAACAGGCCTACGTGGGCGATGCCGAACGCCGCACCGCCGCCGACGGCCACGCCTACCGTGCCACCAAGAACCTTGCGCGCCAGCCGCCGCAGCGATGCAGAGGTGAGGGTCCGAGGGTCCTCGCGCAGATAGGCGAGAGCCGAGGCCGGGTCTCGACCTTCGAGCTCGCGATCCCGCGAAAGCACGAAGGGCTCACAGTGACGGATGGGGATGGGCGACGATTCCGGGTTGTAGAGATTCAGCACGCGATAGCGGTGGGTGTGCGCGTCCTTCTCTGGCACAGCGCCTGGCTCGCACCGCGCGACGATCTCCACGATGATGTGGCAAACCTCTTCGGCGCACCGAGCGAGCGACGCCGGCTCGCAGGCAACGTCAAGAACAACGTAGGAGAACAAGTCACTGAGCCTGGCCATCAGTGCGGAGAGGCCCTGCGTGAGGAGCTCCGCTGTCCCTGAGGGATCGATCTGCAGCATGAGCACGGCTGGATCCGCGCCGCCTAGCTTGAGCTCGGCCCGGATCCGGTCGATGGACGCCTGGGTAGGGGCGCCGGCCAAAGGCAGTGCCGGTACCATCCCGCGCCCCCTGCCTAATGAGGTCGTCAGGAGCAGGACCTCCTGCCCCGAGAACTCCTTAAGGAAACCGGCCAGGGCGGTCGAAACCAGGGTCTTACCCTTGAGCCCAGGGCTACCCGTGACGCCGATCGCCAGTGTTCGCTCGGAAACAGCTTCACCGTGGCTGGTGGCCGCGAGACGCTGGCTCAGTATGCGCGCGAAGTGCTCGAGGACCTTCGGGTTCCGCCGGAAGTACCGATCGAAGGTCGCACGGTCCAGCACGAGGAGCCTCCCGCTGCGCGCGGCGACGACGGTCGCAGAGCGCTGGCCGCCCATCAGGAGCGCCATCTCGCCCAGTAAATCCCCAGGTCCCAGGCGGTTTACGACGCGGCCCAGACCCGGCCCGATCCGCACTTCGAAGTCGCCGCTCAGGATGACGAAGAAGCTATCTCCCTCCTCACCTTCGCGGCAAACCACCTTGCCCTTGCGACACGCGAGCTCGGTGGAGAGCTCCGCCACGCGCTCTCGCTCTGCTTCGCTGAGGCAGCTGAAAAGCGGAATCCCTTGCAGCAACTGCAGGCGTGTCGAACGCGACGAGGCACTCATCGAGTCGGTTCCAGGCATGATGCGCTAGCCCAGGACTGGGAAGCGGCGCTCACGAGCGAGCTCATCCAGCATCTTTTGCATGGTCCGGGTGATCTCGAAATACACCTCGCGAACGAAGCTCCTGTTCTTTGCCAGCTCCGGGTCCTTCGGCAGATAGACGGGCTTGCCCACGTCGAACACGATCTTGGACGGCAGGGGGATGTACGGTAGGAACCCGGTGAGCCATACACCCCAGGGCAATCCGATGTTCAGCGGCAACGTCTTCACGCCGGTCAGCCGGGTCAGACCCGTGATCTGAGCGAGTAGCCGACTCGAGAACAAGGTGAAATACACCTCGTGGGCTCCCACGTTGACGACCGGTAGAATGGGCACCCCGTATTGGAGCGCGAGCTCGATGAATCCGGTTCGACCGCGGAAGTCGATCTGGTTCCGCCGCCAGAAGCTGCGCTGCGCTTCCTCGGCACCTCCAGGATAGACCAGGACCGTACCACCCATCTCCAACACCTTGGCCGCGTTGCTCCGCGAGGCACGTAGCGCTCCCGCTTTGATCAGAATGTTGCGCAGGACTGGAACGCGGAAGACGAGATCGTGCACCATGGCGTAGGCGGGCACTTCGATTCCAAAGACGTCCCACCAGTAGGCGGCGGTCAGCCAGACATCCGGCAAGATGGGCCCGCCACTGTGGTTGCCGACCACGATGAAGGGTTCCCCCTGCTTCGGGAGATTCTCCGTCCCCCGGCTTTCAATTCGGAAGTAGTAGGTTCCGACATGCCTGAGCAGTGGCCACACAACCTCCTGGATGAAGTCCGGGTCCCGGTGTGCTGGGTTGTCCGGGTCGAGGTTCTCCTGGACCAGCTGTCGGAGCGATGTCGTCATCGACTTCCCCTCACTGTCCGAGGTCATCAGAGCTTAGGCTGTCACCATACCAGTTTGGCTCCCGGATGCTCAACACGGCGGGCGCCTCGTCTCCGCCCAGGTAGAGGCCGCGCAGGGGAGCGTCGGCGGGAGCGGCCGGAACAGCTCTGCTCGGCCCGGCCCACGAGGGCCTCGAACCCCATTTATTTGCGTAGCTGCTCATACGCCTGTTGGATCTCTACCGCCTTACGATGAGCGACCTTTTGCAACTCCTCACCCAGGTGAGCCACCTTGTCTGGATGGTATTCATGCATGCGGGCTTTGTAGGCGGCTTGAATCTCTTCTCCGGATGCCGAAGAGTCGATGCCCAGGATCTCATGGGGATCAGACGAACTTTCGGACGCCTTCGCTTGTGCACGACCTGAACGCTCTCGCTGATCCTGTCCTCCGCTCTCCTGGGTTGCGCGAGCGGCATATTCCCGCACACGGTTGCGATAGAAGTAGGTCAGTAGTGCGATGAGCAACAAGTCGTCGATCAGGCCGAGACCGCTCCCGAGGAAGTCGGGTATCAAGTCTCGGGGGAAGACCAGGTATAGGACGGCAATGATGATCAACCACTTCTTGAGATTCCTGGGATCCATCATTGGATCTGAACGCTCCGCCTTCGTCATCCCGCATCGATACCTGTGGCGATCAGTTTACACGGCCCCCGTACGCCGTAGTTGGTCTCTCCCGGATCCCCCGAAGCCCCGGTAGGGCCTTGGGCTACCAACCAGGCCTCAGCGCCCGGCCGCAGAACGCTCGTCGTCCCACAACGAAAGGATGTTGCCCTGAGCCGGGCTCGCGCTCCCCTCGAGTGTTGCGCCGTAAACGCGCTCCACCTGCTCGCGTCCGTAACCCCGCTCCACCCGCAGCCACTTCGCGCTCGACTCGATGAAGGCCTGAAGCGAGGCACCGAGACGCTCCTGGAAACCCTGGGGCCCCCAGTCGACGATGCGCTTCTTGATCTGAGCCGGCGCGAAGAAGAACTCGCGTTTGGGTCCGGGGATGTCGCCATCGTCTCCGCCCGCATGCCAGTGGGTACCGCCGATGCGCTGGCTGAACTTGAGATTGGCGCCCAGCTGTTCGTGCACCCCGCGGGTCACCTTGGTGTTGCCCGCCATGTCGACGAAGACCGCGGGATCATCGGCGAGCGCGCCGATCTCGTCGTAGGTCAATACCTGGTCGTAGAATCCCAGGCGCTTGACGAACTCCAGGTGAGCCACCGAGGTGAGGCCGACGGCCTTGGCCTGAGCTCGCCGGGCCACTACGAAGGCGAGCGCGATGGAGGTCTTGCTCGAAGCACTCGAGATCAGCACCGATTTCGCGCCGTAGAGGTCGCTATCGGCAAGGAAGTCCTCAGCGAGAAAGGCAGTCGTGAAGAGGCCTCGCGTCAAGGCCAGTACGTCTTCATGTTCGACGGAGTAGAGCGGGTCGTTCGCCACAGGCTGATACTGGTTGTAGACCGGTGCCAGCTCCCGACGGTGCGCAACACCATCCACGATGGAGCCCGGATTTGCCGCCGCCGGTTCGATCAGCAAGTACCTCGACATGGGGAAGAAGCCGGAGCATCGCGTCCCCACCGCAACGTCGTCGTGCGTCGAGGCAATGACATCACCGAAGCCCATGGTCGGGAGGCATCCCCAGCCCTCCTCCTTGGGGAAGAAGTACCAGTAGCGCAGCAGGTCCCCGGCCATCGCGTAGGAGATGTTGTTGGCCGTAAAGGCGAAGCGGTCCACCCGGAAGAGCACCTGGCCCGGTGCGAGGTCCGTAGATACCTCCGTCTCGACGAAACGTGTCTTGTGCCAAGCGCTCTTGTCGACGATGAAATCAAGGCCTATCAGTTCTGACATGCGTTCTCCTCTGACACGGTTCGGGTCCGTCGATGGTAATCGTTGCGATTCAGTCTTCCCGCGCGTAGGTGACGCCCATGCATACCCTCCCCGTTCGCAGTCGCCAAACCCGATTCTGAGGGTGAAGCGCAACCCGGTCAAGATGTTCGGGCGGAGCGGCGCACAGGCCATTTTGTTGCCACAAACTGCCAGCAACTACGGAGATCGCGCTCACGGTATCCAGTGGATTCCGCGGCTGCAGCCAGATCGAGTCGATCCCCTTGAACCTCCCCGAGACGGCCAGCACCAGGCTCACCGTTCTTGCCGGCGACGGCAGCGCGACCCAGGGCACCGCTTTAGACGGCAGCTTCAGCGCGGAGACGGTGAGCAACAAGCTGGTGACTGCTTGGATCTACCGCTGGAGCCGGAATCCACAAAATGTGGCACGGGGAATAGGAGCAAGACTGCTCGTGTGGGTCGATGCCCGCGCCTCCACCCCCTGGGTACGAATTTTTTGTAGGCTCTGGACATCCTAGGTACTAGGTGATACGAGGGTGGTGCCTAGCCCAGGAGGTCAGAGCGCTTCTGGACTGTTGCGCTCTGGCTGCTCATGTTTCGCCTCCCGTGGTCGAAATGATGCGACGTAGCATGAGAATCGTACGAAGCCTAGCTATTCCGCTGCTCATCTGGCCGCTGATCCTCTCGGCCGGCGGCAGCCCCCTGTGTGCTCCAGACCAGGCCCATGCCTCCAGCCACGACGCTGCTCACCGAACGGCGGCGAGCGCGCATACCGAGGGGGGGCACCACGACAACAGTGCTCCGGCTTCGCACTCCGGGCACAGTGACGACCATTTCGGACACGAGCACCCGGGAAGCTCTGAGTCCATACCGGGGCCGGAGGACCACCCTTGTTCCTGTTCCCCGGCCGATGTCTCTGCTGCATGGGCAGAGCCACTTCGGACCCGTGAGGTCCAGGGGGCGATCCTGTTGGCTCACACGACCGCTCAGCCGGTGCTGCCCCGGCAGAGCGGGGTTTCCGAGCGGGCACTGTCTACGGATTGTCTCAACTCACCCTACCTACGTGCGAACCCGCCTCTTTTGATCTGATTCGATCTCCTGCTTGATTTCTCTGCGTCCGTGCAAAGGGCGCATGCATCTACCGCCTCGCCTGGGATCGGTGTGGTTCCAGACGAGCGGACTGAACAGAGAAAGGGAACGGGAGCATTATGTTAGGCGGAGATCCCGGCCGGGTTAAGAAACGGAAGCTTGTTCGGTGGAGACGTCTGATCTCGACCGTAATCGTGCTGGCTGTGCTGCCGGTGGGCTCCGATGCGGAGAGTCCGGAGGAGCCGCTGAGCGTCCGCACAGCCGCCGAAGAAGCGTTGCGGGCGAACCCCGACTTGCGCGCTGCTTACGAGGTAATCGAGATCGCTCGCGGTCGTCTGCTGCAGGCGGGATTGTGGCCTAACCCGGAGCTGGTCTTCTCCGGGCGGGACGACTTCGCCTTCCAGAACGAGGGCGAGCGCTCGCTGGACATCGGTTTCGCCCAGCGTTTTCCCGTTGCGGGACGCCTCGCGCGGGCCCGTGACGTGGCTCGCGTTGATATCGCGATTGCCCTCACCGAGGTACGTGAGTTCGAGCGGACCCTCATCAGCGATGTCCAGCGTTCCGTGGTCACGCTGCTCACGCTGGAACTCGCGGTCGCGGAGCAGAACCGTGTGATCGCGGCCGCCCGCAGACTGGCCCGGGCTTCGTCGGCGCGCCTGCGCGTCGCCGAGGTCTCCGAGGCTGACGTGAATCTTCTCGAGATCGAGCTTACTCGCTTCGAGCAGGATCTCCGCCTGCTCGAGCTCGATCGTCACACCGAGGCGGTGCGCTTGAACAGACTCTTGAACCGCGCACCTGAGACCCCTGTCGAGGTCTTGGGCGATCTGGAGACCCCCCTGTTTGAGCCTCGCCCTGCTACGCAGCTCATCAAGCCTGCTCTGCGGCGCCGCCCCGACCTCCAACGCCTGCGCTTCGAGCGGGACCGCTCGAGCGCAGAGGTACAGCTGGCCCGGGCGGAGGCATGGGAGGACTGGACGATTGACGTCGACTACTCAGTCGACAAACAGGTGTTCCGGGACGAGCCCTCCGCCGATCCGATCGGCACCAAACGGGATAGCTTTTTAGGGGTCGGCATCAGCGTACCGTTGCCTCTGTTCAACCGGAACCAGGGCCGGATTGCAGCGGCGCGCGCGGACGGGCGCAGGGCCGCCGCTCAGCTCATCGGGCTCGAGCGCACAGTCGAAGCGGAAGTCGAGATCGCAGTGCGACGGGTTGAGGAGCTCGCACGGGTCGTGGTGGAGTATCGAGAGCGCATCGTGCCGGGTGCCACCCGCAACGTCACACTGCTCGAGAAGGGCTACCGCCAGGGCCTCATCGGCGTCAGCGTACTGGTGCAGGGGGAGCAGCAGTATGCGCATGTCGCGCTCCGCTACGCCCGCGTGATCGGAGATCTACGCCAGGCCGAGGTCGATCTCGAGAGCGCGGCCGCCGCGAGCCCTTTGCTGAAACACGACTTCTCATCGGGGGTGAAGCCATGATCTACACACGGTCCTTCTTGTTCGCGGCACTCACCGCGACCCGGATCGTGTTATCGCCTGCAGCGTTCGCTCACGAAGGTCACGCGGACGCGCCCGGAGGGGCGGAGGCCAGCAGTGCAACAGGGGGTCCCGTCCTCGTCAGCGAGACGGCACGCAAGAACCTGGGGCTGCGTCTGGAGGAGGCCGAGCTTCGCCCCATCGAGCGGACCCTCACCGTGATCGGCGAGATCCACGCTGAGCCCGAGCGCTCGGCCACCGTCTCAAGCCGGATCCCGGGCCGCGTCGTGGCGGTCTTTGCTAAGGAGGGCGAGCGCGTCCACCGCGGCCAGCCCCTTGTGGAAATCGAGAGCTTGCAGGTCGGTGATCCACCGCCCCGCGCGCGCTACACGGCACCGATCGATGGCACGGTGACCCACCGCCACGTGGTCGTGGGCGACGATGTCGAGCCGCGCGGACACCTCTTCGAGCTTACGGATCTTCAGGAGGTGCTGGCGGTGGGCCGCGTCTTCGAAGGCCAGATCGGTCGGGTAACGGTCGGTCAGACAGTGCGTGTGCACGTACCCAGCTACCCTGAGGAGGCCTTCGAAGGCATCGTCGACCGCATGGGTGGAGCGCTCGACGCCAGGAGTCGGTCGCTGCCGGTGTTCGTTCGCATCGCCAATCCCGACAGAAAGCTCCGTCTCAACATGCGAGCCACCTTAAGCCTCGTGGTGGAGCGGAGTGACCTGGCGCTGGCGGTGCCCAAAGAAACCGTGTTGGGAGAATTTGGACACCACTTTGTCTTCGTCCAGCGCGACGGGGAGCCGGACCTGTTTGACCGACGCTCGGTGGTGACCGGCCTATCCGATGACCGCTACATCGAGATTCTGGAGGGCATCCTGCCGGGCGATCAAGTCGTCAGTGAAGGCAACTACTCGCTGCAGTACCTGACCCCGGTAGCCGAGCCCGGCTCACGGGAAACCCTGGACACTGCGGAGACGGGGGCCCATCCGCCACATACAACACGCTGGTGGCTGTGGGCGCTGGGAATCATCGGGGTGCTCGCTCTGGGAGCAGCGGCCTGGGTGCTGCGTGGTCGTGCTCGCATCGCGAGCGGAGCGCACTGAGCCATGCTGAACCGCCTGATCGAGTTCTCTCTTCGAAACCGGATGTTCGTGGTGGCGGCCTCCGCATTGCTCCTCATCTATGGCATCGTGGTGATCCGCGATCTCCCCGTGGACGTGTTCCCGGACCTGAACCGCCCCTTGGTCACCATCCTCACGGAAGCCCCCGGCCTCGCTCCGGAGGAAGTCGAGATGCTCGTCACCTGGCCGCTGGAGACCGCGGTCAATGGCGCGCCTAGCGTACGCCGGGTGCGCTCGAACTCGGGGATCGGGCTCTCGATCCTGTACGTCGAGTTCGACTGGGGAACAGACATCTACCGCGCCCGGCAGCTGGTGCAGGAGCGCCTCCAACTCGCCGCCGAGAAGCTCCCCGAGGACATCTCCCCGGTGATGGGACCGATCTCCTCGATCATGGGGGAGATCCTGCTGATCGGAATTTCGAGCCAGGATGGCAGTACGCCGCCCGTAGAGCTTCGCACGATCGCAGACTGGGTGGTCCGACAGCGCCTTTTGACGATCGGCGGCGTGGCCCAGGTCATCCCCATCGGGGGAGGCGTGAAGCAGTACCAGGTCCGCGCGATTCCCGAGCGCATGGCCGCCTATGGCGTGAGCCTCGACGACGTGTTCGATGCGGCAGAGCAATCCCAGATCAATACCCCGGGCGGCTTTCTCGAGGGAAGCCAACGGGAGGCGCTGGTCCGGAACATCGCGCGCACGGCGTCCCTCTCGCAGATCGCGGACACGGTGGTGGCCGACCGTGACGGGGTGCCGGTGCGGCTCCGCGACGTAGCCGAGGTGACCTTCGGCAAGCAGGTGATGCGCGGGGATGCGGGCGTGAACGGCGCGCCAGCGGTGATCGTATCCGTTCAGAAGCAGCCCGGCGTCGATACCATCTCTCTCACCGAAAACATCGAGGCCGCGCTCGCCGAAATAAAAAAGGATCTCCCAGCGGACGTCGAGCTCCACGTCCTCTTCAAGCAAGCGCGTTTTATAGAGGCCGCGATCGCCAATGTCGAGGAGGCGATCCGGGACGGCGCGATCATGGTGGTGATCGTGCTCTTCCTGTTTCTGCTGAATGTCCGCACGACACTCATCACATTGACGGCGATCCCGCTCTCGTTCGTCGCGACGGCCATATTCTTCAGTTGGGCAGGCATCTCGATCAACACCATGACACTGGGTGGGCTCGCCGTAGCCATTGGCATGGTCGTGGACGATGCCATCGTCGATGTGGAGAACGTCTTCCGCCGCCTGCGCGAGAACCGCCATGCCGACCCTCCGCGGCCCGTCTTGAGGGTGATCGCGGATGCCTCCGCCGAGGTCCGAAACTCAATCCTGTATGCAACGCTGCTCATCATCCTGGTCTTCGTGCCGCTCTTCGGCCTGGGCGGGATCGAAGGTCGCCTCTTCGCCCCGATCGGGATCGCCACGATCGTGGCCATGGCGGTCTCCTTCGTGGTGTCGCTGACCGTAATTCCGGCGCTCTGCTCCTATCTGCTTCCCCGCATGAAGAGAATGGAGACCGAGTCCGACAGCTGGCTCGTGCGCCAGCTAAAGGAGTTCGATCGCCGTGTGATCCTCGCACACACACTCCGCCATCCCTATCTGGTGATCGGCGGCGCGGTTGCACTCGTGGTGGGTTCCTTCGCCCTCTACCCGATGATGGGAAAGGAGTTCCTGCCCGAGTTCAACGAGGGCACGGTGACCGTCAACGTGCTCGTGGCACCCGGCACTTCCCTCGAGCAGTCGAACCGTATCGGGACCATTGCCGAGAAGCTGCTGCTCACCGTGCCGGAGGTCGTCTCGACCGGACGGCGCACCGGCCGCGCCGAGCTCGACGAGCACGCTGAAGGCGTGCACTACACGGAGATCGATGTCGATCTCGAGGAGTCCGAGCGCTCGCGTGAGGAAATCCTTGAAGACCTCCGTGGGAAGCTAGCGCAAATTCCGGGAATCGTAATCAACGTGGGCCAGCCCATCTCCCACCGCCTCGACCACCTGCTCTCCGGAGTCCGGGCCCAGGTGGCCGTCAAGCTCTTTGGGGCAAATCTGGGGGTCCTGCGTGCGACGGCGGCCGATATCGAAGCCACGCTCGCGCGTGTACCGGGCGTGGTCGACCTACAGATCGAGAAGCAGGTCCTGATCCCGCAGGTGAAGATCACGCTCGATCGCGGGCGCGCGCAGCTCTACGGCATCCGGGTGGGCAAGCTCGCCGAGCTGCTGGAGACGGCTCTCAACGGACGGGTTGCCGGGCAGATACTCGACGGACAGCGAACTTTCGATCTTTTCGTCCGCTACGGCGAAGCGTCCCGGCGTGATGTGGCGGCGATTCGCGACATGCTGGTCGACACGCCCACCGGCGAAAAGGTGCCGCTCTCGCTGCTCGCCGACGTCCGCGAGGCGAAGGGGCCGAATATCATCAACCGCGAGAATGTGCGGCGGCGCATAGTCGTGTCCGCAAACGTGTCTGGGCGTGATCTCGGCTCCACCGTTGCCGATATGCAGGCGGCCGTCGCGGCAATGAACCTGCCACCTGGATATTCCGTGAGTTTCGAGGGTCAGTTCCAGAGTCAGCAAGAGGCAACCCGGCTCATCGCAATTCTGAGCGTGTTCACGCTCGCGACGATGTTCCTGCTGCTCTACTCGCACTTCCAAAGTGTGATGATCGTGGCGCAGATTCTGCTGAATATCCCGCTCGCCTTCATCGGTGGGCTGGCACTGACCTGGGTCATGGTCGGCACGGTCTCAGTGGCGACGCTGGTCGGCTTGATCACGCTCGCGGGGATCGCATCTCGCAATACGATCATGATGATCTCTCACTATCTGCACCTCATGCAGCACGAGGGGGAACGCTTTGACGAGCAGATGATCATACGGGGGTCGCTCGAGCGGCTGGTACCCGTGACCATGACCGCACTCGTAGCGGGTCTGGCGCTGATCCCCTTGGTTCTGGCAGCCGGAGAAGCGGGCAAGGAGATCCTGTATCCGGTGGCCGTGGTCATCCTCGGTGGGTTGCTGAGTTCGACGCTGCTCGACATGGCCGTGACGCCCGCTGTTTTCTTCGCCTTCGGCCGTCGAGCAGCGGAGTGGGTCATCGAGTCGCGCGGAAGGGATCCGATCGATGAGCTCGATCGCGTCCCACAAACAGCGCTTTGAATAAAAGCATGAAGGAGACGAAACCATGACGGCATATCGATCCATCGCCGTGGGAGCAGTTGTGCTCGCACTTGCGTGGTCCCTCCTAGCAAGCAGGGGTAACGCGGATGCGGGTCACGGAGCCGACTCGCATGACACGCATGGCGAGCAGCACGGTGAGGGACATGAGGAGGATCGCCATGCAGCGGACCTCGCACAAGTGTGGAATTCGCTGAAACACACGAGGGATGGGATCGCGGCCGATATCGAGGCTGGAAGCTTGAACGCGATCCACGAGAAGACGGAGATACTGGAGACGGAGGCTAAGAGCCTCCTTCAGCACTCGACCTCGTTGGAGCCGAAAAAGCGAGAGCGTGTCGAGTCCCTGATACGCCAGATCACGAAGCTCGGCGGAACGCTTCACGCGGCGGCGGACGCAGGAGACCAGGATCGGACCCGGCGCGAGTTCAAGCGGCTAGATGGCCTGCTCCAATTGCTTCAGGCGCAGTACCCGGCAGGGTCCCTCGAGCCTCACGGACACCCGCCCGCGGCTGGTCACTCGAGCGAGCGTAGCCATGGTCACGGCGAAGGGCACGTTCATGGGAACAACGGCCCGCAGGGCTTGGTAAGCACCAGAGCAAGAGCGAGCGTCCTCGTACGTTCCACGGACTTCCACTTCAAGCCCACAACGATCAAGCTGCGTGCAGGAATCCCTACCCGGATCGAACTGCAGAACGACGGGCAGACTGAACACTCCCTTGTCGTGAAGACCCCTGATGGCGAGTACGACTGGATCCATCTGCATGCACAAGCCGGTACTTCGGTTGCAGCGACCTATCAGCTCGACCAACCGGGCGAATATCGCGTCCTTTGTACGATCCCTGGCCACACGGAGGCGGGCATGACAGGTGAGCTCATCGTAGAAGCTGAGGATACGCATGGCCACCATGGCGAACACTGAGTCCAGGGCTCCACAGTGCGCAGTCCTCAGCGCGTGCGAAGAATTAGGGGATCGCGATCCATACTCGCTACGATTGCAGCAAGGAGTTCGACTGTTCGTTCCAGCTGGGGCACCAGCAGCCGATCCCGACTATCCCGGGCCGAGTGGAGGCCACGGGGTCCGCCCTCGTACACGGACATCAGCGTTACGGCTGCAATGCCTTGCGCGAGGAAGCTACGCCCGTCCGTGTACATCGCCCCCGGAAGTCGCCTCGCCGCTAGCGGCTGCCCCCACATCTTCTGTGCCGTCTTCCTCACCAAGTCGACGAGGGAATCCGAAGGATGGTACCGGCGCAGCGCAAAGCCCTCCTCCAAAACATAGGCAAGCTGGTCGCTCGCACCAACGATCTCGAGGTTAATCACTCCTACGGACTGCTTCTCACGGAGCATGTTGGCGTAGTGCCAGGACCCGAGCGCGCGTTCCTCCTCCGCGGCTAGGAACACGAGCTTTACGGTTGTCGGAGCATCCGCGGGCCGCAGCGTGAGGCGTTCCGCGAGCCGGAGCAGCACTGCCACCGAGCCCCCATTGTCAAGCGCGCCGGGACTCGGCGTACGCACGAGCGGACCAGCAGAAAAGAAGACTGCCATAGCTCCGAACGGAACCAGGACGAATCCCGCCACTGAAAGCCTGAGCATGCGAGGTAGCTCCCGTCCCCAACGGCGTTGCCAAAGGCCGGACAACGAGAGCGCCAACGCCAGTGCCACAGCGAGCCCAACGATGGGCATCCATCTGGCCCAGGTGATGTGATCGCCGAATTGGGTTGCTGTATCGTAATGAGCGCACAATACCAGCGTCGGGCCTTGTACATGACCTGGGAACACCCCCACAATGTTGTCCTCTTCCAGGGGAAGCAGACCACTCACCGGTGACCACAGCCACTCCGTTTCAAGGACTAGGATCATAGGAACGATCGCGCTGAGGAAGGTTGCGATGCCGTAGCGGCCGCGTGCGATCGCCGCGACGAAAGCCAGCATGAA
>SMWZ01000088.1 GCA_004356455.1 Deltaproteobacteria bacterium
CCTCGTGCCGCATCACCCAGGCGTAGGCCGTGCGATTGGCTTGGAAGCTGAGCCAGCGCTCGCGACCCGGCTCTTCCTCGCGCGGGCTGTACTCACTGGGGAAGCGCAGCTCCTCGTAGCGCAGGTCCCGCACGCGTGTGAGCAGGAGCCTGGGGTGCTCGAGCGGCGGCGGGACCACGTGGTAGCTGGCCGGCTGCTTCAGGAAGCCCTGCTCCTCGAAGAAGCTTCTCACGTCCTCCACCTCTTCGTTGAGGCGCGCCGGATCGCGCACCAGCGGGGAGCTGCGCCCGATCCACAAGGTGGCGAGGTTGATCTCATCGCCCGCGACTTTGAGCGCGAGCTCGGGGGTGATGGGAGGTTCGGGCACGTCGACGTGCGTGGGCGCGTAGCGACAGCTGGTCCAGCCCGCTGCCACCAGACTGACCCCCGACAGCAGCAGCAAGAGCAGCGCGCCCCAGAACCCGACCGAGAGCGCGACCGGGATCGCCACCACCAGCCCCAACACACTGCCGAGCGCGGCGAGCTGCGGAGAGCGCTCGTCACCCGGCAGCAGAACGGTCGTGACACCACCCGCTAGCAGCAGCGTTCCCGGCAGTACGGAGAGCAAGAAGCCGAAGAACCCGGAGCTCGCTCCCATGAGCATCCATAGCAGTCCGGCCAGCGTGGGAAATACGGCCTCAACAGGAACGCGGGGGAGCGGCTTCACGAGGCTGGCGTCGCCGCACTCGTCTCGGCCGCGGCGGCATCACGCAGCTCGTTGAAGGAGGCCCGGATCGCATCGGCAAACAGCGGCAGATCCGGAACCAGATCCCAGTCGGCGTTGAAGCCCCAGTTGAGTCGCCCTGCATAGCTGAAAAGCGCCACGCCCAGTCCCTGTCCCATGAAGAGTGGCACCTGTGGGTAGCACTCCTGGAGCTGAGCCCCCAGCAGGTAGAGCGGGACCTGGGGCCCGGGCACATTGGTCACGATCAGGTTGAACGGAAGCGCCCGATGCACGAGCTGGACGCCCACCGATAGCAAAGTGGAGCCGGTCCACTCGCTGGCGCGGGTGAGCAGGCTTGCCGCCAGCGCCTGCTTCGACTCCTTGAGCTCGGCCGTGATCTTGCGAATCCGCTCGAGCCGGCGCCGGGGATCGCGCTCCCGGATAGGCAGGTCGATGAACCAGACCGAGACCTGGTTGCCAAGCGTGCCCCTCTGGTCATTGCTGCGCACGCTCACCGGTGCGAGCACGCGGTAGCTCAGCGCGTCCACGTTCACGCGACGGTAGTGAAGGAATTCGCGCACCGCGCCTGCCACGGTGGCGAGCACGATGTCGTTAACCGTGCCGCCCAGACGGTTCTTCACGTTTCGCACCACGCCCAAGTCCATGGAGACCCAGTCAAAGCGACGATGGGGACCGATCGGCTGATTCAGCGGCGTGTCGCCCGGCCCGCGCATTCCGATCCCGAGCGCGTCGGCCAGAGTGCGCAAACGTTCGCCCATACCTGTGCGCAGCTCTTCGGGCTGCTCGAGCCAGCGGCGCAGCGCTCGCGCCAGCGAGAGCGGCATGCGAGCCGCGCGCCCGATGCTGTCACACGCGAGCTGAACGCGGTCGGGGGCCGGCCGAGGCAGGTAGGCAGGCGTCTTGTCGATCGTCTGCGTCGGATCGGGGCGCATCAGCACCGCCAGCAGGTCGACTGCGGCCACGCCATCGATCATGCAGTGATGCGTCTTGGTAATGAGCGCGCAGCGATCGTGCTGAAGCCCCTCCACTACCCAGATCTCCCAGAGCGGCCGATCGCGATCGAGCGGCTGCGACATCACGCGCGCGGCGAGTTGCTTGAGCTGCTGGCTGTCACCCGGACTCGGCAGGCAGGTGTGGCGCACGTGGTACTCGATGTTGAAGTGCTCATCGTCCACCCAGATGGGGTGACGGTCGATGGGCGTGTACGCCAGCCGCTCCCGATAGCGGGGAATCAGGTGCAGGCGAGAGGCCGTGTAGGCGCGAATACGATCGATGTCGAGCCCGCCCTCGGGTCGCCTGAGCGGTTTGGCATCGAAGATCAGGGTTCCCGCCACGTGCATATGCGTACGTGCGCCCTCGAACATGAGGAAGGTGTGGTCCAGCCCAGAGAGTCGCTCGTAGTTGTGGGGGGGCATTACGAGTCCTCCAGCGGCTGCGGCGGGTGGAGGCTTGAGCCGCTGCCTGCCTTTTACCGCCTAGGGGGGGCTACTGCAAATCCCGAATCCCCACCACCGCCAGCGAACGTGGCCCGTGCGCGCCCAGCACGAGGGTCTGCTCGATATCCGCGGTCTTGGAGGGCCCGCTGATCCAGTAGAAGTGGTGAAAGCGCGTGGCATCCGGCGGCATGCGCGCGATCGCCTGGTGCATGTCGGGTACGATCTCGCTCGTCTCGAGCAGCAGGATCAGTCGCTCGCACAGGTAGGGAAGCGCCCGCACCGGCGCGTGCCTCCCGTCCAACGCCACCGCACCGTTCTCGGCCACGCCGATCGAGCCGCGCAGGAGGGCCACCGCCACATCAGCCAGCGATTGCGGTGAGACCCCCTCGGGAAGCTCTTCCCAGGGGCCGGGCCCGAGCGACTGCGCGACGCCCGGGCCCATCACCACGCGGCCTGCATCCGCGCAGAGCTCACTCAGTGCCCAGCTGAGGTCGCCTGATTGCACGGGGCCGACGGGCTCGCCTCCGACCGCATGCAGGGTGCTGGCGAAGCGCTCCCAGCCCGAATCCATGCGAGCCGGCTCGAAGGCGCCCGGATGCGACACCTCATGCCGCGCCGCGCGGCGAACGCGAGCGAGCACGCCATCGCGCGCGCTCATCGCTTGGATCCCTTCAGGCGACGGTAGCGGGTGGCAAAGCTCGCGCCCGGATGTGCGGGCAGCTGCCGTCCTAGGAGCCAAACTCCCAGAGGGTTGCCCGGCCAGCGACGGGCGAGCAGCGGCCAGCAGAGCCGGACCAGCGCTCCCGCGGCGCGAAGCAAGGCCGCGCGCCCGAGCACGACCGCGGCCGCGCGCTGGAGCACGCGCTCGCCGGCGCCCGCGTGCGCCCGCGTGCGTCGCCAGGCGAGAAGCTGGCCGTGCAGGTCGATGCGCACGGGGCACACCGCCGAGCAGCTTCCGCAGAGCGTCGAAGCCAGGGGCAGTCGCCGGCCCTCGGCTTGCGACGACAGCGCCGGCGCCAGCACCGCACCGATCGGACCCGCCACCGCCTGCCCGTAGGCGTGTCCACCGGCACGCCGGTAGACGGGGCAGGTGTTGAGACAGGCTCCGCAGCGAATGCAGGCCAGGGAGCTGCGATGCGTGGAGTTCGCGAGTAGGCGGCTGCGACCGTTGTCCACCAGCACGATGTGCAGCTCACCCCCCGCACGCGGGCCGGTGACCAGACTGGTATAGGCGGTGATGGGCTGGCCCGTTGCGCTCCGAGCGAGCAGGCGCAGGAACGTCGCCAGGTCGGCGAGTGTTGGGATCACCTTCTCGATTCCCATACTCGCGATGTGCAGCGGGGGCAGGCTCATGCCGAGGTCCGCGTTGCCTTCATTGGTGCAGACCACGATCGTGCCCGTCTCCGCGATCGCGAAGTTCACGCCCGTAATCCCGGCCTCGGCCGCGAGAAAGCGAGGCCGCAGGTCGCGGCGCGCGTACTCCGTCAGACGCACGGGATCGGATTCGCCACTCGGCGTCTGCATGTGCACATGAAAGAGCTCGCCGATCTCGGCGCGGCTTCGATGCACCGCAGGCACCACGATGTGGGAGGGCAGCTCCTGCCCGAGCTGCACGATGCGCTCCCCGAGATCGGTGTCGACCACCTCCAGGTCGCGAGCCTCGAGGTAGGGGTTGAGCCCGCACTCCTCGGTCAGCATCGACTTGCTCTTGACCACCCGGCGCACGCCCCGCTCCCGGAGCAGCCCATGCACGATGTCGTTGTGCGCCGCGCCGTCCTCGGCCCAGTGCACCACCGCACCCGCAGCAGCGGCCTGCGACTCGAAGCGCTCGAGATAGGCGTCGAGATAGTCGAGCGTGTGTGTCTTGATCGCCTGTGCGTGTGTGCGCAGCGCTTCGAAGTCGGGCAGCGCCGCCACCGCGGCATCGCGCCGACGGCGCAGGTCGAACACGGCGGCATCGTGCCGCCGCAGCGGCTCCCCGTCAGGCAGCAGAGTCGCGGCGCGCGCATCGAGCAACTCGCTCACCCGTCGAGCCCCGAGGCCAGGATCTCGGCCAGGTGGATCGGCCTCGGGCCGAGACCCTCTCGCCGGGCGACGCCGTCCAGGTGCAGCAGGCAGCTCACGTCACTGCCGGTCACGTACTCCGCCTCGGTCGCGGCCAGCGCACGCACCCGGTCGCGGCCCATGCGGGTGGAGACCTCGGGGAACTTCACCGAGAAGGCCCCGCCGAAGCCACAGCACTCGTCCGGCCGCTCGGGCCAGACCAGCTCCAGTCCCTCGACGGCGCGCAGCAGGCGTTCGGTCACACCGGGCTCGGGACGTGTAGCGTAAACACGCTCACTGGGATGACCCAGCTCGAGCTCGCGCAGGCCATGACAGCTCTGCAGCAACGCTACCCGGTGCGGAAAGCGCGAGCCGAGCTCGCTGCGGTCGAGCTCGCGCACCAGAAACTCACCCAGCTCGAAGGTGCGCGCGCAGAGCCTCTGTGCGTCGGGCCCGAGCTCGAGCCCGAGCTCTGCGTAGCGATGGCGTACCGTGCTGACACAGCTCGCCGAGGGACAGACCACGGCGTCCGCCTTCTCGAACAAGGCCAGGTGCGCTCGCGCCAGACGCGCCGCCTCCCGCGTGGCGCCCGTATTAATAAACGGCTGACCGCAGCAGGTCTGGCGCGGATCGTAGTGCACGCGGCAGCCCACGTGCTCAAGCACGCGCAGCGCGGCCAGGCCCACGGACGGCGCGAGCTGATCCACATAGCACGGGATGAACAGCGCGACGTCCACGACGGGCTCCCGCATCGGCTAGGGGTTTTACTAGAGAACAAGCTCCGCCATCACCCGCAGCGCCTCGGGCTGGGCGACGCCCAGAACCATGGTGCCCACGGGCACCGACTTCCAGCGTTCGAGGCGCTCCGCGATGCGCTCACGCGGCCCGATCAGCGATACCGCATCGACCAGCTTGTCCGGGACGGCCGCCGTGGCCTCTGCCTTCTTGCCGTCGAGGTAGAGGTCCTGGATGCGCGCCGCGGCCTCCTCGTAGCCCATGCGCGTGACGAAGTCGTTGTAGAAGTTCTTGTTGCGCGCCCCCATGCCGCCCACGTAGAGCGCCAGCATGGGCTTGATCATGTTGCGGCACTGCTCCACGTCATCGCCCACGATCACCGTTACGAACGGGGCCACGTCGAACGAGTCCAGACTCTTGCCTGCACCCGCCTTCTTGAACCCGGCCTCGAGCGCGGGGGTGAAGAGACCGAAGCACTCCGGATCCATCCACACCGGGAAGAAGCCATCCGCCACCTCCGCCGCCGTCTCCACGCCGCGCGCGCTGATGGCCGCGGTGTAGATCTTCATGTCCGCGCGCGGGTGGAGAATGCTCTTGAGCGGCCGACCCAGTCCGGTCGCATCGGGCCCGGTATAGGGCAGCTGGTAGTACTCGCCCTTGAACTCCACCGGCTTGTCGCGACGCAGGATCGCGCGAATCACCGCGATGTACTCCTTGAGGCGCGTAAGCGGCTTGCCGTAGGGCACGCCGTGCCAGCCCTCCACCACCTGGGGCCCCGAGGGTCCCAGTCCCAGCACGAAGCGGCCCCCGCTCAGGGCGTCCAGGGACATGGCCTGCATAGCGGTCATCGCGGGTGTGCGCCCCGGGACCTGCATGATGGCCGTGCCCAGCTTGATGCGGCTGGTCTTTGCGGCGATCCAGGTCAGGGGCACGATGGCGTCGTTGCCGTAAGCCTCCGCGGTCCAGCACGAGTCGAAGCCCAGGCTCTCGGCCTGCTGGATGAGGTCCATGTTGATGCGTAGCTTTGGGCCGAACTGGCCCGTGTTCAGTCCGAGGCGCACGGTTTCTCTCCTCTTCGAGTCCAGAGGTGGGTATCCTGCCTGGAAGAACGGGAGATGGGCAAGTCCAATCGACGAGCCGGGCCCTCGGGTCCGGCCAGCCGTCCGCCGAGACCGGGGGAGAGCCAATGCCTTTGCGTAGGTCGCTTGCACTGGGGCTGATGCTGAGTCTCATGGGGTGCACCATCGATCTGGGCTCGCTCACACGGGTGGATCCCCTGAAAGAGACGCGGGTGCGTGGGGAGGCGGGCCCAAAGCTGGTGCTGCTCGAGATCGAGGGCGTGATCTCGAACCGCCAGCGTCAGTCCCCCTTGAGCCCCACCCGCCCGAGCCTCGTAGCCCGCGCCCGGGAGGCGCTTGACCTGGCCGCCAAGGACAAGCACGTGGCCGGCCTTTTGCTGCGCATTCAGAGTCCCGGCGGCACCGTGGCCGCGAGCGAGACGCTCTACCACGAGATTCTGCGCTGGAAGGCCGAGAACGAGAAGCCCGTCGTGGCCTACATGCAGGGGCTTGCCACATCCGGCGGTTACTACGTCGCGATGGCCGCCGACCGGGTGATCGCTCACCCCACCAGCGTGACCGGCTCGATCGGTGTGATCATGGCCGGCGTCAACCTGTCGGGACTGATGCAGCGCTTTGGCATCAGCGACCAGACGCTCAAGAGTGGAGAGTTCAAGGATGCCGGCTCGCCCCTGCGACCCATGCAGCCCCAGGAGCGCGAGCAGCTCCAGAGCGTGATCGACGGCTTGCACGCGCGCTTCGTCGAGGTGGTGGAGCAAGGACGACCCGGCCTGGAGCCGGCGGCCGTGAAGCGCCTGGCGGATGGGCGCATCTTCACCGCCGAGCAGGCCCTGAAGGCGGGACTGGTGGACGAGATCGGCCATCTCGACTACGCCATCGAGGTTACCGAGAAGCTGGCCCAGATCTCCGAGTCGCAGGTCGTGATGTATCACCGCCCGGGCGAGTATGTCGAGAACATCTACAGCCGCCCGCCGGCCACGCCGCTGCAGCTGGTCGATATCGATGTGCTCTCCCTCACGAGCGACCGGCTTCCCGCCGGCTTCTACTACCTGTGGCCGCCCGCCCTGCAGTAGTGGAGGGGGACGCCGGCTTCACCGTCACCGTCTACGCCGGCTCACGTCGCCAATCGCCCCCCGCATACGTCAAGATCGCACGTGAGCTCGGCAAGGCCATCGCCGAGCGCGGCTGGGGGCTCGCCTACGGCGGCGCCAACATCGGTCTCATGGGCGAGTGCGCCGACGCTGCGCTTGCCGCTGGCGGCCAGGTGCACGGCGTGATCCTCGACACCTTCTCGCGCGTGGCGCACCAGGGCCTGCACGCGCTCGAGGTCGTAGACAACATGCGCGAGCGCAAGGCCGGGCTGGCTCACCGCGGCGACGCCTTCGTGGCGCTGCCCGGCGGCTTCGGCACGCTCGAGGAGCTGTCCGAGATCCTGGTCGAGCGCCAGCTCGCACACCACCAAAAACCCCTGGTGCTGGTGAGCCCCGACGGCTTCTGGGACCCGCTGCTCGCGCAGTTCGAGCGCATGGTGAAGGACGGTCTGCTCAAGCCGAAATACCTGTCGATCGTGAGCGTCGTGCCCAACGCTGAGGGGGCGATCGAGGTCCTCAGTGAATCCGCGGACGGATAGGCAGCTCGGCGAGAATCTCCGCCTCGAGCTTCACCCACTCCGCCAGCCGCGCTCGCGTCTCATCGGGCTTGCCGTAGTGAAGCGCGAGCTTCACGAAGAGGTCCGCGTGGCCCGCCTCCACGCGCGAGAGGTTCGCGTAGAACGCGGCCAGCTCCGGATCGTCGAGTGCATCCGCCAGCAGCCCCAGACGCTCGTGGGAACGGGCCTCGATCACGCCCGACACCAGCAGGCGATCGATCATGCGCGTCTCCGCCGCGTGACCCATGCACTGCAGCAGCGCCTTCACGTAGGCATCCCCCTCGTCCCGCGTCAGCACGATCCCGCGCGCACGCATGAGCTGATGCACCGCGCGGAAATGGCGCAGCTCCTCGATCGCCAGCGCCGACATGCGCCGCACCAGCCGCTCCCGCTCCGGGTAGGAGGCCACCAGCGCCATGGCCGTGGCCGCAGCCTTCTTCTCGCAGTGCGCGTGATCCACGAGCACCTCATCGAAGCGCTCAAGCGCCACCCCCACCCAGCGCGGATCCGTCTTCGTCGCGATCACGTCCGTATCCAGTCCGTAAAGAGTTGAGTATACAACTGCCCCCGGAGACAGTTGCCGCCTCTATTTCCGAGCGCGCTGCGACTTCATGAGAGTGAAGACTGAGAATACGTGCTCTGGAATGGGCCGCTCGTAGTCCACCTCCTCGACCACGAGTTGGACCCGGGTGCCGTCCAGCGGGCGCTCGAAGTGCATACGCATGGGGGTTGGAACACCCTGGACGCTTCGGATCTCGATGGTCTCCGCCGTGAGCACTCGTTTGCTGTTGAGCCGGTGTTCGGTCCTCAGGGGAATATAGTTCTCACGATCGATCCAGACGATTCGCTCTTCGAAGCGCGGATTCGAGCCGCGGGCCTTCTCAACCAGGCGATACGCATCGTGGCCGTTCAGCCTCACGCTCTGCATGGACTGGATCCAGGTCGGCTCCGTCTCAGCGATCCCAAAGCCAAGAAACTCCGGATCGACTCCATAGAGGTTGTTCGTAATCGCGCTCTGCTGAAGCCGTCGAACCCGCCTGACTGCGGGTCGATACAGGAAGTAGTCATTGGGCCGGCCCAACTGCTCGAAGTAGAGCAGCCCCAGATTCCGCAGCGACTCGGGCGCATCGAACTGAATCAGCAAGCGCTCGGCTCTCCCATCCTCATCATCCCGGTGAATGGTCAGCCTCCGCTGCTCGGTCAGGCCCGCGAGATCCACATCCATGCGCACCCGGGCTGTGAAGTGCTTTCCATCCAGCCGGGAGTGCCAGCGCCTCCACACCTCTTCTCGGGAAATGGGCGCCGTATCTTCTTGCGCGTAAATAAGGGAAGGCGCTGTCAGCCAGCACATCAGCGCGAGGCCGGCACTCCAGCGAAAGAGCGATGACTTGGTACGGACATTGCTACAATGAGAATGCCAAGGAGGTTCACCTATGTTGGTCCATCTCATTGTTCTAGCCCCAAGAATCATGCGCTCGCTCATCATCGTGACGATCTGGCTAAGTGATAGCGGGAGCGCCTGCTAGACCATCGATCATTCAAATGACAGCACCGACATGGGTCGGGCCCGGCGGGCCAGCCACGCGGGCAGACATCCGACCGCAAGGGCGATCGCAACCGTCGCCAGCACGGTCATGAGAACCGGACCAACCTCGACCTCATAATCAATCACCCATCCAAAGCGTTCAAAGAAGAGATCTGTGACGATCTCACCCCCGACAAGCCCGAGCAGCGCTCCGCCTACGGCCCCGATCAAGGCCACCAACGCGCCGTCGAGCAGTACAACAGCGGCGATGTTCCCCGGCGTGGCCCCGATGACCTGCATGAGCGCCAGATCCCTGCGCCTGGCCGCCACCGCGCCGGTCAACAGGGTCAGCAGCGCGACCGCACTGAAGAACGCACTGACTCCAGCAAGGAGGTTCAGCAGATCCCGGAAGCGCCCGAGCGCAGAGTCAGCCGCAGCTTTTAGCTTCTCGCCATAGGTGAAAAAGAGCGTTTGTCCGCCAGCCGTCCGGCGGATGACCTCATCTCTGACCTGTGGTAGCGGAACTGAAGCCCACAGAGCCAGAAAATGGGCGCCCTCGCGCAGGAAGTATCTGTCGAAAGTGTCGACGTCCAGATGTAGGGAGCCACCGGGGCCCGAGTAATCACGGTAGAATCCCCCTACGCGGAAGTCCTCGGGGCCGATCCGGGTCTCGAGCGTGATCGAGTCGCCGACATCTACCCCGAAGCGATGTTGGAAGGCGTGTGAGATCGCAATCTCGCCCCGGCCAAGTGCCGCGGCCAGCTCTGCGGCTGGCCCATCGTTAGGGTGGAACCCGCCCCGCCGGAGCAGCGTAGCAGCCGAGATCGCGCCGAGGAGAATGGGCTCCCCCTTATAGGACGGATAGAGGTTGTAGAAGATCGCGACATCCTCCACACCCGCTGTCGCGCGGATCTTCTCGATGGTATGGGGCAGGATTACTTCGCGGTCCATCCCGGTAGGGCTCCCGGCCCGCACCGAAGCTCCGTCTTGATAGGTCTCGGCCATGGATCGCCCGATGCTCGACGTCAAGCTATGCAGCGCGGTAAGAATCAGCGTCAAGGCGAAGACCACGGCTGCGATGGCCCCGAGACAGACGCTGGCGGCTGCAGGCCGCGCGAGAGTCGAGGTTCCGATCAACGCGCCGACCCGAGGAATGGCGCTGAGCCATGGACGAATTCGTTGCACCACCTCAAGCGTGATGTGACCGCTGGTTACCATCATTGCCCCGAGTCCGATAGCGAAAACACCCCCGAGCCTGATGCCCGCGGGGAGTCCGAGCGGATTTAGCCAGATCACGATCAGGCTGACGAGCGCGCCCGCGCTCACTGTGACGTACGCCCTCCTGACCTCGGGTGCGGTCGACGGAATACGCGTACTCGAGAGGATCTCCAGCGGATGCTGGCGCGCCGCGCGCCTCGATGGAGGCAGGCCCGCCAGGAATGCAACGACCAGCCAGACCAAAGCGGCAGCGGCGAAGGTAGAGGGTGCCAAGCTCATCTCGTCTACCTTCACACTCTGGAAATGCTCTGAGAAACGCGAGAATCCGTCCAGCAGCGGCGGAGCCAGCAAGATCCCTCCCATCGCACCAAGACCCGCGCCGATGGCGGACAAAACCAACGCATCGAGAGCGATCAGGAGCCGCACACCTCGTGCATCCAATCCGACGCACTGCATCAGCGCGAACTCTTGGCTGCGGCTATCCACTACGTGGGCTAGCGCCGCGTAGGCAAGCAACGATGCTATTACGATTCCGAGCAGGTTGATGCCCCCGCCGGCGAAGTCGAGCATGCGCATGACCGAGCCGAAGCGGTGCTGCTGAGAGGACGGACGACGCACGACTGCGACCCCCCCGATCCGTTCGTCGATTCGAGCCATGATCTGCTCGACATCGGCATCCGCTTCGAGGGTGATCTCTATCTTGTCGATCCACCCCTCCGCTCCCAGGATCAGCTGGAGCGACCACACATCCATCACGGCGATCTGGCCGGCAAACGCATCCGCCAAGCCCCCCTCCGCCAGGAGGCCTTCCAGGACCAGGTTGTGTTCCCCGTTCGGAGCGCGAACTCGAAATGAGTCGTGCTCCTTAAGGCCGAGCCGTTGCGCAAGGAGCTCGGTGAGGATGATCGAGTTCTGGTTTCCGAGGAGCAGCAGGGGGTCTCGGATCTTGACTCGGTTTCGGGTGACCTCGTAGTCGCGGACCTTGTGCTCCGCCAGCAGATCGATTCCGAGAACGTGCAGCGGAAGACTCGACAGTACTGGCCCCGCGAGCCGAAACGTCTCGCTAATCAAGGGGGAAGCCGCAAAGACACCCGGCACCGAGGCTACCTGCTCTACGAGCTGCTCCGGAATCCCACGTTTGGACGCGACGACCTCGAGCTGAGCGTCGCCAATGATGGCCTCGGCGCTCGAGCGCATTTCTGTTCTTACGCTTCGGGAGGCAATCTCCAATCCGGTCGCAAGGGCGGCGCTTGCCGCAACCGCAAACACCGTTAGAAGCGCCATCGTCCGATGTCGCCAGATGTTCATCCTAGCGGACAGGAAGAGCAGGAACGGGAGCCGCAGGGGCCGGTCGCGCAGGCGTGCGAGCGAGCTCACACCGAGTCCCAGGAGCGATCGTCCGTATCTTCCACGATCTCACCGTCCTCGAGCACCACCACGCGATCGGCGTAGGCCGTCGCATCGGCGTCATGGGTTACCATGATCGTGGTCACTCGCCGCTTGCGACAGAGCTCCTGCAGAAGAAGCCAGATCTGGTTCCCGGCGGCCGAGTCGAGGTTGCCGGTCGGCTCATCGGCGAGGATTAAGTCCGGATGGATAGCCAGCGCACGTGCGATTGCGATGCGCTGCATCTCGCCCCCTGAGAGCTGATCGGGATAATTGTCGCGCCGATCGAGCATGGCGAAGTCTGCGAGAAGCTCATCCACCTTCTCGTCCAGAGCCGCCCCCCGGGCTCCGTCGAGGGAAAGCGGAAAGGCGACGTTCTGGGCAACCGTCAGCATGGGGAGAAGGTTGAAGAACTGAAACACGATGCCCACGACTCTTCGCCTGTAGAGCGCCGCATGGCGAGCACTGAGCTCATGGACCTCGATATCCCCCACTCGGACCCTCCCGGCTGTGGGCTTTCGTAGTCCGGCCAAAGCGTGCAGGAGGGTGCTTTTTCCGCTGCCCGACTTTCCGCGCACACAAAGGAATTGGCCCTGTGGCACCTGCAGATCGATCCCCGTCAGCGCCTGGATGTGGCGCGACCCGAGCGGGTAGATGACCTCGAGGCCCACGACTTCGACAAAGGAACCGATTTCGGCTCGGAGCGGAACGGGACCGGACATGGCGGTTACTCCTGGCTAAATCCGTACGCTAATGAGGCAAGCTCCATGCCAGGGCAACTCCTGGTGAGCCGCGCATCCGAGGACTCGGGACGATTCGGGTCCCAATGGAAATCGCCGTTCTCGGCGGTTCGCCGATAAAGGCCAAGTCTCTTCGAGGAATCCGTGAACTTTCAATTGACATTCGCCTCCTCCTAGGCTGGGATAAAAGTCTTAATATGCACGAGGCGACCCATGCCTAACGGCACGATCTTGCTCGTTGGTCTCTCGCCAACCCTGACAGAGGCGTTCGAATTCCACGCTGCGGAGTGCGGCTTTGCGGCGCTGTATGCGGAAGGCGAAATTCCTTCCCTGGCCAATCCGGCCAGCCTTCGGCTCTGCGTCATTGAAGTCCGCGGCGACGAGCGGGACAGCTACGCCCGCGTAAAAGCTCTCTCGAAGAAGGTCGGCCCAGCGCCGATCGTGGTGCTCACTCCGAGCCTGCGCGCGGCGGCGGGCGCGAGGCTAACCCACCTTGGGGTCGCGGACGTCGTAGACCTTCCCGCACCCGGTCGGGACATTGTCGCCCAAGCGTTCCGACACATCGCGTCCGCCAGCGGGCCTTCGGAGACCGAGCCGATCACCGGCGAGAGTTACGCCATCCGGGCTATCCGCCAGCGCGTGGCAGACGTGGCGCGAACGCCCTCAACGGTCCTCCTCCTCGGGGAGACAGGAACCGGAAAGGGCCTGGTCGCCAAGGTCATCCATGATCGCTCGCCACGTCGCGGGGGTCCCCTGATCCACCTGGATTGCGCAGCGCTCTCATCGACCGTAATCGAGAGCGAGCTGTTCGGCCACGAACGAGGTGCGTTCACCGGAGCCAGCGAGCTGCGCCGCGGGCGGTTTGAGCTCGCGGAGAGCGGGACAATCTTTCTGGATGAAATCGGTGATCTCGATACTGCCCTACAAGCCAAGCTGCTGCGGGTACTTCAAGACCGCACCTACGAGCGCGTAGGCGGAACCAAGACACTACGAATGAACGCGCGCGTGATCGCTGCCACGAACCATGACCTGTCGAAAGCCGTCCGCGAAGGGCATTTCCGTCGAGATCTGTATTATCGATTGAACGTTTTCCGGATACAAATTCCCCCTCTTCGGGAGCGCAAGCAGGACATCCCGGTGCTCGTCCGGATAGGCTTGGATCGACTGAGTGGACTTCTGGGCGTGCCAAGGCCGCGCGTGTCTGACGCCTTCTACGATCGACTCTCATCCTACCCATGGTACGGCAACGTACGTGAGCTCATGAACGTACTGGAGAGGTGTCTCGTCCAAAGACGCGTTGCGGAGCTCGAGCCCGAAGACCTCGATGAAATCATCGATGTGGATCCGGCTGCAGCGGAGACGAAGGAAGCATCTGGTCCCGATCCGGGAAGCTACCCAAAGTCGGGACCGGACGAGAGGGGATACATCAGCGAAGTCCTTCGCGCTTCCGGCTGGAACGTCACCCGTGCCTCTCGTCGACTGGGCATGGCTCGCAGTACGCTCCGCTACAAGCTCAAGCAATACGATCTCGAGAGTCTGATTCCGAAGGACTAGATCCTCTCGTTCCTGAACTCGGCCTTCCCTCATTATCTCGATTACCACACACGCCTCTCCGCTCATGGCATAGGGGTTGCAATAGCAGCATCCGAAGGAGGTGGTGAATCATGCTCAATCTCGGATACATCGTGCCCAAAATCGTCGGGGTCCTTTCCGCATTCTGGGTTTCCGCTCAAATCAACTGCTAGCGATACCGCGTTACGCGTCGCAAACCGATACACCGTTCCGAGACAGGGAGGTCATAACTGATGGTGAGTATCGAGATAATTCTGCCCAAGATCGCATGGATGCTGGCCATGGTTACAGCTTTGGTTGAGATCAATTGTGTTTAGTCGCCGCCAACGCGCCCAGCTCGCGATCGTGGAGACGAGAGAGCAGGAGCTGTGAGGCGACGCGCCGAGGAGGGCGAGGAACATGTCCCATTGGCTGTCCCAGATCTCGCCTTGTGTGGCGAGAAAAGCGTCCGCCTCTTCGCGCATGATGGCGGCGGTTCGCCACTCGAGCAGCTCGTAGAACGCGCTGAAGGCCAGGCAGACACAGACCACCAGAAAGAAGAGCCACTTGCCACGTGGTAGCGGCGAGAGGCGGAGCAGGATCTCGCGCGCGAGGATGGCGGGGATGAAGTCCTGCGCAACGGGGCCGCGCCGAGCGTAGTGGTTGCGCGAGAGGCCGAGAAGATCCTGCAGCCAGAAGCCCAGCGGAACGCGCTCGTAGCTGTAGTGAGCGCCGAGAATGAGGATGAGTGCGTGTAGCAGAAGTAGGCGGTAGAGCAGCGGCCTGAGTGGGAAGCGACCGTAGCCGACGATCAGGAGGGGGGCGCCCATGAGTACGGGCCCGACCTCGAGCAGCCAGGTCGGGCGGTCGTAGGGCCGGAAGACCGAGACCCCCAGGGCCCCGGCAGCGATGGCGAGAAGCA
>SMWZ01000089.1 GCA_004356455.1 Deltaproteobacteria bacterium
CACACCACCCCGTCCCCGTAGAACTCGAGCGTGCATCCGGGCGAACAGCCATCGCACTCTACGTCATTCCCGTCGTCACATTCCTCCGTGCCAAGGATCTTCCCATCCCCGCAAATGGTGTTGCACAGGCTCGGCTCATCCGAGCACTCCCAGCCATCTTCGATCGGGCATGTATCGCCGCAGCCGTCCCCGTTCGCGGTGTTCCCGTCGTCACATTCCTCCGCGTCACGGATCTTCCCATCACCGCAAATCGTGTTGCAAAGGCTCGGCTCATCCGAGCACTCCCAGCCATCTTCGATCGGGCACGTATCGCTGCAGCCATCTCCGTTCGTTGTGTTCCCGTCGTCACACTCCTCGGGGAACTCAACCAGGCCGTTTCCGCAGACGTCCAGCTCGTCGACGGTGATGATCGCTGCATCCACCAAAGGTTCCGTGACGTCCTCGGCGACGTACTGTTGAGTCAAAAAGGAGAGGAAGGGAAAGCTAAGACCGCTGCCCGGAAGGATCGCCCCCAGGTCCAGGCCCCTGCACTTCTCGCTGACGGCGCGCCTGATGTCGTCCCGGCACGACCCGCGCAGGAGCCGCTTGGGGTCGGGAATCCCTCCCGTCACCCCGGCATCGCCCAGACAGGCGGCCTGCAGCTCTTCAGCGCTTGTCACCGTCTGCTCTTTGAGCTGCGTCCTCTTACACCGGCTGTACTCGCGAATCATTGTGTACGCGCACCGGTTGGCCCGCTTGGCTAGCGCCTCCTGGCACCTCGACACTTGGCCGATGGGAAAGATCGAGGCATCCAGATCGGGACCTAAGAGCTCATGGACCAGCTCCAACATCAGAGCGATCGCTTCCTGATTCACCGTGTTCGGATCAGTTGAGCCGAAGTCCGGCTTCACCTCGCATTTGTTCGCTGCGGCGGTGAGCGTCTTGGCCGCCGCTCTTGCGACCTTCCCTCTTCGGTCGCTGGTTGTACACTCCTCGATCGTCATATCCCCGAGGTTCTGTCTGGAACCGGCCCGGATGCAGATGACAACTTCTCTGCCCTGGGCCTTTGCAACATTCCGGAAACGCTTGTTGAGCTCGTTGATGCAGTTCTGCTGGTCTTTGCTCTGCACCTGGCCGCCTGCGAGCGCGCTCGCGAGACCGGGGGACAAGCTACCAAGCACCAGCAGCGCTCCCACCACCCTTGGAAGCGCTGGACCTCGTACGTGGAACCATCCTGGCACCGTGAACTCCTCGCTGGCCGCAGCGGGACCGCAGAGAGACTGCGGCCCGCCATCCAGAGTCGTGGCGCTGCGCTTCGATTCTACTACTAGCAGCGGCTGCGAGGTCAAGTAAATCGGCGCCCCCGGGGTGGGTAAGATGATCATAGGCCCCTCAGGGGCTTCGGAGGCGCCTGCCTGGGCAGGCTCGCCTGTACCGGGCGCTCTCCCACGGGCCGCGGCTCGCGGTGCAGCCGCGTGTCCCCGACCAGCTCCTACGCCCGCGTGTCCAGATGAAAGGCCAGTGTGGCGCTCACCCCGCCCGAGTACAGGTCATACGCGGTTTTGGGGTCCCAGAAGCAGCATAGGGGGCGCAGAACTGACAGAAAGATCGGTAGAACGTTGAGTGTCAGGTCACGTTTACTATCGGGACGGCACCAGTCCTCTGCGCGCTCGTCCCAGGGGAAGTCACCGCGCAGATCCAGACCAAGGGCCTGGATCCGCTTCCATGGGCTCCAGAGCCCGGGCGGGACGCTAGCGAAGGTGGGGGAAGCTGGCCCCTCAGCGGGCGTCGTGGAAGATGATGCCGAGGGCGTAGCGGGAGCCCCAGACGATGCGGCTCACGCCGTGGCGCATGTTGAGACGCAGCATGCCGCGCTTGCCCTGGGCGGGGCGTTCGGCACAGGGGAAGATCATGAGCTCGCCCTGAGCGACCGACATAGCTTCACCCCGAGACTGGGCGCGCGGGCGTTGCTCGAGCAGCAGGAACTCGCCCCCGCCGTAGTCGACCCCGGCTCGGCTCAAGACGGCGGTGATCTGTAGCGGAAAGGCGAGGTCGCCATACAGGTCCTGGTGTAGACAGTTGTAGCCCTGCGCCTCGTAGTGCAGCAGCAGCGGCGTGGGCCGTTTCTGGCCGCTTGCGTGGCAGCGGTCGAGGAAGCCCTGCAGGTTCGGGGGGTAGGAGGGCTCCCGCCCCAGGGCTTCCTGCCAGCGATTTGCAATGGGGACCAGATGGCGATAGGCGTGGGTGCGGAGCTCGTGCGCGACGCGCGGGAGCGGGTGGGCGAAGTAGGCGTAGTCGCCCCGGCCGAAGCGATAGCGCTCCATGTCGACGCGGCTGCGGAAGCGTCGGTCGTCGCCATAGAGGCCGATCAGGTTCTCGCACTCGTTGGCAGTGAGCAGTGGATGTGTCTTCGCATAGCCGAGCTCCCAGAGCGATCCCTCGAGCTGCTTCCAGTCGAGCTCGGCCAGGCGTTCGTGGATGCTCCTCGCACTCATGGCTCAGAGGCGTTTCGCCACGGCCTGACAGAACTCGGTGGTGCTCGCGCGTCCGCCCTGATCGGGCGGGAGCACGCGACCCTCGGCGTAGACGGCTTCCACGGCTTGCACGAGTCGCTGGGCCGGCTCGTCGAAGCCCAGGTGCTCGAGCATCATCGCCGCCGAAAAGATCGTAGCCGTGGGGTTGATCCGGTTCTGGCCCGCGATGTCGGGCGCCGAGCCGTGGGCCGATTCGAAGTAGGCGTAGTCCTTGCCGTAGCAGCCGCTCGCCGCGAGACCGAGGCCGCCGATGAGACCCGCCGCCGCATCGGAGAGCAGGTCCCCATACAGGTTAGGAAGCAGCACCACGTCCAGCTCCTGGGGCGCGGCGATCAGACGCCGCGCGAAGTCGTCGACGATGAAGCTCTGGAACTCGAGCTCGGGGTAATCGGTTGCAACCTCCTCCGTGACCTTGCGGAAGAGGCCATCGGTTTGGGGCAGCATGTTGTACTTGGTAGCGCAGGTAACGCGGCCGGGGTGGCCGCGCGCCTTGCGCAGGCGCGCCAGCTCGAAGGCAAAGCGGGCGACGCGCTCCGTGCCCATCGGTGTGATCAGCTTGAGCGCGAAGCGCCCGGGAGCCAGCTCCGCCAGGGGACGCTGCTCCGTGGTGCTCACGAGGTTGAGGGGAGAGAGCGCGTCCACGTCGCCCTCGATTCCGAGGTAGAGGTCCTCCAGGTTCTCGCGTACGATCACGAAGTCGATCCCCTCGGGCCGGGCCAGGGGACTGCGGCAGCCCTTGAACCAGCGCGCGGGTCGCACGTTGGCGAAGGTGCGCTTGCCCCAGCGCAGGTAGCGCAGCGCCAGCGCGCTCTTACCGCTGGTCGAGCCGAAGAGCGTGGTGTCGGAGCTATCGATGGCCTCGCGCGCCTCCGCGGGAAAGATCGAGCCGTGCTGCGCCAGTCCCTCATCGCCCACAGGAGGACGCACCCAATCGATGGCAAGATCCAGCTGGTCAATGAGCTCCACCGTCGGGCGCATGGCCTCGGGCGCGGCATCCTCGCCCTCGATCACCACTATCCGTTTCCGTCGCTCGCTCATGCTCGGTCCTTGCCTAACGCAATTCCAGGCCGATGGGGCAGTGGTCGGAGCCCCGGACCTTGGGCTGGATGTATGCTTTCTTGAGCCGCCGTTTGAGCTCGGGATTGACGACGAAGTAATCGAGTCGCCAGCCGATGTTCCGCTCGCGTACGCCGGCGCGATAGCTCCACCAGGTGTAGTGCCTGGGCTCTTCGCAGAAGTGGCGGAAACAATCCACGTACTCGTGCTTGATGAGTCGGTCCATCCAGGCGCGCTCCTGCGGCAGGAAGCCCGCGTTGTCTTGATTCTGCTTCGGGTTGCGCAGGTCGATCTCCTTGTGGGCGATATTGTAATCCCCGCATAGGACGATGTTCTTGCCCTGGCGGCGAAGCCGGTTCAGAAAGCGCAGCATCGCGTTGCAGAACCGGAGCTTGTAGTCGAGTCGGCTGTGGTCGCGCTGGCTATTGGGAAAGTAAGCATTGATCAGTACGAAGCCGCGATACTCGCATACCAGCACGCGTCCTTCGCGATCGATCTCGCGGATCCCGATCCCCTCGCGCACCGCGAGCGGACGACGACGCGTATAGGTCACGACGCCGCTATAGCCGGGCCGTTCGGCTGAGTGCCAGTACGAGTGATAGCCGAGTGGGCGAACCAGCTTCTCGGCAAGCTGGCTGGCGTGCGCCTTGGTCTCCTGCAAGCAGACGATGTCGGGATCCTGCGATTTGAACCAGCGCAGAAAGCCGTTCTTGTGAACGGCTCGAATGCCATTCACATTCCAGGAGAGGAGCTTCATAGGAGGCGCGAGTCTGCGTCACGCCGTCGGGGGATGCAAACGCGCCCGGGCTATGGGCTAGGAGAAGGGGAGAGCGGCGAGCTTGGTCTGCACGAAGGCACGCACCTTTTCCGCCCGCTCGAGCTTGATGTTCTCGTAACCTCGAATGTTTTCCGCCGCTGCCGCGATCTCGATCGCCGGCGGGAGATGCTCCGGCCGCGTGAGATTGGCCAGCCGGGCCAGAACCCTCGCGTACCAGTCGATTAGCGCCCACTCCTCCCGTCGCACCTGCGTGCGGCCGAACGGATCCAGGCGGGTGCCACGCAGTCGACGCAGCCAGACCAGAGCATGCAGCAGGAGCTCTATGCCGGGCCCGAATGAGAGCTTGCGCTTCAGCCCGAGCGCGCGCAGGAGCGGGGGGTGCAGGTGGTAGCGAAGCTTCAACTGCCGTCCTCGCCGCCGCTCGAGCCAGCGTCGGAAGGGCCCCCGCAGCTGCAGACGGGCCACCTCATACTCGTCCTTGTAAGCCATCAGCCGGTAGAGCTCGCGCGCGGCGGTGCGCGTGAGCTCCAGCGAGCCGGGATCGCCGCCGGCTTCGGCGCGCGCGACGCCGCAGATGATCCCCAGAAACCCTTGGGCGTAGCTCAGGTTCTGGTAGTCGACCAGGTCGAGCGCGAAGCCGGCGAGCTCGCGGCGCAGGGTCTCGAGCTCCGCCGACGGCGTGAAGAGCGAGAGCCTGGCCTCCAGCACCGCCCAGGGTGCGCCGAGCTCCGACGCGGCGCGCTCGGGCGAGCCCGTCTCACCGATGGACGGAGGCTGCGCGTCCAGCAGGACCAGGTCGACCAGGCCCGGGTCGGCGGCGACGGCGCGGCCCAGGCTCAGGGCCGCGAGGTTGGTCTCGACCGCCACGCCGCGATCGCGGATGGCCTGCTCGAGCGCGTGCAGTGAGAGCGGGAGCAGTCCGCGCTGGAACGCGGTCCCCAGCATCACCACGTTCGCGGCCAGGGCCTCTCCCAGCGCGGCCTCGGCCAGGGCCTCCGCGGGCAGCGCGACGAGCGAGCGCGTGCGTGAGCGCAGCTCGCCGATGAACTCGCCGATCTCGGGAATCGCTAGCCCGGGGTCCGAGACCATCTCGCCCGTCGGTACCAGCACCTCGTGCACGACCGCCCGCGTTCGCTCGCGGTTGAGTCTCCAGAGCGAGTCGCTGTCGCAGCTACTGATGGGATCGAAGGCCAGCAGCACATCCGCCGCGCCCCAGCTCACGCGTGGGCTTCCGCGCAGTGGCTCGCGTCCCAGCAGGCAATGCGAGACGACCTTGCCGCCGCGCTGCGCCAGTCCCGTTTGATCGAGGTGCAACGCGTACAGGCCGTCGATCTCGGCGGCGCGCATCAGCATGGCGTTGGTGCTCACTACGCCCGTACTCCCGATGCCCACCAGGTAAATCTGGAAACGCTCACCTTCCCAGGCCGGCGGCTCCGGCTCGGGCAGCTGCTCGGGCATCCACTTCTCGCGCGCGAGCGTTGCTGCGGCGGGGCCCGACACGCTCACGAACGCGGGGCAGTCGCCCTCCAAGCAGGAACGGTCATCGCTGCACGAGCTCTGATGGATGCGCGTCTTGCGTCCCAGCAGCGTTGGAACCGGGCGCAGCGAGACGCAGGTGGATTTGCGGCCACAGTCCCCGCAGCCCTCGCATACGTCCTGGTTGATCAGGATCTGCTCGGTGGGACGGGGCAGCAGGCCGCGGCGTTCGAGTCGCTGTTTCTGGTTGGCGCAGAGCTGATCGTAGATGAGTGCGGTCACGCCCGGCTCGCGGGCCAGCTCTGCCATGGCCTCTTCGTAGCGTTCGCGCGAGATACACTTTACGGAGTCATTGCCGCGGGCGAGTGCGAGCAGGGCGCGGTTGTCACTGACGGCAACGATCCGGCGCACACCGTCCGAGAGCAGGTCCCGCGCGATGTCCGCGATCGGCTTCTCGCCCACCGCGCGCTGACCGCCCGTCATGGCGATGGTGCCGTTGTAGAGCAGCTTGAAGGTCATCGTCACACCGGCCTCGACGCAGGCACGCACGGCCTGACGGCCGGAGTGGAAGTAGGTGCCGTCGCCCAGGTTCTGGAACAGATGCGGGGTGTCGACGAAGGACGAGAGGCCGATCCAGGACGAGCCCTCCGCGCCCATGGCCCCCACGAACTTCACCTCACGGTCCATCAGCAGCGCCATGGTGTGGCAGCCGATTCCCCCGCCGGCGACTGCGCCCTCGGGCAAACGGGTCGAGCTGCTGTGGGGGCAGCCGCTGCAGAAGACCGGGGGACGCGACGGTGCCTGCACGCGATGGGGCAGGGTGGTGGCCGCGCGCAGCTGTCCCGCGCGCGAGGACAGCTCGGGCTGGTTGAGCCGCTGTGCGAGATGCTCGCCCAGATCGAGCGCCAACGTCTCGGCGCTGACCTCGCTGTGACGCGCCAGCCATGGCTCGCCGCTCTCGTTGCGCTGACCCAGCACCATCGGTCGGTCCACCGTGTTGAAGAGCGCGGAACGGATCTGGTCCTCGAGGAAGCCCCGGCGCTCGTCGACCACGATGACCTCGTCCAGTCCGTCCGCGAACTCGCCGAGGCGACGTGGCTCGATCGGGTAGAGCAGCTCCATCTTGAGTAGGCGGATTCCCAGCGCCGCGAGCCTGGAGTCGTCGATTCCCAGGAGCTCCAGGGTCGTCTCGAGCTCGCGATAGAGCCGTCCGCTCGCCACCAGGCCGATGCGGTCACGAGGGTGCTGCTGGGTAATCGGGTTCATCCCGTTCTCGAAGGCGTAGCGGCAAACGGCCTCCAGGCGTTCGTAGAGGATCCGCTCCTCGATCCGGTTCACGTGCGGTGGCAGCAAGCGTGTATCGAGCTGCTTCTGAAAGCTCTCCCCGCGCACCTGGAACTTGGGCAGCTCGACCGGCCCGGTCTCGCCTGCGAGATCCAGGATGGCGCCGCCATCCGCGACGTCGGCCACCAGCTTCAGGCCGACCCACACGCCGGCGTAGCGCGAGAGGGCGAAGCCGTGCAGGCCCAGCGCCAGCACCTCGCCGGCATCGGCGGGTGCGAGCAGGGGCACCATCGCATGGGCGAAGGCGTGCTCGCTGTGGCTCGGCAGGGAGGAGCTCTTGCAGCAGGGATCGTCGCCCACCACCGCGAGCGCTCCGCCGAAGCGCGCGGTGCCGATGAAGTTGGCATGGCGTAGCACGTCCAGCGAGCGGTCGAGCCCCGGCGCCTTGCCGTACCAGATGCCGATCACGCCGTCGTAGCGCGAGTGCGGAAAGAGATCGATCAGCTGGGTTCCCGCGACCGTACCCAGCGCCAGCTCCTCGTTCAAACCGGGGACGAAGTGCACGTCTTCGACCTCGAGCAGGCTCTTCACGCGCCCGAGCTCCTGGTCGAAGCCCGCTAACGGTGAGCCCGGGTAGCCCGAGATCAAAGCGCCGATGCGCTGGCCGGCCGCACGGTCGCGGCGCAGCTGCTCGAGGGGCAAGCGCACGAGCGCCTGCAATCCCGTCAAGTGCACCCGCCCCTGGGTCTGGGTGTAGCGTTCGCTGAGGGGCGGGGGATCGGACTTGGCTGCCGGCATCTTCCTCGTATCGACTGCGTGAGGGGAGGGACTTAGGCGAGAGCTTCCACTGGAGTCGCGGATTGAAACGTGTTTCAATACGGGCTTGCCGGCGGCCGGATGGGGCCGCTCGGGCTTCGAGACTCCGAGGAGGAAGAGGTATGGTGCCGCCCCCTGAAGAGATGCTGAGTGCGGGCTATGCGCTCGAGTACACCTACACCCGCTCCGTGGGTCCGGCCATCGGTCGCTTCCTGACGGGACTGCGCGAGCGCCGGATCGAGGGCGTCGTGGGCAGCGACGGTCGGGTGATCGTGCCCCCGACGGGTTACGACCCGCAGACAGGTGAGACGCTCGAGAACTTCGTCGAGGTGGGATCCGCTGGCGTGGTTACCACCTGGGCCTGGGTGAGCGAGCCCCGTTCCAATCAGCCCCTGCAGCATCCCTTCGCCTGGGCGCTGATCAAGCTGGACGGCGCCGACACCGCCTTGCTGCACGCGGTGGACGCGGGCGACGAGTCGAGGATGTCGACGGGCATGCGCGTGCGGGCGCGCTGGCGTGAGGAGACCACTGGTCACATTCGCGACCTGGCCTGCTTCGAGCCGGAGGCAGCGTAATGGAGAACCCGGTCGAAGAGATCCAGACCCCCATCCGCCTCGACTACCAGTACACGGCGGGTGAAGCGACGGCGCGTTTCCTGCGAGGCCTCAAGCAGGGTCGCATCCTGGGCCAGCGCTGTCCCAGCTGTCGCAACGTGATCGTGCCCGCCCGGGGCGCGTGTGCGCGCTGCGGTGTGGCCACCAAGGAGGAGGTCGAGCTCCCCGACGTGGGAACCGTGACCACTTTCTGTGTGGTTCACATTCCCGTACCGGGCTCGGCGGTCAAGCCACCCTTCGTGTGCGCGACGATCAAGCTCGACGGTGCGGACATCGGGCTCTTCCACCTGGTGGGCGGGATCCCGCCGGACCAGGTGCGGGCGGGCATGCGCGTCAAGGCCCAGTGGAAGCCGCGCGAGGAGTGGGACTACACGCTCGAGAACATCCTCTACTTCACGCCCATGGATGAGCCGGATGTGGAGCTGGACGATCCCAGGAGCTCCGCCCATGCGTGACGTCGCGGTCGTCTCCTTCGCGCAGGCGCCGAACGTGCGCAACGCCGGGGCCATGAACGAGGTCGAGATCCTGATGCCCGTCGTGGCGCAGGCGCTCGAGAAGTCGACCCTCACGCTCCAGGAGATCGGCTTCACCTGCTCGGGGAGCTCCGACTACCTGGCGGGCGCGCCTTTCTCGTTCGTGATGGCGATCGATGCCATCGGCGCCTGGCCGCCCATCTCAGAGTCGCATGTGGAGATGGACGGGGCCTGGGCGCTGTACGAGGCCTGGGTCAAGATCCAGCACGGCGCTGCCGACTCGGCGCTGGTCTACAGCTTCGGCAAGTCTTCGCCGGGCCAGATCCGCGACGTGCTGGCGCTGCAGCTCGACCCCTACTACATGGCGCCGCTCTGGCCCGACTCGGTGAGCCTGGCGGCGCTGCAGGCGCGCGCGCTACTCGAGTCGAGCGCGTACGGCGAGAAGGACCTGGCCGAGGTGGCGGCGCGCAGCCGCCGCAACGCCCAATCGAACCCCAAGGCCCAGCTCGCGGGCGACTTCGATCTGGCCGCGCTGCTGGCCGAGCCCTACCTCGTGTCGCCGCTACGCAAGCACGACTGCCCGCCGATCACCGATGGCGCGTCGGCGGTGGTGCTGGCTGCCGGCGATCTCGCGCGCCGGATCTGCGAGCGCCCCGCCTGGATCCGCGGCATCGATCACCGCATCGAGCCGCACGCGCTGGGCGTGCGCGACCTCACCCGGTCGCCCTCGACCGAGCTGGCCGGCGAGAAGGCAGGCGCGGCGCAGGGTCCGCTCGACCTGGCGGAGCTGCATGCGCCCTTCACCCACCAGGAGCTGATCCTGCGCGACGCGCTGGGCCTGAAGGAGGGGGTCGAGATCAATCCGTCGGGGGGTGCGCTCGCGGCCAACCCGGTCATGGCCGCGGGGCTGGCGCGGATCGGAGAGGCGGCCAGCCGCATTCTGTCCGGGTCGGCCAACCGCGCCCTGGCACACGCGACCTCGGGTCCGTGTCTGCAACAGAACCTGGTCTGTGTGCTGGAGGGTGAGTAGATGGGCGAGCTTTGTGGAGTGGTCGGAATCGGCCAGACCAAGTACGCGTCCAAGCGCGGCGACCTCTCGATTGCCGGGCTCGTGCGCGAAGCAGGGATTCGGGCGCTGGAGGACGCGGACCTCGACTGGAAGGACATCGATGCCGTCGTGATCGGCAAGGCGCCTGACATGTTCGAGGGCGTGATGATGCCCGAGCTCTACCTGGCGGATGCCTTGGGTGCGTCGGGCAAGCCCATGCTGCGTGTACACACCGCCGGCAGCGTCGGTGGGTCGACCTCGATCGTGGCCGCCTCGCTGGTGCAGGCGGGCATCCACGATCGGGTGCTCACCGTGGCCTTCGAGAAGCAGTCGGAATCCAACGCCATGTGGGCGCTCTCCTCGAAGCAGCCCTTCTCGCCCCATATCAACGCTGGCGCCGGTGGCTACTTCGCGCCCCACATTCGCACCTACATGCGGCGCTCGCAGGCGCCCGATCACATCGGCATGCTGGTGGCGCTGAAGGACCGGCTGAACGCGCTCAAGAACCCGTATGCGCACCTTCAGATGGAGGACATCAGCCTGCAGAAGATCGAGGCCTCGCCCATGCTGTGGGCGCCCATTCGCTACCTGGAGACGTGCCCCTCCTCCGACGGTGCCTGCGCCATGGTGCTGGCGCGCGAGGCGCTGGCCAAGGACGCGCCGCGACCGCCGGCCTGGCTGGTGGGCACGGCCATGCGCACCGAGCCCACCATGTTTCCAGGGCGCGAGGAAGTCAACCCGCAGGCGGGCAAGGACTGTGCGGCGGACGTGTATGCGCAGGCCGGGATCACTGACCCGCGCAAGGACATCGACGTGGCCGAGGTCTACGTACCCTTCAGCTGGTTCGAGCCCATGTGGATGGAGAACCTGGGCTTCGCCGAGGAGGGCACGGGCTGGCAGATGACCGACGAGGGCGCGACCGCGCTCGACGGCGACATGCCGATCAATGCCTCGGGCGGCGTGCTCTCCTCCAACCCGATCGGCGCCTCGGGCATGATTCGCTTCGCCGAAGCGGCGCTGCAGGTGCGCGGCATGGCCGGCGACCACCAGATCGACGGCGCACGCACGGCCCTGGGCCACGCCTACGGCGGAGGCTCTCAGTACTTCTGCATGTGGATCGTTAGGAGTGAGCGGCCTTAGCGAGCCGAATTTACTTGACGGCGCAGGGAAAAGTGTCGCTAAATACACGCAAGAGTCATGCTCCTCTTCTCCCTTCCCATCGTCCTTGCTTTCAGTCTCTTAGCGTTCTGCTTCCCCCCGGACAGCCGCGCTCAGAGCGTAATCCCGACTCTCGCTTCAGCGATCTGTGAGCTGCGTCCGAGCTGCGAGGACCGCTGCCGCGAGCACTCCGAGAAGCGCTTCAAGCGCTGTGTCGAGCGCGCTGAGGAACCCGAGGCCTGCGCCGAGCGGGCGCGCGCGATCTTCGTCGCTTGCAGCGAGGAGAACTGCCAGCGCGATCCCGACTGCAAGCGGCGCTGCCGAGGCCATGCCAGAGCCTTTCGTCGGCACTGCGTTGAAGAGGGTCATGCGCGTATCGCGTGTACCGAGCGCGCGCGTGCGGTGCGCCGGGTCTGTGTGGAGGAGAAGTGCGAGCCGGAGCCGACCTGTGAGGAGCGCTGCAAGCTCCATTCCCGGCAGTTCCTGCGGCGCTGTGTCGAGGAGGGCGATGACCCTCTGGCTTGCACGGAGGCTGCCGAAGCCCAGTTTGCCTCGTGCGTAGAGGAGCGCTGTCAGCTCTGCCTCTGTCCCCAGGTCTTCGACCCCGTGTGTGGCGTGGACGGCAACAGCTACGACAACGTCTGTTTTGCGCGCTGCGCGCGGGTGGAGGTCGCCCACGAAGGCCCGTGTGAGGGCGGGTGTGAGTGCAACCGCGACTGCCCGGATACTCAGGTCTGCCGCGAAAAGGGTGCCTGCCAGCCCCCGTGCGGGCTGCTTTGCTTCGTGGCAGACCCGGTTTGCGGCTCGGACGGGGTTACCTATATCTGCGGAGAGCAGGACGCGGCCTGCCACGGTGTGAGCGTGCTGCACAACGGCCCTTGCGCGCCCGTCTGCCGAGAGGACGGGGACTGTCATGTAGGTGCCCTGTGCAACGACTCATCGGAGCTCTGCACGGACCCCTGCGGCTGCGCCGATTTCTGCGGATCCTGTATCTGCCTGCAGGTCTTCGACCCGGTGTGCGCTGCGGACGGAAGGACCTATGGCAACGCCTGTGAGGCGCGCTGTGCCCATGTCGAGGTGGTCCGTCCGGGTCCTTGCGAGCCCCACCCGTAGCTCGCTAGCTCCTCGCGCCCTTGGTGGTACAGTCGCCGGCCGTGGTCGAACGGATGTCCAGCGCGCGCCGGCTTGCTTACGCCCTCGGGGTGGGCGGCTACCAGATCGGCGACCGCGTCGTCATTGCGATCGCCCTCTACTACTACCTTCCTCCGCCGGACCGCGGTCTCGTTCCGCAGGTCTCGCAGGAGATCTTCCTGGGCGTGCTCACGGCCTTTGGTGCCGCGATGCTCGTGGGCCGCATCTTCGACTCCATCGCTGATCCCCTGGTCGGGTACAGCTCGGACCGCTCCCGCTCACGGCTTGGCCGGCGGCGCAGCTTTCTCATCTACGGGATCGTTCCCATGCTGGTGCTGCCGGCGCTGCTCTTCTGGCCCCCGGGTGTACCCGGCAGCGCGCTCAACGGCGTCACCCTGGCCGTGCTCCTGGCCGGCTACTTCATCGCGTTCACGGTCTACGTGGCGCCCTACCTGGCGCTGTTCCCGGAGCTGGCTACCGATGCCGGCGACCGAGTTCGTCTCGCGACCCTGCTCGGGAGGGTCTCCTTTCCCGTGGTCGTCGTCTACGGCGCGGCCTGGCCCTACGGCATCGAGCTGGGTCGTGAGCTGGGCCTCTCCTCGCAAGACGCGATACGCGCGGTCGTAGTCGGGTCTCTGCTGATCGCGTTCGTGCTCTGCCTGCTGCCGATCCTGGCAGTGGACGAGCGGCGCTTCACCAGCACTGTCTCCTCCGAGCTGCCGTTCCGGCAAGCGATCGTGCGCACGTTCTCGAACCGACCGTTCCTGCTCTACCTGGGGGCCGAGCTGCTGTTCGTCCTCGGCACAACCCTGATGGCGCCCATTCCGATCTACTACTCGACCGTCATCCTGGGTCGCAGCGAGGGCTTTGCCGCCACCATGACGCTGGCCTTCTTCGGCACCGCCCTGATCGGCTTTCTCCTCATCGGCCGCGTAACGGATCGCATCGGCGCGCGCCGCGGCATGATCGCATGCAATCTCATCTTCGCCGCGGCGGTGGGCTCGCTGGGCTTGCTGCGGCCCGATGTCCCCGGCGGCCCGAACGACGGCACAAATCTGATCCTCCTGTTCTCGGCCATGGCCACGCTCGGCATCGCGGTGCCCGGCTTCCTGGTCCTCCCCTACGTGATCATCGGCCAGGTCATCGACTACGACACCGTGCAGACGGGCTCGAATCGCTCCGCGATGTACTTCGGGATGCAGGGCTTCCTGATCAAGTGGATGTATGGGATCGCGGGTGCTCTGATCGCGTTCTTGTTCGTGCGCTATGGCAACAGCCCGGAGCAGCCGCTGGGGGTGCTGTTGCTCGGACCGCTTGGGGCGCTGGCGTGCCTGCTCTCCGCGCTCGTGCTCGTGTTCTACCCGGAGCGCCGCGTGCTGGCGGTCGTGGCCCGTCGGGGAAGCTCCGCCGAGGTAGAGGGGCGTCTCCGCCCTTAGCGCCAGGTTTGCTGGGACGCCGCAGCGTATTCGGCCAGCAGCGTGCGGGCGGCCAGCGCTTGGATGTAGAGACCCGGCTGGTTGGGGCCGAGCGGGGTCGTCCACACATCCTGGAAGCGGCTCGCCGTTCCTCCGATGAAGACGATGCGGCCGGCCACGGCGCCGGGGTCGAAACGACCCTGGATCACATCGTCCATGGGAATGCTGGGGATCGGCGTGTTCGCCCACCTGTAGTCGATCGCGAAGCGCCGCGTGTCGCTGGGCACCGGGTCCTGGCCCAGGGCCAGGGCCACCGCAGCCTGGCTCAGAGAGGGCAGCGCGTGCGCGGCGATGCGATGGTCGCGCATGCCATGGCGCACGATCCCGTCCCTGTCGACGTCGTAGAGCAGGTGTCCGATGGCCGCGGCACCGATCCAGAACTCGGGCGCGGGCAGCCTGACGCGCTCGCCTTCACCATCCCGGCTCTCCCGGTGGGCCGCCAGCACGACCCGGCGCGACTGCTTGATGGCGCGGGCGAATGCCATGTCGTTGCGACGCTCGCGGCGCTCGGAGAAGTCGAAGCTGAAGGCCAGAACCTCTGCGCCCGCAGCCTCGAGTCGATACACGATCTCGGCGAAGCGGCCGCGCGGCCAGGGCCAGGGCTGCTCGCTCGACTGCAGGCTCTGCTCATCCAGGCTGACGATGGCCACGTCGGGAAAGTGGGCCGGGAGGGGTGGCGGCGAGCCCTCCGCTACACGGCTGAACGAGGGGGTCCACGGAAACCTGCCGAACGAAAGGATGCCGCACGAGATCGACATGACGACGGAGGTTGCCGCCGCCGCCGCGGCGATCACGATGCCGCGCTTGACGCGTCGCTCCACCACCTGCGCTCAATCGGCAGGGGTGGCGTCGAACCTGAGCTGCTCTCGCGTGCTTTTCACTCGAGCCTTCAACGGTATGCAGCGCATTGTGGTCAGGGCGGACCGCGCTGGCTCAACGTCCCTTGAAGTTGGGCTTGCGCTTCTGCGCGAAGGCCTTGGGACCCTCACGCGCGTCCTCGGTCGCAAAGATGGGCAGTCCGATCTCGAGCTCGCGCGCGAGGGCATCCTCCTCCGAAAGTCCCTCGGTCTCGCGTAGCGAACGCAGGATCGCCTTTACGGCCAAAGGCCCGTTTTCTGCGATCACCTCGGCGATCTTTCGGGCTTCGGCCAAGGCCTGACCATCTGGGACGACGCGGCCGATCAGGCCGATGTTGAGCGCCTCTTGCGCGGAGATCTGCTGTCCTGTGAGTAGAAGCTCCGCGGCGCGCGTGAAGGGGATCTGTCTCCGTAGACGCACCGTCGAGCCACCCACCGGAAACAGCGACCAGCGCACCTCCGCCACGCCGAAGCGGGCGCTCTCAGCTGCGACCCGGATCTCAGTGGCCTGCAGGATCTCGGTACCGCCTGCCACCGCATAGCCCTCGACCGCAGCGATGATGGGTTTTTGCGGTCGGTTGTGGCGCAGCAGCGCCTGCCAGTGGAGGTCTCCCACCTCTTCGAAGCGCTTCTTCATCTCGGGCGAGGTCTGCTCCTGGTGCATGGCCTTGAGGTCGGCACCTGAGCAGAAGTGACCGCCGGCCCCCGTGAGGATGGCCACACGCAGCTCGTCGTCCGCGTCCAACTGGCGCCAGGCGTCGTACATGGCGATCAGCATCTCGGGGCTCAGGGCGTTGCGGGCCTCGGGACGGTTCAGGGTGACCGTCAGCAGATGGCCCTCCTTCTCGACGATGGCGTGTCGCGGATCGCTCATGCTTGCCTCCGGCGAACTCGGCTCAGAGCGGATTAGAACAGGTTCTAGCGAGGCTGCCAAGCGCTTGCGAGCCCCACTAGAACGTGTTCTACTTGGCTTTCGAGGCGCCTCGGCCGGGTCCGGGTCGCACGCGCGGAGGTTCGTGGATGTCGCTCACCGAGATCGATCTCAGCAACCCCGATCACTTTATCGAGGGTGTCCCCCATCACTGGTTCAAGCGGCTGCGGGCCGAGTCGCCCGTCCACTGGAATCCCGAGCCGGACGGCCCCGGCTTCTGGTGCATCACCAAGTACCACGATCTCAAGCACGTCTCCCGCACCCCGCAGATCTTCTCGTCGGCGCGAGGGGGTACGAACATCCCGACGCAGCCCGAGGAGGCCTTGGTCCGCCTGCGGGCGCTCATGCTCAACATGGATCCGCCCCAGCACGTGAAGTTCCGGCGCATCGTCCAGCGCGGGTTCACGCCGCGCATGATCGATCAGCTCGAGCCCCATATCCGCGAGCTGGCCACCCGCATCATCGACCGCGTTGCGGCCAAGGGCGAGTGCGAGTTCGTCGAGGAGGTGGCGGCCGAGCTACCGCTGCAGGTGATCTGTGAGCTCATGGGTGTTCCCCAGGAGGACCGTCATCTGCTCTTCGAGCTCACCAACAAGCTGATCGGCTTCGACGATCCCGAATTCCAGACCTCCGAAGAAGACGCAGGCGTGGCGGCGGCCCAGGTCTTTGGCTACGCGAACCAGCTCGGGAAACGCTACGCGGGGAGCACGGAGGAGAATCTCACCACCAAGCTGCTGCATACCGAGATCGACGGCGAGAAGCTGAACGAGCTCGAGTACTGCTCGTTCTTCATGCTGCTGCTGGCCGCTGGAAACGAGACCACGCGTACGGTGACCACGCAGGGTATGCGTCTTCTGATCGAGCATCCGGATGCGTTGCAGCAGCTGGTTGAGAACCCGTCGCTGGTCCCCTCTGCCGTCGAGGAGATCCTACGCCACGCCCCGGCCGTGCACTACTTCCGGCGCACGGCGAACCAAGACACCGAGATCCGCGGCCAGAAGATCAGGGAGGGCGAGAAGGTCACGCTCTGGTACCCATCGGCGAACTACGACGAGGAGGTCTTCGACGAGCCGGAGCGTTTCGACATCCATCGCAGCCCCAACGAGCACCTCTCGTTCGGCATCGGGGAGCACTTCTGCCTGGGGGCCAGCCTGGCGCGCTCCGAGCTCTACATCATTTTCGATGAGATCATCAAGCGAATTCGCAACCCCGAGTTCGCCGGGCCCGTGCGGCGGCTGCGCTCGAACTTCATCAACGGCGTGAAAGAGATGCGCATCAAGTTCACGCCGGAGACGACGCAAGCCTGAGAGCCGTTCAGGCCCCGACCTCGGCGAGGAGCCTGCGTAGCACCGGGGTCGACAGGTTCTCGATGTCCACCTGCGAGTCTTCCGGCAGGAGCTCAAGGTACTTCAGCTGCAGGAAGAGGCGCGCCATGATGGCCGCGTAGCGCCAGGCGGCGAAGACCTCGTAGTACGCATAGTGATCGGCCGGGCGCCCCATGCACTCCTCCCAGCGTCGGATGCTGGTCTTCTTGTCGGGAAGCCCCGAGAGCCGCTCGAGGCCGATCCCCTCGGTGAAGACGCGGTCCATCGTGATGAACCAGGCGAGGTCCGCCACCGGATTCCCGATGAAGATCATCTCCCAGTCGATCACCGCGACCACCTCGCAGTCCTGGAAGATCTGGTTGGAGATGCGTGCGTCGCCCCAGCAGATGCCAACGGGCTCCTGGCTCGGCTGCTGGGCCTGGAGCCACTCGAAGCCCTTGTTGAGCAGGTCGTAGCGCGAGCGGTCCATGCCCCAGTCGAGATATCGCTCCCAGTATTCGAGCTGCGCCTGGATGGGCGTGATATCCGCGCGGGGGTGCGGCAGGAAGTCGAACTCGCCCGCAGCCGGGTCGAGCTTGTGCACCTCCGCCATGGCGTCGAGCCCGCTATTCCAGAGCTTCTCGCGCAGCGCCGACTCGAGCTCGTAGACCCAGCCCTCCGAGTGGTAGGGAGGGTTGTCACTGGGCACCCGTCCGTCGAGCTTCTCCATTGCGTAGAAGGGAGAGCCGAGCGGCCCGCAGTCCTCCTCCAGCCAGAGCATGCGCGGCACGGGCACCTTCGTGTTCGCGAGCGCTTTCATCACGCGGTACTGCAGCGCAACGTCGTACTGGGGAAAGACGCCGAACTCGGAGAGGGGCTTGAGGCGGATCACCATCCCCCGGCGCACGGACTCGCCGCGCTCGTCGTAAGCCAGCTCGAAGAGGAGCGTGTCGCTCGAGAAGCCCGTGTCTGTCGGGCCTCTCAGCTCCTCGATCCGAAGCTTCTCGGCCTGCGGGAGCTTGCCCGAGAGCCACGCGAGCAGCTGGGCGCGGGTCTGCTCGAGATCACGTCCCTTGGGCTGGGGCATGGGGGGAGCCGGCTTCGGGAGCGGGCTAGTCTTCGACCAGAGTCAGCGCCTGTCGTGGGCAGAGGCGCACGGCTTCCTCGACCTTCTCTCGCAGGTCTTCCGGCGGGCTCTCGATGAGGATGAGCAGGTTGTCCTTGTCGTCCACCTTGAACACCTCGGGCGCCTTGCTCATGCAGACGGCGTTGGCTTCGCACAGGTCGTAATCGACGACGATCTTCATCCCCTCCTCCTCCGCTGGTGGGTCACGGCCGTACTAAGCTATCACGAGTTCCGCATTGAAAGCAGCTTCCCGGCTCTGCATAATAGGGCAGAGTAGAACGTGTTTCATACCCGTCCCCGGGGCGGAGGAAGGGGAGCCGTGCGGATTGCCTATACCGCAGAGCAGGAGAAGCTGCGCGACGAGCTGCGAGCGTACTTCGACGAGCTGATGACCCCAGAGCTGGCGCTCGAGATCGAGAGCAGCGGCGAGGGGGGAGGACCCCTCTACCGCCAGGCGCTCAGGAAGATGGGGATGGACGGCTGGCTCGGCATCGGCTGGCCCAAGGAGTATGGGGGACAGGGCCGCACGCCCATCGAGCAGTACGTCTTCTCGAACGAGGTGCAGCGCGCGGGCTTTCCGCTTCCCTTCCTAACGCTCGGTACGGTCGGTCCCACCCTGATGCACTTCGGGAGCGACGAGCTCAAGCAGGAGTTCCTGCCCAAGATCCTGCGCGGCGAGCTGCACTTCGCGATCGGTTACTCCGAGCCCAACGCGGGCACCGATCTGGCCTCGCTCACGACCAAGGCGGTGCGGGATGGAGACGAGTGGGTGATCAACGGCCAGAAGGTCTTTACCAGCCTGGCTGACTACGCCGACTACATCTGGCTGGCCGCGCGCACCGACCCCGATGCGCCCAAACACCGGGGCATCTCGATGTTCATCGTTCCCACCAGCGCGCCCGGCTTCAAGTGCAGCCCGATCTGGACGCTGGCGAGCCTGCGTACCAACGCCACCTATTACGAGAACGTGCGCGTTCCGGCCTCGTACCTCGTGGGCGGGGAGAATAACGGCTGGTCGATGATCACCACCCAGCTCAATCACGAACGCGTCTCGCTCGTGACCGCGGGACCGTTCTCGCGGCTCGTCGAACAGACGCTGCGCTGGGCAAAGGAGACCAAGCTCGCCGACGGTCGGCGCGTGATCGATCGATCGTTTGTCCAGCTGAACCTGGCGCGAGTCAAGGTCCACCTGGAAGTGCTCAGGCTCATGAACTGGAAGCAGGCCTGGGCGCTCACGCAGGGCCAGCTCCATCCCGCCGATGCGTCCACCGTGAAGATCTTCGGCAGCGAGTTCTTCGTGGAGGGCTATCGCTGGCTGATGGAGGTGATCGGTCAGGCCGGATACCTCAAGCGCGGCTCACCCGGCGCCGTGCTGCGCGGGCGCATCGAGCGCATGTATCGGGCGGCCTCGATCCTGACCTTCGGCGGGGGAACCAACGAGATTCAGCGCGACATCATCGCAGCGGCGGGTCTGCAGATGCCCCGCGAGCGACGTTAGGAGGCAGTCATGGACTTCGCCCTCAGTGAAGAGCAGGTGGCGCTCCGGGATCTAGCTCGTCAGATCCTGGAGGATCAGCTGACCCCCGACCGGCTACGCGAGGTCGAGAGCGATCCCGACTGGTTCGACCGCAAGCTCTGGCAGGATCTGGCTCACGCCAACCTTCTGGGCCTGGCTGTAGCGGAGCAGTACGGCGGCATGGGCTACGGCTTTCTGGAGCTCTGTTTCCTGCTCGAAGAGGTCGGCCGCACTGTGGCCCCGCTGCCGGCGCTCTCCACGCTCGTGATGGGGGCACTTCCGATCTCGGAGTTCGGCTCCGACGCGCAGCGCGAGCGCTATCTGCCGCGTGTGGTCTCGGGAGAGACGGTGCTCAGTGCGGCGCTGGTGGAGGAGGGATCGGAAGATCCGACGCGGCCGGCTGTACAGGCGCGCCGCGCTGGCGGCGGCTGGCGGCTCGACGGCAGCAAGACCTGCGTGCCGGCCGCTCATCTGGCGGAGCGTGTGCTGGTGCCGGCGCGCTGCGAGCAAGGGGTGGGGGTTTTCCTGCTCGACCCCAAGGGTCCAGGCGTGCAGCTCGAGCGGCTGGAGACCACGAACGGCGAGCCGCAGTTCCTGCTCAGCCTTTCGGGGGCCCAGGTGGATGCCGCGGATGTGCTGGGGGAGCCCTCGCAGGGAGGTCCGATCGTGGCCTGGCTCACGCAGCGCGTGATCGCGGCCTACGGGGCGACGCAGCTGGGGGTTTCGGACAAGGCTATGCGTATGACCGCCGCCTATACATCCGAGCGCGAGCAGTTCGGGCGTCGTATCGCCACCTTTCAGGCTGTGGCTCAGCGCGCGGCCAACTGCTACGTCGACGTTGAAGCGCTACGCCTCGCGGTTCAGCAGGCCGTATGGCGGCTGGCGGAAGGCCTGGAGGCGAGCGCTGAGGTAGCCATCGCCAAGTACTGGGTGGGCGATACCGGACACCGCGTGAGCTATGCGGCTCAGCACCTGCACGGGGGGATCGGGGTGGACATCGACTATCCGCTTTACCGTTACTGCCTCTGGTCCAAGCAGCTGGAGCTCAGCCTCGGCTCGTCCATGCACCAGCTGGAGATGATCGGCGCCAGCCTCGCAGAAGAGCGAGCCTGAACATGGAATTCAACATCGCGGATCTGATCGAGGCGGCCGCGGACGCGCTGCCGGAGCGTGAGGTTCTGGTCGTGGGCGAGAAGCGGCGCACCAACGCCGAGCTGGATGAGCGTGCCAATCGGCTGGCTCATCACTTTCTGAGCCAGGGAATCGGCCGCAACGATCACGTGGGCATCTACGCGCACAACTGCGTGGAGTTCGTCGAGAGCATGCTCGCGGCGTACAAGATCCGCGCGGTCCCCATCAATATCAACTTCCGCTACGTGGATAACGAGCTGCGCTACCTCTTCGACAACGCGGATCTTGTGGCCATCGTCCATCAGCGCAGGTTTGCGCCCCGTGTCGCCGCGGTGAAGGATGAGATGCCGAAGCTGCGCCACTTCATGGTGCTCGAAGACGGTAGCGGCGAAGAGATAACGGGATTGGACTCGGTCGACTACGAGGCGGCGCTTGAGGCTGCGTCCCCGAAGCGCGACTTCGAGCCGCGCTCGGGCGACGACATCTACATCCTCTACACTGGCGGGACCACCGGCATGCCTAAAGGTGTGATGTGGCGGCAGCAGGACGTGATCTTCGCGCTGGGCGGCGGCATCGACCACGTCACCGGCGTGCCGGCGAAGCGTCCGCAGGACATGACCGAGAAGGCCAAGGCGGGTCCGGGCATGACCATGTTTCCGATCGCACCGCTCATGCATGGCGCGGCGCAGTGGGGCACGCTGGGAGGCCTCTTTGCCGGCAACAAGGTGGTGCTCTACGGGGGCAGCTTCGACGCCGACGAGATCTGGAAGATCGTTGAGCGCGAGCGGGTCAATATCATCGCGGTAACGGGCGATGCCATGGCGCGCCCGTTGGCCGAGGCCCTGGAGAAGGGTGCCTACGATGTTTCCTCCCTGATCGCGTTTAGCAGCACCGCCGCCATCTTCTCCCCCTCGGTCAAGGCCCAGCTCAAACGCCTGCGGCCGAATCTGGTCCTGACCGACGCGACCGGCTCCACGGAGACTGGCTTCACGGGCATGACGATGGTTCAGGACGAAGACCTCAAGCAGAAGAAAGAGAAGCCGGGTCTCACCTTCAAAGCCGGTGCCGATACCACGGTTCTCGACGAAGAGTTCAGGCCGGTGAAGCCCGGCTCTGGTGTGATCGGCAAGCTCGCGCGCTCGGGCAATATACCGCTCGGCTACTATAAGGATCCGGAGAAGACTGCGCAGGTCTTTGTCGAAGCGCTGGGCAAGCGCTGGGCCATCCCCGGGGACTTCGCCACCATCGAGGCGGACGGACGCATCACGATGCTGGGGCGCGGGTCTGTGAGCATCAACTCGGGCGGCGAGAAAATCTTCCCTGAGGAGGTGGAGTCCGCGCTCAAATCGCACCCCGCGGTCTTCGATACCATTGTGGTCGGTGTGCCGGATGAACGCTGGGGAGCCCGGGTCGCCGCGGTCGTGCAGGTACGTCCCGGCTACACGCCCTCGCTGGAGGAGCTGAGCAAGCACTGCCGCGATCACATCGCGGGCTACAAGCTGCCGCGTGAGCTTCACATCGTGCCGAGCATCGAGCGCTCTCCCAGCGGCAAACCCGACTACCCCTGGGCCAAGGCCACGGCCATCGAGGGGAAGTACAAGGTCTAACCAGCGAGCCCGGAGGAACCGAGATGCGTACTCCCATTTGCGATGTGCTCGGGATCGAGTTTCCGATCTTTGCCTTCAGCCATTGTCGCGACGTCGTCGCGGCGGTGAGCCGCGCCGGGGGCTTTGGGGTGCTGGGGGCGCTGGCCTTCAGCCCGGAGCAGCTCGAGCTCGAGCTCAAGTGGGTCGACGAGAACATTGATGGCAAGCCCTACGGCGTGGACGTCGTCATGCCCGCGTCGTACGTGGGCAAGGAACAGGGAGATCTCCAGAAGATCGATCTCGAGAAGATGATCCCGCAGGAGATCAAGAAGTTCCTGGAGGAACTGCTGGAGGAATACTCGGTTCCCCCGCTCCCCGATGACCAGGAACGGCGCGAGGGCCTGCTCGGCTGGTCGGAGTCGGGCGGCCGGGCATTGGTCGACGTGGCCATGAAGCACCCCATCAAGCTGATCGCCAACGCGCTCGGCCCTCCTCCGGAAGACGTGATCAAGCGCGCTCACGACGAGGGCCTGCAGGTGGCCGCCCTGGTCGGCCGCGTAGACCAGGCTTTGAAGCAGAAGGCGCAGGGCGTCGACATCATCATAGCCTCGGGATATGAGGCGGGTGGCCACACGGGCGAGATCACGACCATGGTGCTCACGCCAGAGGTCGTGGATGCGGTCGCGCCCACGCCGGTACTGGCCGCGGGCGGGATCGGGACGGGACGCCAGATGGCGGCCGCGATGGCCCTCGGAGCCGCTGGCGTTTGGACCGGCTCTATCTGGCTCACCACCGCCGAGTCGGACTACGAAGCCGCTATGTTGGAGAAGCTGCTGGCTGCCAGCTCGAGCGATACGGTGCGCTCGCGATCCCTCTCGGGCAAGCCGGCCCGCCTGCTCAAGACGGCCCTGACCGACGCCTGGGAGCGCCCCGGCGCTCCGGACCCGCTGTCCATGCCGCTGCAGTTCCTGGCCACGAGCGAGGCCAGCCAACGCATCGGGCGCGCCGCGCGCAGCCAGGACTCGCGCGCGCGCGAGCTCGTGGGCACACCCGTAGGTCAGATCGTGGGCAAGATGAGTCACGTACGCCCGGCGCGCGAGGTGATCTACGAGATGGTTGAGGAGTACCTCGAAACCATGGATCGTCTAACGCGACTCCTGGAGAGGAGCGAAGAGGCCTAGTGGAGGAACGTGCGCGCAGGATCGTCGAGACCGCCGTCTCGCTGGCCGAGAAGGGTGGCTTTGAGGCGGTGCGCCTGCGCGACGTCGCGTCCCAGGCCGGCGTGGCCCTGGGCACGCTCTACCGTCACTTCCGCAGCAAGGAGGACCTGCTGATGGCGGCCCTCTCACTGGAGGCAGAGGCCCTGCTCGAGCAGATGCAGGAGACCCCGCCCAGTGGCCTGACACCACTCGAGCGCGTGACGGAGTACTTCGCCGCTGCGACACATGCCCTTTGCCGGAAGCCGAAGTTTGCGCGTGCGGTGCTCCGCGCCGGAGCGTCGGGGGAGCCGGAGCTGACGGAGAAGCTGCGCCGCTTTCACGACATCTGCGCCGAGATGGCCGTGGCGGCGCTGCGCGGCAAGAGCCTGGGCCAGGAGAAGCCGACCGAGCTCGAGCTCAGGGTGTCCTTTCTATTGCATAAGCTCTGGTTCGCGTCGCTGATCGGCTGGATGGGGGGTCTGCACAGCCAGGCCGATGTCGTCGAGGAGCTACGCGCCGCCGCCGAGTTGATCATCCGCGGCGCGGAAGGGAACTGGTAAGAGGCTAGAGCGCGAGCTCGGCCAGCTTCTCGGCGGAGAGCGCGACGTACGCTTGCGCGGCTGGGTCCCTTACGAAGAGTGGATCCCGCACCAGATCGAGATCGTACCCCTCGCGTTGGAGGTCGACCTTGCGCAGCTTGAAGGTCGAGGTCATGTCTGCTGCGCTGGCGAGGCGGACGAAGATCGGGGCCGCATAGGACGGGAGTCGATCCTCGATGTAGGCGTAGAAGGCGCGGCCGTCGAACGCATCGAGATCACTTAGCACGAGGGCGGCCATGCCCGCTCGTCCCTCCGTGCTCGGAACCTTGACGCCGTACACGTTTGCGATCTCGAGACCCGGAAAGCCGCCCAGAGCCTCGGCCACCTCCTGCGTGGACACGTTCTCGCTCTTCCAGCGGTAGGTGTCGCCGATGCGGTCCACGAAGTAGAAGTAGCCGTCCTCGTCGTAGCGCAACAGATCTCCCGAGCGATACCACTGGTCGCCCTTCTGGAAGACGTCGCGCAGGATCTTCTGCTCGGTGGCCTCGGGTGAGGTATAGCCCTCGAAGCGCCCGGCGCCCGATTCCGGAAGGTCCGGGATCATACCGATGAACTCGCCCACCTCGCCCGGTGCGCACTCGAGATAGGAGCCGTCCTTATTGCGCGGGTGGGACTCCGACTCGATGTCGTAGCGGATCAAGCGGCCGTTGTGACGATCCTTGTAAGGAATGCGTCCGCAGGAACCGACCCGGTTGTCCAGATTGATGAGCGATGTGTTTGCCTCCGTCGAGCTCCAGCCCTCGATGATCCGCTCGATCCCGAAACGCTGCTGGAAGTCGGCCCAGATATCCCCGCCCAGACCGGCGCCCATCATCACGCGCAGGCGGTGATCGCGATCGCTCTCGCGCCGAGGCTGATGCAGCAGGTAGCGACAGATCTCGCCAATGTACTGGCATGCCGTCACGCCGTAGCGGCGGGTGTCGTCCCAGAACTGGCTGGCACTGAACTTGCGTCGCAGCACGATCCCCGCTCCCTGAGAGAGCGCACAGGACACCACGACCATGCCGCCCGCGCCGTGGTAGAGCGGCAGCACGCAGTAGATCACATCGTGGGGTCCGTACCCGGCCACCGCCGACATCGCGTCCCCCACGCCCAGGAAACGCATGTGACTCAGTCGTGCCGCCTTGGGCAGCCCCGTGGTGCCAGACGTGAAGATGTAGAAGAAATCATCCCCAGCGATCAGGTTTGCGCGCACGGCGCGCTCCGGATTCTCGTTCGGCATGCGCGCGAGCACCTCGTCCAGGTCCAGCGCACCCTCGGGGGGCCTGACCTGGGCGCCCTCGCGGTCGCGTAAGACATAGACCGTCCAGGTGCGGGCGACGTCCCCGCCCAAGCTGAGCACGTTCTCGAGGCACTCGCTGCCGACGATCAGGTGTTTGGCTCCGGTCGTCTCCAGCGCGTGGCGGAGCAGCCGCCCGCGAACGTTGGTGTTGATCAGCGCCGTGGTGACGCCGAGCTTCGCCAGTCCGGCCCAGGTGCTGATGAACTCGGGCCGGTTCTCCATCATCAGCGCTGCGGTATCGCCCTGCCCGAGCCCGGCCTCCAGCGCCGCGTGGGCCATGCGGTTCGCCGCGGCATTGAGCTCGCCGTAGCTGATGCGGTCTTCCTGATAGAAGATGAAGGGGCGCTCCGGGTGCGTCTCGGCCTTCTCCTCGATGCGGTCGGCCACGGTGTACTTCTGGCTGGGTGTGTGCTGGAGCGTTGCGGCGCTCATCTTGGCGAGCTTTTCCCAGGTCACTTCGCGGTCGACAACCACGCCCAAAATCTACCACAAGTGCCACCCGCCGGGTCCGATCTGTCGTCTCTCGTAGCGGAGAAGGCGCGTATGACGGGCGCTCCTCGCTATTGCATCTTGCTAAAGGCTCGTGGATCGGAGGCCGAGGGATGGAGGAAGAAGGATCCTATGGCCGCCAAACGCAAGGAACGACGGGGCGGTGAACGTCGTCGTTGCCGGGTTCGCATAAAATTCTGGAACGACGAGATCGAGGCCTCGGGGTTCACCGCGGACATCTCCAGCCGCGGGCTGTTCGTCGAGACGAGCAAGACGCTGAGTGTGGGCACGCGCCTTCATCTCGAGCTCGAGCTGGAGACGGGCTCCTTCTATGCCGAGGCCGTGGTTGCTCGTGCTCTCAATGCGCCCCGGACCGCTCAGCCGGTGGTTCAAGCGGGTCTGGGCTTGCGCCTCATGGACATAACCGAGGCCATCCGAGCCGTTGCCGAGCAGGAACTGCTCGATAAGGGGCTTGAGCTCGATCTGCGTGATCTGGCCAAGCTCGCAACCGTCTACGTTCGAGATATCAAGCGGGGTGGCCTCTTCGTCCCGGCGGAGAAGCCGCCGGACCGGGATACGAGCGTAACGGTTCGCTTGCTGCTGCCGGAGCCTCACGAGCCCATCGAGGTACGCGGTGTCGTGATCCACGTCATGGACAACCCTTCTGGCGTGGCTATCAACCTGCTCGACGTGGACCAGATTCGCGGCAAGCTGGTCAGCATCATCACCGGTTAGCAGCGCTGCGCAGCGCGCGGATCACGGCGCTGGCTTGCGGGTCGTATTTGGGGTCGTCGGGCATTGGAAAGGTGATGCTCGAAGCCAATCCGCCGTACCAGTCGCTCAGGATCCCCGCGATCTCCTCGTAGGGGCCCGACGGCACCAGCTGATCTAGCATCTCGTCCGTGATCGCGCCCCCCATCTCCTCCCAGCGTCCCTCGCGCGCGAGCTGATGCAGCCGCCGCCCCAGCTCCGCCCAGCCGTAGAGCTCGAGAGAGGACCAGTACTGGGGGGTGGAGTAGAGAAAGGTCAGGTACTCTCGAATGCGCTCGCGCTCGGCACCAACCGCGTCCGGCGTGGGACCGGTGGCCACGAAGCCGCCGGCCATGAGCCTCAGCTCCGCGGGGGAGCGTCCCGCTCGCTTCGCGCCCGCCTCCACGTTGGGAAGCGTGAGTTCACGCAGATAGCGCGGGCTGGTGTTGGTCGGATGGGTCATTAATCCGTCGGCCATCTCGCCAGCCAGCTGTGTCATGCGCGGACCGACACCCCCCAGGAAGATCAGGGGCGAGGGCTGGTCCGTGGGTCCGGGATTGAAGAAGGGCTGCATGCGCGTGAAGCGGTAGTGCTCACCCTCGAAGCGAAGCGGGGAGCCGTTCTGCCAGGAGTCCCAGATGGCTCGCAGCGCAGAGATGTACTCGCGCATGCGTGGGATGGGAGGTTTCCACTTGACGCTGAAGCGTCCCTCCATGTTGGCTTTCACCTGGGTCCCCAGGCCGAGTTCGAGACGTCCGTGTGATAGGTCCTGCAGGTCTCGGGCCGCGTACGCCACGCTCATGGGGCTGCGCGGAAAGGCCAACACCACGCTGGTTGCCACGCGCAGCTCCCGCGTATGCTCGAGCGCCAGCAGCGCCATCAGAAATCCGTCGTGCAGCGCCTCGGGAACCGTAAGCCCGCTGTACCCCATGCGCTCCGCACGCTGCGCGTGCCCCGGCATCTCGCGCAGCACCATGCGAGCATCGGTCACGGCGTAGACTTGGAACATCTCTCTTCCAGCCACTGCCCCCGGGGCCAGTGGACTACCCTGGGCTAAAGATGAAACTGTGTTTCAGCGGCTCCAGGCGCTCGAAATGAGGACCGAGCTCCTTCTCCAGGCTCTCGAAGTTCCAGACCTCCTCGCTCTCGAAGGACTTATCCGTGGAGGGGCCGGCGAGGGTGGTCATCTGCTTGCCCCACACGATGAAGACCTGACCCGAGATACGCTCGGCGGCTGGAGATGCCAGATAGCCCACCAAAGGGGCGACATTCTCGGGCGCGAAAGTATCGAAGCCCGACTCGGGCGCGGCGAACATGGCGCCGGTGCGACCGGAGTCGGTCATGCGCGTGCGGGCGCGGGGGCAGATGACGTTGCCCGTCACCCCATACTTGGCACACGCCTGCGCCGCCGACAGCGTCATGGCGACGATGCCGGACTTCGCGGCCGCGTAGTTGGGCTGGCCTGGGGAGGCGAGCAGAAAGGCCTCAGAGGCGGTGCTGATCAGACGGCCGTAGACCGGGGCCCCTTTGGCCTTGGACTGCTCGCGCCAGTGCGCGGTGACGAAGCGCATGGTGCAGAAGTGCCCCTTCAGGTGTACACGGATCACCGCGTCGAAGTCCTCCTCACTCATGTTGAAGATCATACGGTCGCGCAGGAAGCCGGCGTTGTTGACGAGGATGTCGAGGCCCCCGAACGTATCCACGGACTTCGCGATCAGCGCCTGGGCATCATTCCAATCCGCGACATCGCCGAAGTGTGCGATCGCCTCACCGCCGGCCTTGCGAATCTCCTCCGCGACGGCTTCGGCGGGGCCCCGGTCGCTACCGCAGCCATCGGATCTCGTGCCGAGATCGTTCACGACCACGCGCGCGCCCAGCCGTGCTAGCTCGAGGGCCTCCACGCGACCCAGACCGTGGCCCGCGCCGGTCACAACGGCCACCCTCCCGTCGAGAGCCGGCATCAGATGCGCTCGATGATGGTGCCCGTTCCCAGCGCGGAGCCGCAGCACATCGTGATCAGGGCCGTGGACTTGTCGCGCCGCTCGAGCTCGTGCAGCGCCGTCACGAGCAGGCGTGATCCCGTCGCGCCCACGGGGTGCCCGAGCGCGATGGCACCGCCGTTCACATTGAGCCGGTCGACGTCCGGCTCGAAGACACGTATCCAGGAGAGCACGACTGCGGCGAAGGCCTCGTTGACCTCGTACAGGTCGATGTCGCTCAGCTTCATGCCCGACTTCTGGAGAATTCTATGCGTTGCATCCACAGGACCGTCGAGCAGGTAATAGGGGTCACTGCCCATCACTACGTCCGCTAGTACGCGCGCGCGAGGCTTGAGGCCCAGCGCCTTGGCTCGCTCCGCCGTCATCCATAGCAGCGCGGCGGCGCCATCGGAGATCTGGGACGAGTTGCCGGCAGTGTGGACGCCGCCCTCGACCACGGGCTTGAGCGCTGCCAGCCCCTCGAGCGTGCTCTCACGGATACCCTGGTCCCGCTCGATCAGCCGCGTCTCGCCCGTGGGTTGGCCGTCGTCGCCGAGCACGGGTGCCTGGATGGGGAGGATCTCCTGCTTGAAGCGGCCCTCGTCGCGCGCGCGCATGGCATGGGTCTGGGAACGCAGCGCGAACACGTCGCATTCCTCCCGAGTGATCCCGCGCCTGGCGGCCACGCGCTCGGCGGATTGGAACTGATCGGGCGTCGAATCCCAAGGCCAGTCCTCCGGATGGAAGAAACCGGGGCCGTTGATCACGTTGGCGCCCAGCCCGACATGGCTCATGACCTCCACGCCGCACGCGATCCCCACGTCGATGCTGCCCGCTCGCACGAAGGCCGAGACGATGTGGTTGGCCTGCTGGCCCGAGCCGCATTGCGCATCCACCGAGGTTCCGGCCACCTCGTAGTTCTTGCCGAGAGTGAGCCACGCGTTGCGCACAATGTTGTTCGACTGCTCACCAGCCTGGGTGACACAGCCGCCCACGATCTGCTCCACCAGCCCCGGGTCGATTCCGGCCCGGTCCACCACGGCCCCCTGCACGCTGGCCAGCAGCTTGGCAGGATGGAAGGCGCTGAGTTCACCCTTGATGGGCTTGCCGCGCGCGATCGGAGTTCGCAACGCCTCGATGATTACGGCCTCACGCATTCGCAACTCTCCTCATTCGGATCGGCCGAGAATCATGCCACTTGTGGGCACGCCCACGCCGCCGGTGACGAGCACGTGGTCGGCCTTCTCTGGTTGGTTGATGGCTGTGCCGCGGATGAGACGCACAGCTTCGTTTACGCCGTTCATGCCGTGGATGTAGGCCTCGCTCAGCTGCCCGCCGTTGGTGTTGGTTGGGAGCCGGCCGCCTAGCTCCAGGTTTCCGTCGTTGACAAAATCCTTTCCTTCGCCGCGACCACAGAAGCCGAACGACTCGAGCTGCCAGAGTACGATCGGTGTGAACGCGTCGTAGATGATGGCTGCATCCACGTCATCCGGTCCGAGACCCGACATCTGGTAGACCTGTTTCGCCACCAGGTCCATCTCTGGCAGATGCGAGATGCTCGGCCGGTAGAAGCTGGTCATGTTCTCCTGCTCGGCTCCAGCGGCCTGCGCCACGCCGCGGATGATGGCGGGCTTCTGCTTCAGGTCCCTGGCGCGCTCGGGTGTGGTAATGATGCAGGCGGCGCCTCCGTCACTCTCCTGACAGCAATCGAAGAGCCGCAGTGGCGCGGCGATCAGGCGCGAGCTCTGGTGCTCCTCTACCGTCAGCGGCTTTCCGTAGAAGAAGGCATTGGGGTTATTGACGGCGTGCTTGCGGGTGGACACGGCGACCTGGGCCAGGTCCGCGCTCTTGCAGCCGTACTCGTGCATATAGCGCTGCGTGAAAATGGCCACCCAGCTTGCGGGTGTGAGAAGTCCGAAGGGCAGGTACCAGCTCCAGTGGATGAGGTCGACGGTGACGATCCCCTCCGCGATCCCTGTGCTGTAGCGGCGTCCGGAGCGTTCGTTGAAGGCGCGGTAGACCACCACCGTATTGGCGGTCCCGGTGGCCACGGCCATGGCGGCCTGCTGGATCACGCCCACCGCGGCGCCACCGCCGTGGGGAATGCGGCTGAAGAAAGTGAGATCACCGATACCGACCGAGCGCGCCACCTCGATCTCGTCGCTCGTATCCATGGTGAAGGTCGTCATTCCGTCCACATCACCCGGCTCGAGGCCGGCGTCCTTGAGAGCGGCTCGTACCGCCTCGGAGGCCAGCTGCAGCTCGGAACGGCCGGAATTCTTCGAGAACTCGGTCTGACCGATGCCCACGATGGCGGCTTCATCCTTGAGTGTGGTCGGCATGCCCTAGGCTCCCGTCGGTAGCGCCACCTTCACCGTTCCGGTGACGTGGTCCCCCCAGCTGTTCTTCCCGGCGACCTCCACCTCTACGGTGCCCTCACCCTCGTCCTTCGCCGTCACCGTACCCGTCATACGCATGGTGTCGCCTGGAAAGTTCGGCGCGCCCAGCTTGATCGCCACGCCCTTCAGGGTGGCATTCATGCCCGCCCAATCAGTGACATAGCGTCCGACCAGGCCGTTGGTGGTGAGGATGTTCATGCATACGTCCTGCATGCCCTGGGACTGGGCCGTCCCCTTGTCGTGGTGAACCGGGGTGTAGTCCTGAGAGGCCAGGGCCCCTCCCACGATCAGGGTCGTCGTCAGGGGAAGGGTCAGCTCGGGGAGCTTGTCTCCGACCTTCACGTCCTTCAACTCAAGCGTCTTCACGCTCATGCCAGCTCCTTGGGCCCCGTCCGGGCCATGTCCCGCCCCAGCCGCGCGAGCTGCGGCATGGCCGCGCCCAGGCTGAGCTCGAGATGCTTGGACCAGAGGAAGTAGCGGTGGATGGGGTAGTCGACGTCCACGCCGATCCCCGCGTGCAGATGCTGAGCCGAGTTCGCGATGCGCGAGCCCGCTTCCGCGGCCCAGAACTTGGCCACCGCCGTCTCACGGCTGGCGGGCAGACCCTGAGAGAGCTTCCAGATCGCGCGCCACGTGACCCAACGCAGCGCTTCGAGGTCGATGTAGGCGTCGGCGGCGCGGTGCTGGACGGCCTGGAAGGAGCCGATCGGCACACCGAACTGCTCTCTCTGGCTTACGTAGCCCGCGGTCAACTCCAGCGCCTTCTCGGAAACGCCGAGCTGGGTGGCGCAGATCGCGACCAGCGCCCGCTCGTAGATCCAGAGCGCGATCTCGCCCCCGTTCTGCGCGTCACCGCCGAGGAGATCGTCCTCCCCCACGGTTACCCCTTCCAGTGTCAAATCGAAAATGGGCTCTCCGCTCGAGGTGTTTGCGCGCACGTGGGTGATGCCCTCCGCTTGGGGGTCGACCAGAAAGACTCCGGCCCCGGCATCGGTGGCGGCGGGCACGAGCACGCGCTGCGCGAGATGCAGCGCGGGCACGAAGTGCTTCTGACCATCCAGCGTCCAGCCGGAGCCGTTCCGGCGCGCGCGCGTCGCGGGCCGGGCCGGCTCTTCCGAGCCGGCATCCACCAGCGCGGCGCTCAGCACCAGCTGGCCGGCGGCCATGGGGGCGAGCCACGCCTTTTTCTGGGCATCGCTGCCGAACTCGGCCAGGGGCAGACCGGCGAAGGCCAGCGTTGGGAGCACGGGTACGGGCGCCAGCGTCCGCCCGATCTCATGCAGCAGCATGCACACTTCCGGCAGGCCGAAACCCATCCCGCCCAGCTCCTCGGGCACGACGAGACCCAGTAGGTGGGCCTCAGCCAGCGTCGACCACAGCTCGCGATCGAACCCCTCCGGGCCGGCTTCGATCTCCCGAAGTCGCTCGGGCGTGACCTCCTTCTCCAGCATGCCGCGCGCCAGGTCCTGCAGCGTGAGCTGTTCTTCGCTGAAGTTGAAGTCCATGACGGGCGTATGTCCTTACTTGAGTGGCCGGAAGAGCGGCAGCTTCATCTCTTCGTCCACGTTCTCAATCGACAGCTCGACCGGCATCCCGATGTGAACCTCATCCGGTTCGCACCCCACCACGTTGGAGATGATCCGCGTTCCCTCGCCCAGCTCGATCAGGGCGGCCACGAACGGGTGCTCGAAGCCGGGAAATCGAGGATGGTGCATCACCGTGTAGCTGTAGATGCTTCCCCGACCCCTCGACTCGTAGGTTCCCCAGTCGAGGGACTGGCACTTGCCGCACATAGGCCGAGGCGGGTGCCGCAGCTCGCCGCACGAGCCGCACTGCTGGATCAGCAGCTTTCCGTCCTGAATCCCCTCCCACCACCACGCGTTGTCATGCCCCATTGGGAGACGCGGCCGTATGGGCTTGGTCGGGGCCGCGTCGCTCTGGACGGGCTGGGGCGCCTGGGCGGGCTTGAACTTGAGCACCCGGAACGTCATCCAGCCCACCTGTTCCCCGCTCTGATCGCGGAAGACGTCGCGTGTGTTGATGAAATATCCGATCCCGAGTGCGGTGGCCTTCTCTTCCGAGATCGACTCAATCGTGGTGGTGAGCGAGATCTCGTCGCCTGGCCTGAGGTAGCGGTCATAGCCCTGCTCGCAGTTCGTGGCGACCACGGAAGTGTAGCCGTGGTCGGTCAGGAGCTGATGCAGCTCGAGCTGCTTGTTCCGCGGGAGGCCCGATGGATCGGCCATCTGGACGCCTCGCAGAACCCAGGCCTGGAGCATCGTCGGCGGTGCCACGATGCCGCCGTGAATGGACTGGCTGGCGGCCTCCGGATCGGTGTAGATCGGGTTCGTGTCGCCCATGGCCTCGCACCAGTGGCGGATCATGGGCTGGTTGATCGGGTCGCGACCCACCTCGGGCGGACTCGTCTCGATGCCCACGTACGTG
>SMWZ01000090.1 GCA_004356455.1 Deltaproteobacteria bacterium
CGCAGTGCGATCCACGAGCTGGCGCTGAAGGTGGTTCGCTTGGAGGCGCTCACGGATTACTCACGCGGGATCACGTTTAACGTTGGCACTATTGAGGGAGGTACCAAGCGAAACATCGTTCCCGAGCGCGCGTATGCGTGGGTCGATGTGCGCTACGACGATCCGGCGCAGGCCAAGGAGATCCTGGAAGGGCTCCAGCTGATCGTGCAGGATTCCGCCGTCAAGGGAACCAGGGCCGATCTCTGGGGCAGCCTGCACCGCCCGCCCAAGCTGGCCACCGTGCCAACGTTGGAGCTGCTCGCGCTGCATCAGGAGGTGGCGCGCGAGTTCGGCCCCGATCCGCCGCGTCCGCTGCACGCGGGTGGTGGCACTGACGGCTCGCTCATGAACGCGGTGGGACTGCCCACGCTGGACTCGATGGGGGCGCGAGGAGGCAATGCACACACCCGCCGAGAGTTCGTGGTGCTGGACAGTCTGCCAGAGCGCGCCGCGATCGCAGCCGTTCTGCTGCGTCGGCTCGCGCACGGAACCGTCCCTGGGAGCCCTGCTTTACGGCCCCCGGAGGAGAGAGTAGATTGAGCGGGTCCGTCTCCGACGGTGATCGCTGGGTCCCGGTCGGTGCGGCGTTCGTGAAACCCGTCAGATCCGGAAGGAAGCAGCGGTAGCGGCGCGCCGTAGGTGGCCGGAATGGCCCAGCGATCTCCGGCGTAGACGGATCGTCAATGAGGTGTCCCCCCACATGAGCTACGAGGTTCTCGCGCGCCGCTGGCGGCCCCAGACGTTCGAAGAGGTCACGGGTCAGACGCATGTCACTACCACGCTCGGCAATGGCCTGCGCACGGGGAAACTGTCCCACGCCATCCTGCTGGCGGGGCCGCGGGGTGTAGGCAAGACATCGATCGCACGTATCCTGGCCCGTTCACTGAACTGTGACGAGGGACCCACGCTGAAGCCGTGCGGTCGCTGCTCCTCGTGTGTGGAGATCGCCAACTCGACCTCGCTGGATGTTCAGGAGATCGATGCCGCCAGCCACACGGGTGTGGATAACGTACGCGAGCTGCGCGACAGCATTCGCTACGTAGCGGCGCCTGGGAAGCACCGCATCTTCATCATCGATGAGGTGCACATGCTCTCGCAGGCCGCCTTCAACGCGCTGCTCAAAACCCTGGAGGAGCCCCCGCCGCGCAGTCTTTTCATTTTCGCCACCACCGACCCGCAGAAGATTCCCGTCACGGTGCTGTCCCGGATGCAGCGCTTCGATCTCAAACGCCTGGGAAGCGCCGAGCTGCTCGCGCGCCTGCGCCAGATCACGAGCTCCGAGGGGATCGAGCTTCCCGAGAGTGTGCTGCGCGGGATCATCCGCGAGGTGGAGGGCAGCCTGCGCGATGCCCTGACCCTGCTGGACCGGCTCGTGAGCGGCTTTGGCTCCTCTATCACGGAGGAAGCCGCGAACACCGTGCTCGAGCTGGTGGACCGGCGCATCCTGCTGGACGTGCTGGATCCTGTCCTGGCTCAGGACCCGGCGGCCGCGCTCTCCGCCATCCGCCGGGCCCTGGAGAAGGGCATCGCTCCCACGCGGCTGGCGGCAGACCTGCTGGAGGAGGTTCGTCACCACGTGATCGCCAGCATCGTCGACGAACCCGGAGAGCTGATCCAGCTGGGGCAGGAGGAGGTCACGGAGATCGCGCGGCGTGCACGCAAGCACGACGTCGAGACTTTCCAGCGACTCTTCCGGGTGCTGCTCAATCGCAGCCAGGAGCTCGGACTTGCGTCCCGCCCGGACCATGCGCTCGAGCTGGCAGTTGTACGGCTTGCCACCCTGCCCTCGAGTGAGGCGCTCTCCAGCCTGATCGCGCGCCTCGAGGCGCTGGAGAGCGGGGGCTCCCCCGCACCCGAGGGTGGCGGATCCGGAGCGCGTGGGTCCCCGCGTGCTGGAGGTGGCCGGCCCCGCCCTGCAACGGGTTTCCGGGGGTCCGCTGGCCCGCAAAGTCCATCCCCGCGGCGGAGCGAGACGAGCAAGCCCCCTGGCGCCGGGGCCGCTCCCTCGCCACGGCGTGATCCAGCGCGCGAGGCGCGGCTGCGTGCCGAGGCCAAGTCGCATCCGCTGGTGCGCGAGGTCATGGACGTGCTAGACGCCGAGATCCACGAGATTCGCACGTACGCGCCCGCCCCGGGTGCGCCCACTGCGGACGGAGACCCCAGCTGAGATGAGCCGGCCCCCACCCGACCTGACGCAGATGCTCCAGCAGGCGCAGGAGCTGGGGGGGAAGCTCAAGCGGGTGCAGGATGAACTCCGTCACCGCACCGCCCGGGCTACGGTCGGCGGCGGCATGGTCGAGGTCACCGTGAACGGCCGCATGGAGCTGGTCTCGGTCCGGATCAACCCTCAGGCGGTCGACCCTCGCGACGTGGAGATGCTGCAGGATCTGGTGGTTGCGGCGGTGAACCAGGCGATGCGCCGGGCGCAGGAGATGGCGCAGCAGGCGATGCAGGAGGCCATCGGCGTCCCCCTGGGGGATGTGATGGGTCTCTTGGGTTCGTCCGGGTGAGCGAGGCGCGCCTCTCACCCATCGAGCGACTGGTGACGGCGCTGCGGCGTCTGCCGGGGATCGGTGAGAAGTCGGCCACCCGCCTGGCCTACTTCGTGCTCACGGCTTCGCCGGCGCTGGCGCAGGAGCTCGGACAGGCGCTGCTGCGTCTGCGTGAGGAGGTGGTGGTGTGCGCGGAGTGCTTCAACCTGACGGAGCGCTCTCCTTGCCCGATCTGCAGCGACCCATCCCGCACGCGGGCCGAGCTGTGCGTGGTGGAGGAGCCGTCTGATCTGGTCTCGATCGAGAAGGCGGGCGCGTTCCATGGCCGCTACCACGTGCTCGGGGGGAGGTTGGCGCCGCTGGAGGGCTCTGGGCCCGAAGCCCTGCGGATCGCCCCGTTGCTGGAGCGCGTGCGGTCCGGCGAGGTCAAGGAGGTGATCCTTGCCACCAATCCCAGCCCCGAGGGTGAGGCGACCGCGCTCTTTGTGGCGGAGCAGCTACGCTCGCTCGGGGTTCCGGTCACGCGCATCGGCTATGGCATGCCCATGGGCGGTCGTCTTGGCTACGTCGATGCCGTCACCGTGCGTAAGTCCATGGAAAACCGGCGACAGTTCGGCACCTGAGCGGCCAAGAGGGCCAGTTGCCTCAAGATCCTCCCGATAGAACCGATTAGGTGACAAGAGTCGGCTCTTGTGCCAGCGGAACGCGCTCTGCTAGGATCGGGACGGGGAGTGATTTCCTAATAATCTCAATCCTTTAGGTGGACAGGGTACGAGCCGGTGCGCCGTGCTCGAGCCCATGGAGGTAGCGGACGGATGTCCCTGACTCCGCAGCTCGTGCTTTTCGAGGAGGATCACAAGAAGATTGTCGCGGTGGCGGAGCGTCTCGTGAGCGAGGCCAATGCCAAAGCGATCTTTTTGGTGGACAAAAACGGCCAGCTCATCGCGGAGGCGGGTGAGCTGAAAGGCATCGACACGACGTCACTGGCGTCGCTGGTGGCGGGAAACATCGCTGCGACGGGTGGCCTGGCCAAGATTCTGGGAGAGGAGGAGTTTCCGATCCACTTTCACCAGGGTGCGCGCGACAGCCTTCATATCACGCTTGTTGCACAACGCATCATCCTGGTTGTCATTTTCGACGAACGAAGCTCGCTCGGCCTGGTCCGGCTGAGGGTGAAGAAAGCCAGTCAGCGGCTGGCCGAGATCTTCGAGCAGGTCTTCAAGAAGACCGCGGCGGTGTTCGATGAAAAGGGTCTGGGAGCGCCATTCGCAGAAATCAGCGAACAGGACATAGATAACTTGTTTTCGGACTGAGGCCCCATGGCGTTCATCAACTACTCTGCACGCGAGATCAACTGCAAGCTCGTCTACTACGGACCGGGCCTGTGCGGCAAGACCACCAATCTGAAGTTCATCTACGAGAAGATCGCGGAGAGCGCCAAGGGGAAGATGATCTCCCTGGCCACCGAATCAGAGCGCACACTGTTCTTCGATTTTCTGCCGCTCTCCCTGGGAGAGATCCGGGGCTATAAGACCCGCTTCCACCTCTACACCGTTCCCGGTCAGGTTTTCTATGATGCCAGTCGCAAGCTGATTCTCAAGGGAGTCGATGGGGTGGTGTTCGTGGCGGACAGCCAGGAGGAGCGCTACGAGGCGAATCTCGAGTCGATGGACAACCTGGTGGGGAACCTGCGCGAGCAGGGCTTGGAGCTCGAGCGGCTTCCCTGCGTCATCCAGTACAACAAACGCGACCTCCCCAACGCGATGCCGGTCGACGAGCTGCGCGCGGAGCTCAACCCGCAGGGCAAGCGGCACGACTTCGAAGCATCCGCCTCCAGTGGCAAGGGCGTGTTCGAGACGCTCAAGGCCTTGGCCAAGCTCGTCCTGCTCGACCTGCGCCGCAGCAAGTAGCAGCCGCGCGCCTCCGACTCATCTAGTTCATCTATACCGGCAGTGTTAAACTAGGCCCATGCCGACCTTCCGCTCGTGCGGCTTCGAGATCTACTACGAGACGCACGGGGGAGGGGATGGCGTCCCGCTGCTTCTGATCATGGGCATGGGCGGCACCTGTCAGGGGTGGCTCGTGCTGCAGGTGCCCGAGCTTTCGAAGGAGCGCACGAACATCATCTTCGACAACCGGGGTGCAGGCCGCTCGCAGGACCCCGGGACCCCGTTTACGACGCGCGGGATGGCGCAGGACACCGTGGCCCTGCTGGACGAGCTCGGGCTCGAGCGCGCCCACGTGCTTGGAGGATTCCTGGGCGGGATGGTTGCGCAGGAGATCGCGCTGTCCCATCCCGAGCGCGTACAGAGTCTGATTCTGGCCGGCAGCTTCGCACGCGCCGACGCCAAGCGTCGCCTGCTACTCGAGCTCTGGCAGGGGATGGTGGAGCATGGGCTCCCGGCCGAGTTCCGCATCAAGAATCGCCTGTGCTGGACGCTGTGTGACGCGACGCTGGAGCAGGAGGATCTCGTGGAGGGGATGTGGCGCTTCTACCTCGAGGAGGACGCCGCGCTCGAGGATCGGGTCTTCCTGCGCCAGGCGGCGGCTTGTCTGGAGCACGACACGAGCCAGAAGCTCGGCGAGATTCGCGCGCCGACGCTAATCGTCTACGGGGAGCAGGATATGCTCACGCCCGAGCACCTTCAGCGTGAGCTCGCGGAGGGCATACCCGGCGCGCGCCTGGTGCAGATCCCCGGTGCGGGTCATCTGGTGGCCGCCGAGATGGCCCCGCGCTTCAACGGGCTCGTGGCCCGCTTCACCGCGGAGCACGACTGACGGGTACTGCGGGTCCCGGGCGCGGGCGGCCGCACCCACCCGCTCTTTGCTCAGGCCTTTGGCCCTTGCTGCGCGGCTTCGCGCACTGCTACGCGGCCCTTTGGGCCTTGCAGGGCTACGCGCATTATCGGTGAGCGGAGCTCGCCTGCGCGCGCCGCTTGCGCGGCGCTTGCATGTCCCGGGGCTAACTCCCGTCGGGTAGCGCGTCGAGTTGCTCGGGGGTGGGCATGGCGCTGGCGGCGCCGCTGCGCTGCGTGGCGGCGGCCCCCGCACGCACCGCCCTGCGCAGGGCACGTGCGATGGACTCCCCGCGCGCGAGGCCAACGGCGAGCCCGGCGTTGAAGGCGTCCCCGGCCCCGGTCGTATCGAGTGCGTCCACACGTGGGGCGGACACATGCTCGAAGCCGGTGGGCCAGACCCAGATACAGCCGGCAGCACCGAGCGTGACCAACACGTTCCCCCCCGTGCGCTCCCGCAAGCGTGATCCGGCCTCGGCCGCGGACTCCGGGTCCCGCACGCGGATCTCCGTGAGCCGCTCCGCCTCGGACGCGTTGGGCGTCAGGATGTCGACCTTGCGTAGCAAGGTGTCGGACAACTGGAGCACGGGGGCGGGGTCCAGCAAGGTGACCAGCGCGTTCTCTCTGGCCAGGTCCAGCGCGGCCTCAACGGTCTCGAGCTCGAGCTCGAGCTGAACCAGCAGCACCCCGGAGGCGCGGAAGGCGGCGACGGCATCCCGCACGTCCCGGGGCAGGAGCTGGTGGTTGGCGCCTCCTGCTACCACGATGGCGTTCTCGCCCGAGCTCGCGTCCACGACGACCAGCGCGGTTCCGGTGTGGTGGTCCGACACGCGGCGGACGTAGCTGGCGTCGACGCCGGCCTGCTGCAGCGCGCGCTCGGGAACTTCCGCGAAACGGTCCTCGCCGACGCGCCCGACCATGTGGACCCGCGCGCCCAGACGGCGGGCGGCGAGCGCTTGGTTGAGCCCCTTCCCGCCCGGCCCGATCCCGAGTCCACCCGCCCGCACCGTCTCGCCCGGCTGGGGAATGTGCTCGGCCTGTACGCAGATGTCTACGTTCAGGCTGCCCACCACCACGATGTCCCGCATGGGCCTGAGCTTAGCCCGCGCGCCGAGCGGGAGGCGGCCGTCGGTGGTACTAAGAGAGCTGGTGGAGAAGCCGACGCTCGTCGAGGTGGCGGTCCCGCTGCCGCTGCATCAGACCTATCACTACGTCCTCGAGCCCGGCATGCGGGTGGAGCCGGGGGTGCGCGTGCTCGTACCCTACGGGGGCCGGCGCGTGACGGCCGTGGTGATCGGTCTGGTGGAGGATCCCTCGCCCACAGCCCTGCAGCGGGCGCGCCCTGTGGCGGAGGTGGTGGACCCCGAGCCCGTGCTCTCTCAGGAGCTGCTCGAGGTCGTGCTGCGTGCGGCGCGCGACGCGCTCGCACCGCCAGGTCTGGCACTGGCCGCGGCCATCCCGTCGGGCACCGCGCCGCGGCCGGGTCGCCGCGTGGTGCTGCTCCCGCCCGGCCGGGCCGCGCTGGAGCGTGGTGAGGCGCGGGGCACGCTGGGGAAGGTGCTCTGGTCCCTGGGAACTGCGCCCCTGAGCGAGTCCACCGTGCGGCGGCGCTTCCCGGCCGCTATTCCCGTGCTGGACCGGTTGGAGCGAATTGGCTGGATCCGACGCGAGATCTCGACCGAGCGGCCGCGTGTGCGGGTCCGCACGCAGCGCGTCTACCGGCTGGCCCCAGGGCTGGATCTGGCGGCGCTGCGCGAGCGGCTGGCGCGCGCACCGCGTCAGCTCGAGCTGCTGGAGCGACTCGAGCGCGGTCCCACGCCCCTTCGTTCCAGCGCGTCGCTGCGCGCACTGATGCAGTCGGGCGTGGTGCTGTGCGAGCAGCGGGAGCTGCAACGCGGCCCGCTGCTGCCCACTTTGCCCGTAGACACGGATGTACCCGAGCTCACCCCTCACCAGCGAGAGGCGGTGGCCAAGCTGATCGAAGCCATCGCCTCCCAACGCGAGGCCGGGTTCCTGCTCTACGGCATCACCGGCAGCGGCAAGACCGAGGTCTATCTGCGGGCGGCCAGGCGGGCGTTGCAAGACGGGCGGGGCGTGATCGTGCTTGTCCCCGAGATCTCTCTCACCCATCAAATCGTGGATCGTTTCCGAGCCCGCTTCGGCGACCAGATCGCGGTGCTGCACAGCGGTCTCTCGGAGGGTGAACGCTTCGACCAGTGGCGTCGCCTTCGCGACGGTGTCTATCGCATCGTGATTGGCGCGCGCTCGGCTGTCTTCGCGCCCGTGGAGCGGCTCGGCCTGATCGTAATCGACGAGGAGCACGACCCAGCCTACAAGAGCGAAGAGGGGTTCCGCTATCACGCGCGTGAGGTGGCCGAGCTGCGCGCGCGCGCCGCTGGCTGTCCCTGGCTGCTGGGCTCGGCAACGCCCGACGTGGAGACCAGCCACCGCGCCACGCGCGGCGAGATCGAGCGGCTGGTGCTGCCGCAGCGCATCGCCCGGCGTCCCCTGCCCGAGGTAGAGATCGTCGACATGAACGCGGCCCGGCCGCAGCGCGGCCGGCGCGCCTTGCTGTCGCGACCCCTGCGCCGGGCGCTGGCCGAGACTCTGGCCGCGGGTCAGCAGGCGATTCTCTTCTTGAACCGACGCGGCTTCGCGACCATGGCCTACTGTTTCGCCTGCGGCTTTGCGCTGCGCTGCAAGCACTGCGACGTCTCGCTGGTCTACCACGCTACGGCTGGGACTGGGCGCAGCGACGTTGCCGAGCAGGGGGAGCTGCGCTGCCACTACTGCGGTCATCGTGAGGATCCCAGCCCGGTCTGCGTCAACTGCCAGAGCCCCGAGGGGGCGCTCTTGGGCTTCGGGACGGAGCGCCTCGAGGAGGAGGTGGCCGCGATGTTCCCGCACGCTCGCGTGGGGCGGCTCGATCGCGATACCTCCGCGCGCAAGGGGGCCCAACGTCGGATCCTGGGCGCCTTTTACCGGCACGAAATCGATGTACTCGTGGGCACACAGATGGTGGCCAAGGGGCACGACGTCCCGGGTGTGACGCTGGTCGGTGTTGTGGCCGCCGATCTGGGTTTGCACTTCCCGGATTTCCGAGCCAGCGAGCGAACGTTCCAGCTGCTCACGCAGGTGGCGGGTCGGGCGGGGCGGGGCGATGAGCCGGGCCGGGTCGTGATCCAGACCTTCCTTCCGCAGCATTACGCGATCGCGCTGGCTCGCAGCCACGACTACCCCTCCTTTTGTCGCGAGGAGCTCGCACGCCGCAAGCCCCACGGCTACCCGCCGTTTCGCGGGCTGGTGCAGTTCGCCCTCTCGGGCGCGGACGCGCAGGCGGTCGAAGAGGCCGCTCGCACCCTGGCGCAGCTCTCGCGCAGCGTTCCGCTCCCGAACGGCGATCCGGGCAGACTCGAGGTGCTGGGTCCGGCGCCCGCGCCCGTCACGCGCGTACGAGATCGTTTCCGCTGGCACGTTTACGTCCTCGGGGACCGGGAGGACGTGCGCACCGTTGCACGCGAGCTCATGCGCCAGTCGCAAAAGCGCTTTCGCGGTGTGACGCTGCGGGTGGATGCCAACCCGATCCAGATGCTATGAATCTGGGAGTCGCATGATTCTCGAGATCATCCAGTTTCCCGACTCGCGTCTGCGCGAGAAGTCCGTCCTCATCGCTGAGAACGAAGTGGATGCGGAGCTGCATGAGCTCGCGGAGAACATGGCCGCGACCATGTACGAAGAGCCCGGGATTGGCCTGGCCGCGCCACAGGTGGGGGTCAGCAAACGTCTGATCGTGATGGACCTCGACTGGGCGGAGGGTGAGCGCAACCTGCGCGTGCTGATCAACCCCGAGGTTGTCGAGAGTGAGGGCAAGCAGATCTCGGAGGAGGAGGCCTGCCTCTCGGTTCCCGATTTCTCGGCCGACGTGGAGCGCGCGGAGCGGGTGATCGTAAAGGCGCGCACGCTCGACTGGGAGCCGGTCGAGTTCGACTGTACGGGACTCGAGGCGATCTGCTTCCAGCACGAGATCGATCATCTCGACGGCGTGCTCTACATCGACCGCATCAGCCGCTTGAAGCGCGACTTCTACGTGCGACGCCGCAAGAAACAGATTCGGCGGGAGCGGGAGGAGACGGGTCCGCCCGGCTCCATTCCTCTCTGAGCGCCCGCGCGATGTCCGCAGCGGCGCCCCTCCGGCTCCTCTTCTTTGGAACGCCAGAGTTTGCGGTCCCCTGCCTGCGCGCGCTGCAGCGGAGCCGACACACTGTGGTGGGTGTGGTCTCGCAACCCGACCGGCCGCGCGGTCGCGGGCGCAAGCTGGTCTCCACTCCCGTCAAAGCCGAGGCGGAGGCCCACGCATTGCCCCTGCTTCAGCCGGAGAAAGTCGGCGAGGCCTCGGCGCTCGAATGGATGCGTGAGCTTGCGCCCGACCTGGGCTGTGTGGTGGCCTTTGGGCAGTTCATTCCGAAGTTGGTGCGCGAGCGGCCTCCGCTGGGGCTAATCAACGCGCACGCCAGCCTCCTGCCGCGTCATCGCGGCGCCGCGCCCATCCAGCACGCGATCCTGGAGGGCGACGAGTGCACTGGCATCACCGTGATCCGGGTCACGAAGGAGATGGACGCGGGAGATTGGTGTCTCATGCGCGAGACCCGGATCGGCCCCGATGAGACAGCGGGCGAGCTCTCCGCGCGCCTGAGCGAGCTGGCGGCCGAGGCACTGCTCGCAGCCGTGGATCAGATGGCGGCCGGCAACGCGCACTTTAGGCCCCAGGATGCGGGCGGGGTCACGCTTGCCCCAAAGCTCGCCAAGGAGTTCGGGCGCGTCCACTGGAGCGAGGCGCGGGCGCGGCTGCTGAGGCGCATCCGCGCAGCCACGCCCTGGCCCGGAGCGGACTTGCGCCTGCGCAAGAGCGGGGCGCGCCTACGAATTCTCGAGGCGGCCGGGGTGGACGAGCTGCCCGGCCGCGGTCGGCCCGGCGAGGTGCGGGCCGACGCGGGGCGGCTCTTCGTGGCTGCGCTGGACGGGTGGGTGGAGGTGCTTAGAATGCAGAAGCCGGGTGGACGTCCGTTGAGCGCGGCGGACTACCTGCGCGGGGTGAGCGTCCCGGCGGATGAGGAGGCCGCGGGTCCATGAACAATCTGAAGACGGGGCTGCTGCTGACGCTGCTCACGCTGCTGCTGGTGTTTCTGGGCTCCGCCCTCGGCGGCCAGCAGGGGGCGATCATCGCCTTCGGCTTCGCCGTGATCATGAACGGCTCGGCCTACTGGTTCAGTGACCGGGTCGTGCTGCGCATGTACAAGGCGCAGCAGGTGAGCGAGGCCCAGTCGCCCGAGCTCTACGGGGTCGTCTCTGACCTGGCACAGCGCGCCCGCATTCCCATGCCGAAGGTCTATCTGATCCCGTCGCCTGCGCTCAACGCCTTTGCCACCGGACGTAACCCCGAGCACGCCGCGGTGGCCATCACCGAGGGTCTGCTGGGCACGCTCGACCGCCACGAGCTGGCGGGCGTGATCGCGCACGAGCTCTCTCACGTGAAGCACCGGGATATCCTGATCGGTACGCTCGCCGCGACTATTGCGGGGGCGATTAGCATGCTGGCGAGCATGGCCCAGTGGGGAGCGATGTTCGGCGGCTTCTCACGCGGTGGCAACGGCCGCGGGGGCAACATCTTCGTGGTGCTCATTGTTTCGATCGTGGCGGCGTTCGCCGCGGCGCTGGTGCAGATGGCGATCTCGCGCTCGCGCGAGTACCAGGCCGACGCCGGTGCGGCGCGGCTGCTTGGCGATCCCACGGGCCTTATCTCGGCTTTGCGTAAGCTCGAGCTGGGGGCGCAGCGCGTGCCCCTGGCGGGCAACCCCGCCACCGCGCATCTCTTCATCGTGAATCCGCTGCGCGGAGGCCGCATGAACAAGTTCTTCAGCACCCATCCCCCCATCGAGGAGCGCATCCAGGCGCTCCAGGGGATGATCGGGTTACGACATCCCTAGCCAGCCTCATCCCGCCGACGCCAAGACGGGTGCCCGTGCGGTCGCATGGCACACACTCAACCGCGTCGACCGGGATCACGCCTTCGCCGATCTCGTGCTGCACGCCGCACTCCGCGACGGGGATCTTCCCCGGCGTGAGCGCGCCTTTGCCACCGAGCTTACGTACGGCACACTGCGCCTGCGCGGGCGTATCGATGCGGTACTGAGCCAGTGTCTGGAGCGAGACCTCAGCCGGGGCCAGTGGGGGATTCGCAATCTGTTTCGTCTGGCCGCCTACCAGATCCTCTTCCTGCCGCGGGTGCGCAATGCCGCCGCGGTCTCCGAGACGATCGAGCTCGCCCGGGCGAAGCGCTTGGACTACGCGGCCGGCTTTCTGAACGCGGTACTGCGCAAGCTCGTACGCCGCGCGGAGGGGCCCGGTTTCACCTTCCCGGACCCGAGGGAGAATCCGATCGGCCATCTGACCGACTGGGGCTCGCTACCCGCGTGGCTGGCCGAGCGCTGGGTCGCGGAGCTGGGACCGCGGGAGGCCCGGGCCCTGGCGGAGGTCTGCACGAAGGCGCCGCCCCGTACGATCCGCGTCTCCGCCGGTGTGGACCGTGAGACCGTGGTGCGCAGGCTGCGGGGCCGCCCCTGTCGCTTTGCACCGCGTGGGGTGACCGGACTCCGGCTCGATCCCGTCCTGGATCCCGGCTTTGCGCGGGGTGAGTTTACGGTGCAGGACGAGGCTTCCCAGCTCGTCCCGCTGCTCTTGGGGGCGGAGCCCGAAGAGACCGTCGTGGATGCCTGCGCGGCGCCCGGAGCCAAAGCCGTGCAGCTGGCCGAGCAAGTTGGTCCCAAGGGCGAGGTGATCGCGCTCGAGCTGCACGAAGCCCGCCTGGCCCTGATCCATCGCGCGGCACATCGCCTGGGCCTCTCGAATCTGCGCGTGCTGCAGCGCGATGTGGGCAAGGGCTTCGACCTGCAGGGTCGCCTGCGTTTCAAGCGAATCCTGCTGGACGCGCCCTGCTCCGGGCTGGGCACGCTGCGGCGCAATCCCGACGCCCGCTGGCGGGTCAGGGCCGAGGACATCCCGGTCTGGGCCGAGCGCAGCCTGCGTCTGCTCTCCTCCGCGGCGCGCTACGTCGAGCGGGACGGCGTGCTCGTCTATAGTGTGTGCACCCACACCCCCGAGGAGACCGTGAGCTTGATCACTCGCTTCCTCGAAGAGCAGCCGGACTTCCGGCTCGATGACCCGCGGCCCTTTCTCCCGCCCGCCGCGGCCGAGCTCGTCGATGCTGAGGGCGCGCTGCGCACCTGGCCCCAGCGCCACGCCTGTGACGGCTTCTACGCGGTGCGACTGGTGAGGTCATGAGCTTCCGCATCGCCCCCTCCATTCTCTCGGCCGACTTCGGCCGCTTGGCCGAGGAGGTGCGCGCGGCCGAGCAGGCGGGTGCGGACTGGATCCACGTCGACGTGATGGACGGTCACTTCGTGCCGAACCTCAGCATCGGCCCCGCGGTGGTGGAGGCCGTGGCCAAGGTGACGAGTCTGCCGCTCGACGTGCACCTGATGGTCGAGGACCCGGCCCGCTTCCTGAAGCCTTTCGCTCGCGCGGGCGCGAACACGATCGGAATACACGTGGAAGCCTGCCGCCAGCCGCAGCGCAGCTTCGACGAGATCCGCGAGCTCGGCGCCCGGCCCTGCATCGTGCTCAATCCCGAGACGCCGCCGGAGTCCATCCGGGCCCTCGTGCCCGAGGTGGACCAGGTGCTGGTGATGACCGTCAATCCCGGCTTTGGCGGGCAGGATCTGATCCGCACGACCCTGCCCAAGCTCGCCGAGATCCGGCGCTGGATCGACGCGCAGGAGCGCGCCATCGATCTCGTGGTCGATGGAGGCGTTTGCCTGGAGACGCTCGAGGACGTCGCCCTCAACGGGGCCAATGTCTTCGTGATGGGCTCGGCCTTCTTCCAGAGCGGTGACTACAAGCTCTTCGTCGAACGCGTGCGCGCACTCCTCGAGGCCCACGTGGATCCGAGTGCCGGCGGTTGATGCCGCTCGTACGGGCCCTTAGCTCAGTGGTTAGAGCGGCCGGCTCATAACCGGTTGGTCCCTGGTTCGAACCCAGGAGGGCCCACCACAATAAGCCGTTTTAGATCAACGGCTTACGAGGCTACCACGAGCGACTAAGGTATAACAAGCCAAACCACAGCAACAAGGCTTGTTGCACTCCGGTGTCGTGCGGAGTTTGGAGAAGGCGACATCGAGGGGGTTGGTAGCCCACGTTCATGCGCGCGTCGGCCGGCCCGTACAGAAGGATGCGTCGCCCGATTCAAGCCCTCGATCCAGAACTTCTCGTCATAACCAATACGCTCAGTAGATCGGTCTGCGTCAACAAGCCCACCAAATCACCGACTGAGTCCACCACCGGGAGGTATCGAAGCTGCCCTCCCTGAGTGAGCGCAATTGCCGCATCAAGTGGGTCGCAGCTGCGAACGGTCGTCACCGGGGCGGTCATAACTTTTCTGGCCGTCTGCCGCGGCTCTCCCGCCCCGCGGGCTCGGTTAGCTGCAACCTGGACCACGTCGCGCTCGGTGATGATGCCAACCGGGCGGTTTTCCTCGCACACGACCACGTAAGAGATCCTGCACGCTGAGATGCCTTGTAGCACGTCGTCAAACGGGCAGCTCGGCTCCACGCAGACGATGTCCTTGCTCATGAAATCCTCAACTGTGTGCCCAGTCGCATCGGTTCTCCTCCGGTTCGTGCCAGGTGGTCTTGATCGGGCAGCGGTGGTGAAAACTGGATATATCTGACAACAACTGGGCTAAAGAACGCTTGTGAGTGTGTCGAGGTTAACATTCGGGGAGTTGCGTGCATGGGATCAATAGCGGCCGCCGACGGACGCCTCGAAGGACGCGAGCCGCAGCGCTACCAGCTGCGCATACCTGTTGAGTATCAAAGCTCGGGTGGCCAGGGCAAGGGACTCCTGTGGGACATCTCGACCAGTGGGGCGCGGATCGAGCAGGCATCCGTTTCACTGCAAGTGGGCACCGAAATAACGCTGATGCTGGCCTTCTTCCCAGGCGCAACGCCGGTCTCGCTGCGCGGAGAAGTCGTCCGGCAGATGGAGAGCGGCTTTGCCCTAAAGTTTCTCCCTCTAGAAGGGCGAGTTCGGCTGCTGCTGAAGGTCGCCTTGCCGCGGGCGGTCGCATTCGCTGCGAAACAATGAGCACCCCTGCCAGCGTAACGCCGCCCCCCGCTGCGCTCGCTCCGTTACACCCGCTCAGTGGTTAGAGCGGCCGGCGCATAAGCGCTGGGTCCTAGGTTCGAACCCTGGAGGGTCCACCAGTAAGTTCCTGATCCGGCTCGGTTTGTCTCTCTGAAACCCTGTCGGTGGCTTGTGGGTGGCCTCCCTCGTGGGCGCGGAGCACCTGCACGAGTGCCGAGTCCGCCAGGCGTGCATAGCGTCGGGTCGGTTCGGGGTGCGCATGCCAGAGAAACTGCTGCCACAAGCGCTCGGGCACACCGCCCGCGGATCTCCCTCACGGCCTTCTCTGCAGACGCTCCCTGGGCCATCAGAGCCCTCCTCTCTGGCCCCCCAGAAGTGTCTCTTAATTCAACTCTCCCAAGGGTTGCAGAGGAGCTGAAGGCTCACAGCTGCGCCGGCTCCGTAGACGCCGAACCGCTGGAACGTGTTGAGGTCCGCCTGGATGCCGGCGCCCCCCGTTCGAGTCTGCGCCCGCGATGGTCAGCGCAGTGCAGGGCGAGGCGCCCCGTCTCGGATCGCGCTCTTTTGAATCAGGCGTCGACACTTTCGAAGGCCATCTCCCAGAAAGCCCGCTCGTGCCGGGCCACCTGCCGGAACGCCTCGTGTTCGGCGTCGCCGCTCTGCCCCAGCACTCGGCTCGTCACGGCCTCGAGGGCGGCGACATAGGCTGCGAACGCATCGCTCGTCCAGTGCTCGACGAACTCCCGGAAGGCTTGTGCCCCCGGACTCGCTCCGCGCCACGCCTCGAGGTAGGCGCGCTCAAGCGCCCAGAGC
>SMWZ01000091.1 GCA_004356455.1 Deltaproteobacteria bacterium
TATCTACCACACGTGCAGGGCATGCGGAAGGGCCAGTCCCTCGCGGTGAGGACCAGCGATCCCACGGCGCACAACGTCCACGGCTACGCGAAGGTCAACAGGCCATTCAATCGGTCCCAGCCGCCGGGTGCCGCCGACATCATGATCCAGATGCGGCGGGATGAGGCGGGCCCGCCGATGAAGGTCAAGTGTGATATCCATCCCTGGATGAACGCCTTCGTCGCGGTGGTGGATCATCCCTATTTCGCGGTGACCGGGCCCGATGGCTCGTTCGAGCTGGCGAATCTCCCCCCGGGCACCTACACGATCGAAGTCTGGCACGAGAAATACGACGTGATGGAGCAGACGGTCACGATCGCCGACAACGAAAGCCAGACGCTCGAGTTCACGTACCCCAAGAAGAAGTAATAGAGAACTCCGGAACTGATGGAGGGAGCTAGGTGAACGAACCGCAATACGGCTGGTGGCTGCCGCCGAACGTCTCGGTGTCAGGCGATGAAGTTGACAACCTGCTCAACATCATCCACTGGTTCATGCTCGTCCTGTTCGTCGGCTGGTCGATCTTCATCGTGTATTGCCTGGTTCGCTTCCGCCAGCGCCCGGGCCACGTCGCCATCTACGAGCCGATCAAGGCCGCGTTCTCCAAATGGCTCGAAGTGGGCGTGGGCGTCGCCGAGGTGGTCGTCCTGATCGCGCTCGCCATGCCCGCCTGGGCAGCGATCAAGAACATCAACTCCCAAACTCCAACGGATCCGCTGATCGTCCGCGTGGTGGCCGAGCAGTTCAAATGGCTGTTCCACTACCCGGGGAGAGACGGGGAGTTCGGCAGGACCGGAGCGGAGTTCTTCAGCGACGACAACCCGGCCGGATTGGATCCCGACGACGATGTCGGTGTGGATGACATCACGGTCAGGGGACTCCACATCCCGGTGGGAAGGCCGGTGATCGTGCGCCTCAATTCCAAGGACGTGATCCACAGCTTCAAGATACCGGTCATGCGTCTCACGCAGGATGTGGTCCCGGGGATGGAGATCGCGGTCTGGATGCAAGCGAAGGACACGGGCAAGTTCCAGGTAGGGTGCGCACAGCTGTGCGGCATTGGTCACTACGAGATGAAGGCCGATTTCGTCATCGAGTCACCCAAGGACTTCCAGAAGTGGCTGGATGAGGAGCACGCGTATCTGGGGCTGGACGATGAGTGAAGCGCACCCCGAGCTGGGTTTCTGGCGCAAGTACGTCTTCGCCACGGACCACAAGGTGATCGGAATCCAGTACGGGATTAGCGCGCTGGTCTTCCTGTTCATTGGCTTCTGCTTGATGATGTTGATGCGCTGGCAGCTAGCCTATCCAGGTGAGGCGATCCCGCTCATTGGAGGTCTGCTCAGGGAGTCCTGGGTGAATCAGGGCGCCATGCTGCCCAATTTCTACAATCAGCTCGGCGCCATGCACGGCACCATCATGGTCTTCATGGGGATCGTCCCGCTCGCGGTCGGCGCGTTCGGAAACTTCGTCGTTCCGCTCCAGATCGGCGCGCGCGACATGGCCTTTCCGCGGCTGAACATGATGAGCTACCAGGCGTTCATCATCGGCGGCCTGGTGATGCTGACGAGCTTCTTGCTGCCGGGCGGCGCGGCGAGCTCGGGTTGGACCTCGTACGCTCCCCTCGCGGTCATCGCCACCACGGGCCAGACCTTCTGGCTGATCGGAATGATCTTCCTGATCGCGTCTTCGCTGCTCGGGGCGATCAACTTCATCGTCACGATCGTCCACCTCCGGGCGGAGGGCCTGACGTTCTTCCGCCTGCCGTTCTTCGTGTGGTCGCAGCTGGTGACCGCGTTCCTGCTGCTGCTGGCGTTTCCCGCACTCCAGGCGGCGGCGGTCTTTCAGCTGATGGACCGGCTCGTCGGTACCAGCTTCTTCCTGCCCAGCGGGCTGGTGGTGGGCGGCGAGCCGTTGGCGGCGGTCGGAGGCGGCAGCCCCCTGCTCTGGCAGCACCTGTTCTGGTTCCTGGCCCACCCCGAGGTGTACGTGCTGATCCTGCCGGGCATGGGGATCATTGCCGAGGTGATCGCCAACAACACGCGCAAGCCCCTGTGGGGCTACCGGACGATGGTGTACTCGCTGCTGTTCCTCGGGTTCATGTCCTTCACGGTGTGGGCACACCACATGTTCCTGACCGGCATGGGAACCACCATGAGCACCTTCTTCCAGGCCACCACGATGATCATCTCGATCCCCTCGGTGATCATCCTGTCCTGCCTGCTGATCACGTTATGGGGCGGCTCGATCCGGTTTTCCGTTCCCATGCTCTTCGCGCTGGCCTTCCTGCCCATGTTCGGCATCGGCGGGCTCACGGGGCTGCCCCTGGGGTTGGCCGTCCCGGACGTCTACCTCCACGACAGCTACTACATAATCGGGCACTTCCACTACATAGTCGCCCCCGGCACCATCTTTGCGTTGTTCGCGGGCATCTATCACTGGTATCCGAAGGTCACCGGCCGTGCGATGAATGTGACCCTGGGAAAGATCCACTTCTGGCTCTCCTTCCTCTTCATGAACGGCATATTCATGCCCATGCTCTTCGAGGGCATGGCGGGCGTCTCCCGCCGGCTGTTCGATCCGACCATCTACGCGCATGGAGCGGCGGTTCACGGCCTGACCGTCATGACTTCCTGGTCGGCCTGGTGCCTCGCCCTGGCCCAGATCCCGTTCGTCATCAACTTCTTCTGGAGCATGCGAAAGCAGGAGAGGGCGGAGGAGAACCCTTGGCAAGCGACGACCCTCGAGTGGGCGACGCCGACGCCGCCGCCGCACGGGAACTTCCCCGAGACCCCCGTGGTCTACTGCGGGCCGTATGAATACAGTGTGCCCGGCGCGGCGCGCGACTTCTCCCCGCAGTTCGTGAAACAAGAGGTATAGGCTGGTGTCGACCCTCGACCTCCCCTATCAGGTAGAGCCGCATCCGCTCACGGGCGTCACCAGCGGGAAGCTCGGAATCTGGTTGTTCCTGGCTTCCGAGGTCATGCTGTTCGGCTCGCTCTTCTCCTCCTACGTGCTCCTGCGCGTGGGCTCGCCGCCCGAGTTCTGGCCCCTCGGCATCGAAGCGGGTTTGAGCGTACCCATAGGCACCTTCAATACCCTCGTGCTCATAGGCTCGAGCGTCACGATGGTCATGTCGTGGGCGTCGCTCAAGATGGGCAACCTCGGCGCCTTCAGGCGCTACTTCGGAGCCACGATCGGCCTGGGCGGAGTCTTCCTGCTGGTCAAGGCATTCGAGTACAGCACGAAGTTCAGCCACGGCATCTTCCCCGCCGTCGGCTGGCCGGAGCTCACAGATCCGTCCATGTTCTACGGCCTGTACTTCACGTTCACCGGGTTGCATGCCCTGCACGTTCTGTTGGGCATTCTGGTCAACCTGTGGCTGCTGATCTGGGGGGCTGCCATGTGGGAGACCGCTCCCGAGCGCTTCGCCGGCCGGATCGAGATTGCCGGGCTCTACTGGCACTTCGTGGATCTGGTCTGGATCTTTCTCTTCCCCGTGCTCTATCTACTCTAGGAGTTGCCATGACCGAGTCCGAGGCAGCGCTCGTCAAACAAGAAGTCAGGGTCTACGTGATGGTGTTCACCGCCCTGGCCGGGTTGACGGTCGTGACGGTCGCGATCTCGTATCTCCACCTGCCGACGGTGCTTGCCATCTCGGTGGCACTGGTGGTGGCGACGGTGAAAGCGGGCCTGGTGGCCAGCTACTTCATGCATCTCATCTCGGAGGAAAAGGTGATCCTCTGGCTGCTGCTTCTCTGCGCGGCCTTTCTCGTTGCGCTGATGGCTCTGCCGGTGGGGACGGAGACGGGGATCGCCCCCTTGTGGCCGTTCTCGAGCTGACGGCCGTGGAAAGCGATCGATGTCGCTGAAGGCTTTTCACATCTTCTTCATCATCCTGTCGACACTGCTGGCCGTCGCTTTCGGGGTCTGGGCCGTCGATGACTTCGGCCGGTCCGCGAGCCGGGTTCACCTGGCCCTCGGGGTGGGTTCTTTCATCGGGAGCGGCGTGCTCGTGTGGTACGGGGTCTGGTTTCTGCGCAAGCTGAAGCATGTGAGCTATCTATGATCCGGAAACGTCTGCTCAAGCTGGCGCTGCCGATCCTGATCGGCCTGGCCTCGCTGCTGATTGCGCAACCTGCGCTGGCTTGCTCTGTCTGCTTCGGCGGGGACCCGAGCTCCTTGATGAACCAGGGGGTCCAGGCGGGGATGCTCGTCCTGCTGGGCGTGGTTGGCGTCGTCCTGACGGGATTGGCCTCGTTGTTGCTCTTCTGGATGCGAAGGGCTGCCCACCTCTAGGCCCAGGTCGAGGTGGTCGAAGAAGCGAGCCGGGCGGCCCCCAGCGCCTCACGAGCCCCGTTCTCGACCGCGTAAAGCCAGTCGCCAGGCGGCGTGCTTGATCTTCTCCCAGGCCTCCTCGCGGTGGGAGAGCACGAAGAAGAGCGTCATCGAACCTGCCGCCAGCAGGTTCGCGATGCCGACCCGGACGATTCCCAATCTTGCGATCACGCCCGGCATCGCCAGTGAGGCCACGAGCAAGAAGACCACTTCGATGATCGCGAAGACCACGAGCAGCAGCGCCACGGGATGTCGCGAGTGCAGCTCTACCTCGTGGACCAGCAACGTGACCGACGCTCCCACCACAGCGCACGCGGCGAAGTGCACCATGCTGAAGTAGGCGACCGCGCCGAGGTTCACCTCCGTCACAGCTTCTGCCGCGACGCCAAGGAAGAGCACGCTTCCCATCAGCGACGGAGTGAAGAACCCCTGCCCGTCCAGAAGGTCGATGGCTAGGAAGAAGAGGGCCACCACCGAGCCACCAAACCCACCCGCGTAGAACGAGTCGAAGAGAAAGTCGTTAAGGTTGTGCTTGAGCTTCTCCCGTGCCGCCGAGCGGTGATAGAGCACGAAGAAGAGCGCCATCGAACCTGCCGCCAGCAGGTTTGCGATGCCGACCTGAACGATTCCCAACCTTGCGATCACACCGGGCATCGCCAGTGGGGCCATGGCGAAGAAGGCCACTTCGATGATCGCGAAGAGCACGAGCAGCACCTCCAGGGGATGCCGCGAGTGCAGCTCGACCTCGTGGACTACCAACGAGACCACCGCTCCGAGCGCAGCGAAGGCGGCGATGTGCGCGAGGCTGAAGTAGGCGACCGCGCCGAGGTGCACCTCCGTCACAGCTTCTGCCGCGACGCCAAGGAAGAGCACGCTGCCCATCAGCGACGGCGCGAAGAGCGGCTGCCCGTCCAGGAGGTCGACGACCAGGAAGAAGGCGGCTACCGCCGAGCCACCGAGCACACCTGAGTAGAGTGAGTCGAGAATGAGCTCGGGCGTGGTGTGCTTGACCTTCTTCCAGGCTCCCGCGCGGTGGGAGAATATGAAAAAGAGCGCCATCGTCCCGGCTGCCAGCAGGTTCGCGGCGGCGACCCGGGCCATTCCCAATTGTGCGATCACGCCGGGCACCGCCAGTGGGGCCACGACGAAGAACGCCGCTTCGATGAGCGCGAAGAGCACCAGCAGCACCACCACTGGATGCCGCGAGTGCAGCTCGACCTCGTGGACCAGCGACGAGATTGCCCCTCCGAGCACAGTGAACGCGGCGATGTGCACGATGCTGAAGTAGGCGACTGCGTCGAGGTGCACCTTCACCACGTCTTCTGCGGAAACGCCGTGGAACATCACGCTGCCTATCAGCGACGGCGTGAAGAACGGCCGCGCGTCCATGAGGTCGGCGACCAGGAAGAACAGGGCCACCGCCGAGCCACCGAGCACACCCGCGTAGAGAGACTCGAGCAGAAGGTCGCCCGGGGTGTTGGGGCTCGAGACTCTGCCAGCCATGAGGATCCTCCTCGGCCCTGCCAGAAGAGGTGGGACGCTCGCGCCGGGAGGACAGAAGATCCCCCGTAGCACTGGCTACGTCCAACCTACAGCGCGCCATGCGCCGGGTCAAGCGCGCAACCGGAACCGCGGGGAGCTCGCTCGGCCTTCTATCGTCACGAGCCCTCCAGGGGCCTGTCATATGACGGCACCTCTAGAGGGTCCCGCCACGAGTTCCGACATCTAGAGCAGCCTCACTTCCACGGAGGGGTTCGGGCCTTAGGCGAGCGGCGACCGAGCCTTCCCGTGCGACTACGAGCAGCTCCTTAGCAGTGACGAGTGGCGCGCCATAGCTAGTGGCTGCGACTAGCTCCGGAATCGGCGCGGTCGAAGACCTGGGCGATCGCGGGGATAGCTACGACTTCGACCCGCTGGCCGAGAGCGCGACGTACGTCGAGCGCGTGGACGTGCGTCGCCTCCGGCACCCGAGCGGGATCGAGGAGCTCGAACTCACGCGCAGCTTGCGCATCCCCGCGCGACTCGAGCAGGACCGCGAGCATCGCTCCTCCGACACGCGCCTCCTGTGACTTGTCGTGGTGGCGCGCGTGGTCCCCGGGATCGAGCGCATCGACCTGCGCGTCCGGCTGGAGAACGCCGCCGAGGACCATCGCCTGCGGCTGCTCTTCCCCACCCACCGCCCCGCAACCAAGGTCGTCGCGGCCAGCAGCTTCGACGTGATGACTCGCTCGCTGGCAAAGCCCGACGCCTCCAAGTGGATGCACCCGGCCCCCCGACACCTTCCCTCACCAGGGCTGGGTCTCGCTGAACGAGCTCACGCTGGTCGCGCCCGGACTGCCCGAGGCCGAGGTGCGGGAAGACGGCACGCTCGCGCTCGTGCGCGCGCTGGGCTGGCTCTCACGCGTGGACTTGCGCACGCGCTCGGGGGTCCCGCGGGCCCCGCTCTCGCGACCCCCGGGCGCAGTGTCTGGAGCCGATCGAGGCGAAGCTGGCGCTCCTGCCGGGTCTGGATCCGAGTGCGGCCCGCGACGCGGAGATCGGTCTGCGCGCGGTCGCGGCGGGTGCAAACCCGCTCGTGCCCGCCGCTGTTTCGCTGCTCGAGATCGAGCCGCGCGCCAGCCTCTTATCCGCACTCAAGCCTGCCGAGCACGACGACGGTGCGGTGCTGCGCCTGCTCAACCCGAGCGACTGTATGCTCGAGGCGCGCATCCGACTGGGCTTGCCGGGTAGGAGCGCGACGCCGGTTCGACTCGATGAGACGCCGATCGGGGAGCCCCGGGCGGTCGAGAGCGGCGAGATCCGGCTCGAGGTTCCCGCTCGGGCGCTGCGCTCGCTGCACCTGCGCCCCTGATAAGATCGCCCGGTCCGTAGCTCGAACGGGGGTAGCATGTCGCCACGTGCCGCGCGCTGGATCCTGTGGATCAGCTTCGTGCTGATGCTCCCCGTCCCCATCCTGCTCTTCGGCCCTGGCCTGGTGCCGGCCGCGCGCCTGATCATGCTGGGAGGAATCGCTCTTGCAGTCGCGCTGTTCGAGAGCTCGCGCGGCGCGGTGGTGATGCTCGCGGGGATTCTACTGGCTGAGGGCCTGCTCTACGCGGGCCTGCTCTGGTTCGCGGCTTACGTGGCCTCGCGCGGGCTGGGTCGTCTCTCGGCGAAGAACGTGGCCCGGATCACACTCGCTGTCGTCGCCGCCAGCCTGCTCGTTACGCTGGTCTTCGAGGTCTACCGCGGGCCGTTCCGAGCCCAGTCGTACCACGCCAACCTGCTACAGATCTACGAGTGAGTGGCGCACCGATGAGACGAACGGCCCTGTTCCTGGTCGCTCTCATGCCCGGGCTCGCGGCCACCGCGCCCTTCGAGCGAACGGAGGAGCGGGAGCCCTGCGCGGGGTACGCTCCGCTGCGCAGGCCCTTCTTCGGGGATACGCACGTGCATACGGTGCTCTCGTTCGATGCCTGGGGCCAGGGCACGCGCAATACGCCACGCGACGCGTATCGCTTCGCGCGCGGTGAGCCGGTGGGCATACAGCCCTACGACAAGAGCGGTCAGCCGCTGCGCCACGTTCAGCTCCGGCGTCCGCTCGACTTCGCCGTCGTCACGGATCACGCGGAGCTTCTGGGCGAGACGCACATCTGTCAGACCCCGGGCGTGCCCGGACACGACTCGTTCATCTGTGTGCTGGCCCGGCGCTGGCCGAAGCTGGGCTACATGATCGTGAACAGCCAGATGCTCGATGTCGCGGACCCCATACGTTACGGCTTCTGCGGTCCGCAGGGACGGGACTGCATCGAGGCCGCGGCGGGGCCCTGGCAGGAGATCCAGCAGGCCGCCGAGGAGGCCTACGACCGCAGCGCCTCGTGCCGGTTCACGAGCTTCGTCGGCTACGAATGGACTGGCAATCCCGACTCCAGCATGATCCACCGCAACGTGATCTTCCGGAACGCGATCGTTCCGGAGCGTCCCTCGACCTACATCGAAGACAAAACCGCCGAAGGGCTCTGGCGCAAGCTGCGCTCCGACTGTCTGGATCGGGAAAACGGCTGTGACGTGCTAGCGATCCCACACAACTCGAACCTGAGCGCGGGTCTCTTGTTTCGCACCGAGACGGAACGGGGCACGCCGCTCACGCGCGAGGACGCGCAGACTCGGGCCCAGCTCGAGGTGCTGGTCGAGGTCACGCAGCACAAGGGGGACTCCGAGTGCCGCGCGGGCGGCCCGACGGCCGACGAGCTCTGCGGCTTCGAGACCCTGCCCTACGCGCGCATGTCCGAGAGCGTCATCACCTGGATGCACACCACGCCCCCGCCTCTGTCCTACGTGCGCGAGGTGCTCGCCGAGGGGCTGCTGCAGCAGCGCAAGCTCGGTGTGAATCCGTTCAAGCTCGGGCTGATCGGCTCCACCGACAGTCACCTCGGCACGCCTGGTCTGGTCAGTGAGGATCAGTTCGTGGGCCACGCGGCGGGCACCGCCACCAGCCGGCTCGAGATCCCGATCCTGCCCGACCGGATCGAGTACAACCCGGGTGGGCTCGCGGTGGTCTGGGCCGAGGAGAACTCGCGCGACGCGCTGTTCGCGGCCATGCGCCGGCGCGAGACCTACGGCACCAGCGGCCCGCGCATGATCGTGCGCTTCTTCGGCGGCTGGGACTATCCCGAGAACCTGTGCCGCTCGCACGCGTTCGTCGAGCAGGGCTACGCGCTCGGGGTGCCCATGGGTGGAGACCTCCCTCCACTGTCTCCCAAGGAGCACGGCTCCGGACCCGTATTTGCTGTCTACGCCACCCGGGATCCCGGCACACGCGGTCACCGGGGCACGCCGCTTCAGCGCATCCAGATCATAAAGCTCTGGGAGGAAGACGGCGCGGCTCACGAGCGCATATACGAGGTGGCCGGCGACCCGGAAAATGGGGCACGTGTCGATCTCGCTACCTGCCAGACGCAGGGCGCCGAGTTCAACAGCCTGTGCGCGGTCTGGCGCGATCCCGACTTCGATCCGCGCCAGTACGCCGCGTACTACGCGCGCGTGATCGAGAACCCAAGCTGCCGCTGGAACACGTTCGTGTGTCTGAGAGAAGAGGTGAGCTGTACAGATCCCGGTCAGCTCGCGAGCGAGCTCGAGTTCTGCTGTGACCCGGCGCTACCGAAGACGCTTCAGGAGCGAAGCTGGACCTCGCCTATTTGGTACAGTCCTGGCCACCGATAGCGGGCGGGAGCCGAGTGCGTTGAAGTCCTACGCCGTCGCCGCGGCGGTCTTGCTGCTGGTCGTCCTGGTGATCTTGCTCGCGTTCTTCACGCTCAAGGACACAGAGCGCCCTCCGCTGGCAGAAGCTGCTCTCAAGGGGCCAGCCGCTGAGGCGGAGCGCCGCGAGCGCGCGGAGCCTTCCCCGAGCCGACCCGAGCGCAGCCCGGCCCAACCCACTGCGGCCGGCGCGAGCCCTCGCAGGCAGGCGGCGCTCCAGGACGAGGAGGGCGCAGAGCCGCCGGCCGGCCGGCCGGAGTCCAGCAGCGAGGACTCCGGCGCTCCCGACGACGAACGTGTCGAGGCGCGCCACGAGCTGCGGATCTTCGGCAGCGTCACGAACGAGCTGGGAGAGCCCCTCGTCGGGGTGCACGTGGTGCCCCGGGGGCCCGGGGCGCAGGAGGTGCGTAGCGATTTCGAGGGGAAGTACGAGGTGCGTGCCCTGGTGGGCTCTTCCAAGCACCCTACGCTGCGTTTTCTGGCGCAGGGCTACGAGGAGAAGCCGCTCCACATCTTGCCCGAGAACGTGAGGGGAGCCGAGGCGCGGCGCATTAACGTGCGGCTGGATCCCCTGGTCGATAAGACGTTGGTCTCCGGCCGCATCCGGGGACCAGAGGGACGTCCGGTTCCCGACGCAAAACTGAGCCTACGCTCGGAGCGGCTGAGAGTTGCGTACACCGGCGTGAGTGACGAACGCGGAAAGTTCTCGATCCCGGATGTGAAGGTCGCCTCGGACTACGTGCTCAAGGTGCGGTCCCCGGGCGTGTACGCCGATTACTTCGAGCGCTTCCTGGCACCCACCCGCGAGGGTCTCACGCTCGAGATCGTGCTCGAGCGTCTGAGCGCGGCTCGCCTGAGCGGCCGCATGGTCAATGCGGATGGAGACCCCATTCCGAACTTCCGTCTCTCGCTTCGCAGCACCCAGGCCAGAGGCAAGGCGCTAGCGGTCACGAGCGATGAGAACGGCTACTTCGTCGTGGAGGAGGCTCCCGTGGGCAAGCTCACCTTCTCGACGACGGGCTTCGTGGTGCGCGGCGTCTCTCTCGGCTCCGCAGCGCAGGGGGACGTGCGGCTGGTGCTGGACTGGGGCAATCACGTGTTGCGGGGCGTGGTCGTGGACGATCGCGGGCGCGCGCTGGCGGGCGCGCGGGTGGACCTCTCGTGGCTGCACGAGAGCGCGGGCCTGAGCAGCGGGTCGAGCCGCCGCACGCAGACCGACGCCGGCGGCTCCTTCGAGTTCACGCAGCTTGGGCCCGGCCCCCATACGCTCGAGGTCCACGCGGATGGCTATCCCCCCACACGAGAGGCGTATCCGGTGCGCCGGCTCACCGAGGAGGTCGAGATCCGGCTTGCGCCGAGACTGCGCTAGGCGCCCACCCCCGCCACAGCGCAGCGCTACGAAAAAATGCGCGACCGCCCTAGCGGGCGCGCTATGGTGGAGACATGTGGGACTACCTGCCGCTGCGATCGGCCGCCGTGCCCTCGCGTTGGTTCCGCGCACCGCTGATACTGCCGGATGGAGCAGAGCTAGCGGACCGCAAGCGTCCCCGCATCTACATTGCGCCGCTCGAGTCCGCCACCGATCGGCGCATCCTGATGGCGAGCCTCGTTGGCGCTGGACTCGAGCCGCCGCGCTGGGTCCCGGCGCGTCGCGCACGCATCCCACGCGAAGAACTGGGCGCCGCCTTCCTGCGCGGCGAGCCGGTGCTCGTGCCCATCGTCCCGCCTCGCAGGGGGCCGGACCGACTCGCGCGGCTGCTGACCTGGGCTGAACAGCACAACCAGGACGTGGACCTGGTCCCACTGGAGGTGCTGTGGGGACCCGTCGGACGCACGCCATCGCTCTGGAATCTCCCGCTCGGCAATCCCTACGACCCACCCGAGTGGGAGCGCTGGCTGCAGGTGCGCAGCAAGGATCGCGCGCGCGTAGTGCTGGGAGCGCCGGGCACGTTCTTCGCGCTGCGGGCCGAGGCCCCCCACCCCAACGACGGCCTGGCACTGTCCGCCTTCGTGCGAGAGCAGGCCGTCAAAGCGCTCTCGCAGGCGGAGCGGCAGGTGCTGGGTGAGCGCTACAAGGTGCCTCGCTTCGTGGTGGAGCAGATCCTGGGCGAGGCCGAGTTCCAGGACCGCGCCGCGGCCGCGGGTGCGTCGATCGGGCTCACCCACCGCGAGTCCTTTGAGCGTGCGGAGCGCGGTCTGCGTGAGCTCGCCACCAACCACAACCTGTTCTACATGGAGCTGTTTCATCGTTTCGCGCGCTGGCTCTACACGCGCGTCTACGAGCCGGAGATCGTGGTGCAACGACACGAGCTCGAGCGTCTGCACGAGCTCGGCCGCCGCGCCGCGCTGATCTTCATCCCCTCGCACAAGAGCAACTTCGACCACCTGGTCATGTATCACCTGCTCTTCAGCGCGGGCTTTCCTCCGCCGCATACGGCGGCGGGTATCAACATGTCGTTCTTCCCCATGAGCCGGATCCTTCCTCGCACCGGGGCTTACTTCATTCGGCGCTCGTTCCATGACGACCCCATCTACAAGGAGTGCCTGCGCGCGTTCATCCTCTACCTGGTGCAGCGGCGCTTCCACCAGGAGTTCTTCATCGAGGGCGGGCGCACGCGCTCGGGGAAGCTCTTGCCCCCGCGCTACGGGATCCTGCGCTACATCGTGGAGGGAAGCCGCAAGATCGCAGCGCAGGAGGTCTTCTTCATCCCGACCGCGATCTCCTATAGCCAGATCCTGGAGGTGCAGGGCTACGTGCGCGAACAGCTCGGGGAGGAGAAGGAGCGTGAGAGCTTCGGCTTCCTGCTGCGGATGATCCGCTCGCTGCGCGGCCGCAACCTGGGGCGGGTCCACATCCGCTTCGCCGAGCCCATCGACCTGCACGGACACCTCGAGCGCTCAGGCGATGAGCGGCTGGTGGTAGAGAAGCTGGCCTTTCAAATCGCGAACCAGATCAACAGCGTCACCACTCTCACTCCGGTGTCGGTCCTGTGCACGGTACTGCTCGGCGCGGGGCGCCGGGCCCTGACGCTCCCCGAACTCGAGGCGGGAACGCAGTGCGTGCTGGACTACGCCGGGGAACGGGGGATCGCCCTCGCCCGCGAGCTCGAGCAGGGAGCCGAGACCACGCTGGAGGTCGGCCTGGCGGCGATGGAGAGCGCCGGCTTTCTCCAGGCCTACAAGGACGGGATCGAGCCGGTCTACTCCGTGCCCGATTCGGGGCGTCACATCGCCGCCTACTACCGCAACACGATCATCCACTTCTTCCTGGTCCGCGCCATCACATCGCTGGCGCGTGAGGCCGCCAAAGAGCGCGACAGCGTGGAGAGCTGGGCCCTGCGGCTGCGCGACCTGCTCAAGTTCGACTTCTTCTTCAGCGAGCGCGACGCCTTCGGCGCCCAGGTGGAGCGTGAGGAGGCGAGCCTGGTCCGGGAGGAGGAAGCCGGGCTGCCTCCGATGGGCGCGGCCGGTCCACGCATCTTGCTCGACTATCTCGAGAGCTACTTCGTGGTCACGCAGACCCTCCACTCCATGTCCAACGACGAGCCGCTGGCCGAGCCGGAGCTGCTGCGGCGCTGCCTGGCCGTGGGGCGTCAGCTTCTGCACCAGGACCGGGTGCATGCGCCCGAGCTACTGTCGCGAGTGAACTTCCGCAACGCGCTCCAGCTCGCGCTGAACCTGGGAGCGGCCGAGCGCTGCGCCGAGGGCTATCGGCCGGGAAAAACTGAGGCGCTGGATGCGCTGGCGCGCGACCTGGACCACCTCGCTCGTCTCGCACGAGTGTAGTCGAGGACGCGTGCGACCGAAAAAACAAGGGCGAGAGCACGGGTAAGGGATCCCCCCCAGCACTCCTCACCTGCGCTCCCGCCCTCCCCTGACCATTTCCGGGAAAGCGTCTTGGGGGCCGGTGTTTGTATCGACAACTGCGGGTCTGACTTAAGTAACTTTTGCGCACTCCGGGCGAGCGTGTCGCCTGCATGCACTTGCTAAGCATGGAAGCCTGCGAGATCAGGTGGAGAAGTCGTAGTCCGCCAGACGGGTGAGAATGCGGCGCAGCATGCGTTCGACCACCCAGCGCACCAGGGGTCCAGTGCCGGGAATCAAGGCCTTGAACTCTACGTTCCAGCTGAGCCGCGTGCCGCTGCCACTGGGCTCGAGACGCACCTCGCCGCGATGCTCCCGGATGGGCGCGCCCGCGATGAGCCGGTAGGTCATGCGCTTGGGGGGCTCGAACGCGGTGATCTCCTCTTCGACCGCCGTCCCGCTGTGCCGGATGACCCGAATCGCTCCCAGACCGTTGGGCGGCGGATAACCCTGCTGCCGCAGCACCACCTCACCGATGCCCGCCCAGCGCTGCCAGCCTTCGTGGTCCGTGTAGACCGCCCACACGCGATCGGGCGGGGCCGGGATCTCCTGAACAAGCTCGATTCGCTGCATGGGCGAGAATGATACCCTCAAAGCCCGTGGAGCGGATGTCAGGAGGAAAGCATGACACGACCCACCCCCCCGCATGCGATCGCCGCGTGCAGCCGCGTGCTGAGCTGGACATTGCTGGTTCTCTGGACCCTGCCCCAGGCGACGCAAGCCGCTCCCGACGTGGACGGCACCCTCGATAGCCTGATCGGCGGACCGCTGCGGGCCGTGGGCAGCGTGGTCGGGGGCACCGGCATGATCGCCTCGGCGGGCATCGGCCTGGCGGGCGACGTGGCGTCGCTCGTGGACCGCAATCCGATCACCCGGCCGATCCTGCGCGGCGCCGTGAGCCGCGCTCTGCAGCGCGTGGCGCTCGGTCTCTCCTGGACCACGAGCGGCCTGATGGAGGGTCTGCGCGCCGTCAACATCGAGCGCCTACCCGAGGCCTCGGCCACCTATCTGATGGCGAGGCCGGGCGTGGGCCGGCTCGATACGGTTCTGGGAGGCTTGGGCGCGCTTCGGCTCGGAATCAGTGACGCGGTCACGACCATCCCGTTGGCGCTGCTGCGCGTGAGCGGCGTGCAAGGGCTCACGAAACGGCTGCTGCAGCGGCAGGTCGACCTACAAGTCCAAACACTGGGGCCGACGCCGCTCGCGGGACCGGCCGAGTAACCAACGACGCTCTAGCACGAGCCATCGCCGGTGGGCGCGCGGGCTTTATCCTATGCTTGAAGTGGTGACGCAGGCCCCTGAGCTCGGCATCGAGACGGAGCGCGAGCGCGTAGAGGGACTCGCGCGCAAGGCCATCGCCACACACGTGTTGCCCGCCCTGGGGGCGGAGGGCCGTGACTTCGAGCTCGCGCTTCCCGCGTATGGGAAGAGCTCCCTCGTCTATCTGGTGGACGTGGACGGGGGCTCATCCTTTGTGTTGCGCGTCGAGCCGAGCTGGAGACGCTACCCCGCCTTCCGCCGGCGCCGTAACGCGACTCTCTTCTGGACGCGGCACGAGCTTCCCACGCCGCGTCTCCTGTATCAGGGCCTCTCGCCCGCCACCCGCCTCAAGACCGGCCTCTTCCTGCTGGCGGAGCAGAAGATCGAGGGCATCAACCTCATCGACCAGGCTCAACACCGCGGAGGGTACTCCGCCTTGGGTCGTACGCTTGCGCGGGTGCACGGAGTCCGACGAAGCTGGCACCACGGCGCGCTCTTCAGACCCGAGCTCGGCTCCTATGCCGCGCACTTTCAGCGCCGCAACCAGGCAAGGCTGCGCCAGCTCGAGCGGGAGGGCGCGCTGACGAGCGAGGCGCAGGGGAAGCTTGGCCGCTGGTTCGAGCAGTTCGAGCCCGCCCTGCGCTCCGTCAAGAGCTTCAACCTGATCCATCACCGCTGCAGCGAGAGCGACGTGATGGTCGACGTCGAGGGCAAGGCCTGGATGCTGGGGCCGTATGGCGCCGGGTTCGGGCTCTTCGAGACGGATCTGGTGCGTGCCGAGGTCTACATCTGCCGCGACGACCCCGAGAAGGTGGGACGCCTTCAGCAGGCCTACTTTGGCAGCTTCCATCCCGAGTGCTTCCGCCTCCATGAGCGCGTCGCGCCCGCGTTTCGCGCCGAGCTGCATCTCGCGCACGCCTGTCGCGGGGTGACCGAGCGGACCCAGGAGCTCGAGAGTCTGCAAAGGATTGCAAATGTCTAGCCCCGCTCAGGGAAGCGCAAAGCTCGATCACGTGCGGGTGGACGGTGCGCGCAGCCGGGAGCGCAGCCAGCCGGTGGTGATCGAGGAGCCGCTCGAGATGCGCCTGAACGAACAACCTGTGGCCGTGACCATGCGCACCCCGGGTCACGACATCGAGCTCGTGCTCGGGTTCATGCTGAGCGAGGGCATCGTTGAGGATCCGGCCGCGATCCTCGCCATCGCACACTGCGAGCAGAACCCGAACGTGGCCGAGGTCCACACCAAGCCGGACGCGCCCGGAGTACATCCGCCCGCCCCGCGGAACTTCTACGCCGCCTCGAGCTGCGGGATCTGCGGCAAGGCCAGCCTCGAGGCCATCCGCTGCCGCATCTCCGGCGTGCACGCGGATACCACCAGCCTCGCGCGCACGGTGCTGACGGCGCTGCCCGAACGCATGCGCGGGGCCCAGATCCTGTTCGAGGCCACGGGGTCACTGCACGCGGCGGGTCTCTTCACGGCGGCGGGCGAGCTGCTCTGCCTGCGCGAGGACGTGGGGCGGCACAACGCCGTGGACAAGGTCGTGGGCTGGGCGGCCGCGCGCGAGCTGCTGCCCCTGCACGGTCACGTCCTGGTCGTGAGCGGACGCTTGAGCTTTGAGATCGTGCAGAAGGCCCTGGTCGCCGGGATCCCGATCCTGGCCGCCGTCTCGGGACCCTCGAGCCTCGCGGTCGAGCTCGCGCGCGAGAACGGCATGACCCTGATCGGGTTCCTGCGCGGCGAGACCCTGAACATCTACAGCGCGGCCAAACGGGTCGCGCTCAGCTGAGATAGAATGCGGCACCCCGCAGAGGAGACCCCCCATGAAGATCCACGAGTTCACCATGGCTCCGAACCCTCGCCGCGTGCGCGTCTTCCTGGCCGAGAAGGGTATCGAGGTGCCGTACCAGCAGGTCGACATCGGTAAGAACGAGAACCGCACGCCCGAGTTCCTGGCCATGAACCCGATGGGGAGGGTTCCGGTGCTGGAGCTCGACGACGGGACCTATCTCGCCGAGAGCGTGGCCATCTGCCGCTACTTCGAGGAGCAGCAGCCCGAGCCTCCGCTGCTGGGGACCGATGCCAAGGACCGGGCCTGGGTCGAGATGTGGCAACGGCGCATGGAGTTCGGACTCTTCGAGCAGATCGCCGGCTGCTTCCGCAACACCCACGACTACTTCAAGGGCCGCCTGCCGCAGGTGCCCGAGTACGGCAACCTGTGCAAACAGGCCGCGATCGAGCGCATCCAGGGGCTGGATGGCGAGCTGGCCGGGCGCGAGTTCATCGCGGGCGAGCGCTACACGATTGCCGACATCACGGCACTGGTGGCCATCGACTTCGGCCGCCTCAGCAACATCCGCATCGAGCCCGAGCAGAAGAACCTGGCCCGCTGGTACCAGGCCGTCTCGACCCGTCCCAGCGCGAAGGCCTAGGCCCTCACGGCTTTACACCCGAGCTTTAGCGTCCGCGAACGTGCGACGACGGATCAGCCAGAGGGCGGCACCCAGCAGCAGCAGCGCGAGCAGAGCGAGCGCCGGGAGCGGAAGCAGCGGCACGCCTCCGCCCACCTGAACCACCTGGCCGCGGATCTCGCCGCCGAACGAGTGGTCGGTGTGGATGTTCGCGTACCAGAGGTTCGCGAGAATGTCCGCTGCCTGACCGGCATCCACCGTCACGCTCCCGATCTTCGGGCTCCCTGAGAGCAGGTCAGGGGGGGACTCGATCGCGCCGGGCACACCCGGGGCACCCTTATGGAAGTGGGCGGCGACCTCGGCTCCCGCGAGGTCGCTGTACTCGAAGTCCCACGAGAACAGGTTCGTGGCCGTATCGAGCGTCGCCGTCCCCATGCCCGAGCCGCTCGCCCCGGGCTGGGCCGTGGTGGCCTGGGCCACGTCCAGGGAGATCGTGAAGTCGACCGCGTACGCCGAGGGCGCAGCGCTCAGAACCAAAACCATCAATAGTATGGGCATGATCCATTCCTTCCCCCCTCGTCGAGCATACGCGGCTGCCGTCGTGGAGCACCAGAAAAATCACTCGCGGCGGCTCAGGCCACGCGCGGGTGCTGGTAGAGCATCCAGTAGACCAGAACCCCGGTGACGGAGACGTACATCCAGCTGGGAAAGGTGAGCCGGGCCCACCAGCGGTGGGTAGAGAAGCTCGGGGCCTCGGGGCCTCACGAGTCCGCCACCCCTCGCGAGCCA
>SMWZ01000092.1 GCA_004356455.1 Deltaproteobacteria bacterium
GCTGAAGCGCTCCACGTGCTCCCGAAAAACCTCATGCATACGTCGATTCGCCACGACGGTCTCGACGGACTCGTCAGAACCCGGCAGCAGGTCCCCGAAGGTCGCCGATCCCGACTCCTCGCGGACCGGCATGTCGAGCGAGAGGTCGGACTGGGCCAGCCGCCGCTCCATGTCCTCGACATCGTGCTCCTTTACTTCGAGCGACTCGGCCAGCAGCTGTGTCTCCGGGGTGAAGCCGGAGCGCTCGAGCTCACGCTTGGTGCGGTTCAAGCGGAAGAAGAGCTTGCGCTCCGTGCGGCTTGAGCCCATACGCACCATGCGGATATTGTCGATCAGATACTTGAGGATGTACGCCCGGATCCAGTAGGCCGCGTACGAGGAGAGCTTCACACCGCGCTGCGGATCGAAGCGCTTCACGGCTTGGAGTAGCCCGATGTTTCCCTCCTGGATCAGATCGAGCAGGCTGGTCCAGACGCGTTGATAGTCCCGCGCGATCTTCACGACGAGCCGCAGATTGGAGAGCACGAGCGTCTGAGCCGCCTCTGGGTCGCCATGTTCATGCACGCGCAGCGCGAGCTCCCGCTCCTCGTCGCGGGTCAGCAGCGGATGGCGGCCGATCTCCGTAAAGTAGCGGCCGAGCGCGTCCTGCGGGACGAGGACCGACTCATCAGGCGGCTTTTTCACGCCCCCAGCATAGCGCTGTCCACGCCGGGCGGAGCGTGGCGGGAGGGCCCTACTTCTTGAGGCTACGGATGTACTTTACGAGGGCCCAGCGATCCGCTTCCGGGATGACCGCGCCCCAGGGCGCCATCAGGGGCGAGCCTCCCTTGACGGCTGCGCCGTTCGTGATCACGTCGAAGATGTCCTGGTCCGTACCGCCGAACTTGAAATCGCCCGCGGTGAAGTCGCGCGGTGGGGGTTGGAGGCTCTTTCCGACCGGGCCCTGGCCATCGCCGGTCGGGCCGTGACAGGTTTGGCAGTAGATCTCGTAAATCTGCTTGCCCTTTGCGGGGTCGGCATCCGCGGCGCCCGCATTCAGAGCGAGTGACGCACCCCAGAGAAGTACTGGAGCCAACCACAACGCGGCGATACGACGCATAACAGAACCTCCCCAAATCTGGCCGGACACGGTCGCAGCGCCCCGAAGGGTAGAAGTCACGACCTCTTGTGTCAAAGCGCCGACCAGTCGCGCAGCAGCTCCAACAGCAGTCGAACTCCGAAGCCGGTCGCACCCTTTACGCAGTAGGGCTGCTCGCGCGTCGTCCACGCGGTGCCCGCGATATCCAGGTGCGCCCAAGGTGTAGCGCCCACGAAGTGAGACAGGAACGCAGCCGCCGTGCTGGCGCCGGCCTCCCGCCCGCCCGTGTTCTTGATATCGCCCACGTCGCCCTTGATCTGCTTCTTGTGCTCGTCCCAGAGAGGCAGGGGCCAGGCCCGCTCATGGCTGCGGTCACCCGCTGCCTGTACGCGTTTAATCAGGGGCTCGTTGTTGCCCATCACGGCGCAGCAGGCGGAGCCCAGGGCGATCACGCAGGCACCCGTCAGTGTGGCCAGGTCCACGATCGCATCGGGCTTGAAGCGTTGCGCGTGGTGCAGAGCGTCCGCCAGCACGATGCGTCCCTCGGCGTCGGTGTTGAGCACCTCGATGGTTTTGCCGGATGCCGCGCGCACGATGTCACCCGGAAGATAGGCGCCCGCGCCGGGCATGTTCTGCGCCACGGGCACGATCCCGATCACGTGCTGGGGGAGGCCCAGCAGCGCGGCGCCACGCAGAGCCCCGAAGACCGCAGCTCCGCCCGACATGTCGTGCTTCATCTCATGCATGTTTGCGGCCGGCTTGATCGAGATCCCGCCCGAGTCGAAGGTGATGCCCTTGCCCACCAGGGCCAGCGTGGGCCGTCGCCGCGCGCCGCCCGCCGGGGCGTTGTACTCGAGTACGATCAGACGCGGCGGATTTGCGCTGCCGCGACCCACGCTCAGAATCCCCTGCATCTTCTCGCGCTCGAGCTCGCGTTCGGCCAGCACCTTTACCTTGAGTCCGACCTCGCGCCCGAGCTTGCGCGCCTGATCCGCCATCCACTCCGGTGTGTGCACGCTGCCCGGCTCATTCGATAGATCGCGCGCAAGCCGGGCGGATTCCGCAGCGATGCGGCCTTGCTTCACGCCCCGGCGCAGTGCGGAGCCCTCTCGAGCGTCCGCTGAGAGCAGCACCAGCTCGTCGAGCGCGCCACGCGGCTCCTCGAGCTCGCGGTAGCGGTCGAAGCGATAGGCGCCGAGCAGTCCGCCTTCGGTGAGAGCCTGGGCGCGGTCAGCCGGTGCCAGGCGTCGGACCGACGGCACCACCAGCGCGACGCTGGCGGCTCGGCGCCGGGCCGCTGCCTTAATGCCGGCGCCCGCAGCGCGGCGCAGGGCTTCGGCGTTGAGCTCCTCCTCCGTGCCGAGGCCTACCAGGATCACCGTCTTGGCCGCGATCCCCTCGGCCGGAAACGCGACCAGCTCCGCGGCCTTGCCGCGGAACTCAGCCGCCTCGAGGTAGCTCTGAATACGTCTCCCGAGTGCCGTATCGAGCGCTTGCAGCGCGCGTGGAACCCGTTCCGTCTTCGACAACGGCACGATCAGCGCGTCCGTTCGCGCGCGGGCAGGATCCTCCCGCTTGACCTCTACCCGCATGACACCCTCTCTGTTTGCGAAGCGAGGCGTAGATCTTAGCGGTTTCGTAGCCAGGCGTTGACGCCGAGGGGCGGCACGATAAGCTCAGGCGCCACTCAATCCCCCCCGGGGTTACGATCTATGCTGGATCTGGTCCTCGGCGCCAGCCTTATCGTGAAGGCGGTGCTCGTGCTTCTGCTCGTTGCCTCGGTCACGTCCTGGGCGGTGATCGTCTACAAGGCGCGCGAGCTGAACGCAGCCGAGAACGAGACCGAGGAGTTCCTTGCCTCGTACCTCAACCGGCCTCTCGACGCCGTGTACGAGGTGGCGCGCAGGCAGTCGAAGAGTCCGCTGGCCGTGCTGTTTCAGGCGGGCTTCAAGGACCTGGCGCAGCTTGAGCGTCTGCGGGGCTCAGCGCGCGGGGTCTCGCCCGAGCAGGTCGAGGGCGTGGTGAAGCGGCTCGCGTGGATTCAGACCGAGGAGGCCCACCGCCTCGAACGCGGCCTGTCCTTTCTGGCCACCACCGGAAGCGCGGCTCCTTTCGTGGGGCTCTTTGGCACGGTCGTGGGGATCATGAACGCGTTTCGTGACATCGGCGTGTCCGGATCGGCGAGCCTGGCCGTGGTGGCGCCGGGCATCGCAGAGGCGCTGATCGCGACGGCCGTGGGCCTGTTCGCGGCCATTCCGGCGGTGATCGCGTACAATTACTCCAACGCGCGCCTGGTTCATTTGCTCGAGCGGCTGGAGGCGTTTCGCGTGGAGTTCGACGAGGTACTTCGGCGCAAGGCTGCGGGAGCCGCATGAGAGCGGAGAAGCGGCGACCCGGCAGGCAGGCGATGTCGGAGATCAACGTGACGCCATTCGTGGACGTGATGCTGGTCCTGCTCATCATCTTCATGGTGACCGCGCCGCTGATCCAGCAGGGGATCGATGTACAGCTCCCCAAGACCCACTCGGAGGGCCTGAAGCGGAATGAGGACGTGCTGGTGGTGACCGTGAAGCGGGACGGAACGCTCTACGTCCAACGCGCGCAGGTAGCGATGAAGGAGTTCGAGAAAAAGCTCGAGAAGATCCTGGCGTCGCGCGAGAACCGCGAGGTCTTTCTGCGAGCAGATGAGAAGGTTGCGTATGGCACCGTCGCCAAAACGCTCGCGAAGCTGCGACGCGCGGGGGCGACGCGTATTGGCTTGGTGACCGAACCCGAGACGTGAGCACCCGCTATTTACCCACCGGCATGCTGGTCCACGAGCAGAACTTCCGGCGCCTGCTCAGCTGGAGCCTGGGCGTCCACCTGCTCGCGCTCGGCTTCTGGGTCGTCGCGCCCGTGACGCGCCGGGCCCCGCTGCTGTCGGCCCCGGTCTTCGTCGACATCGTGGCCGCGCCAATGGCGGCGGCGGCGCGGCCCAAGCGTGCCCGGCAGGTGGTCGACGAGCCGGTGGTCATCCCCAAGCAGCCCAAGCCTCTGCCGAAGCCGAAGCCGAAGCCCGAGGCGCAGCCCAAGCCCGAGGCGCAGCCCAAGGCCCCACCTCCCTCCGCCGACGAGCTGCTGGCCAAGCTGCGTGAGAAGGTCGAGGCGCGGGACGCGGCGCTGGCCCGCTCCGCCACGGCCACGAGCGCGGGCGCGGGGCGTTTCGATCCGCAGATGGCCGCCTACCAGCGCAAGCTCAAGGCGCTGCTCTACGCGAACTGGGTAGGGGCGCAGGTGTTCCGCGGTCGGGCCGACCTGAACGCGCGCTTTCAGGTGCAGATCGATCCGAGCGGGGGGCTTGGCTCGGTCGCTTTGGTCGGGTCATCCGGCAACCGCTATTTTGATGAGTCGGCGGAGCGTGCCATCTGGAAGACCCGGCCCTTCCCGCGCCCCCCGCGCGGCGCCCTCACGCTGACGCTGGACTTCGATCCGAAGGAGTCGCTGTAGTGGGAAGGCGGTTGTGGGGGACGGCGCTGGTCCTGCTGCTCGTCGGGGGGGCGCGTGCCGAGGACCAGCTTCACGTCGAGATCCACGGCTCCGGCGGGCGCGGCTACCAGATCGCCGTGCAGCGCTTCATCGTCAGCGAGGGGGCGGAGGAGTTTGTCGAGCCCTTCTACCGCGAGCTCGCGAACGCGCTCGAGTTTTCGAGCGTATTCAAAGTGGTCGACCCCGAGGCCTTCCTCGAGCCCCAAAAAACCCAGGACTTCGGGGCGCCCATCATCCCCTGCGACAACTGGCACGCCATCGGCGCTGACGCGTTGGTCGAAGGTCGCCTCGAGCGGGTGCGTGGGCGGCTGCGCGCGCGCTTCCGGATCTGGGACGTGCTGCGCTGCCGCCAGCAGGGTCAGCGCGAGTACCTCGAGGACGTGCCCGAGGCGCTGTCGCTGCTGGCCCGCAGACTGGCCGACGAGATCGTCGAACGCTTCAGCGGGCGGCGCGGGGCGTCGGCGACGCAGATCGCCTTCGTGTCGGATGTGAGTGGCAACAAGGAGATCTACGTGATGGAGGCCGATGGCTCCAACCGCCGGCGCGTGACCGACAACGGCTCGGTCAACCTCTTTCCCAGCTGGTCTCCGGATGGCTCCCAGCTCGTGTACACCTCGCTGCGGGGTGGAGGTTTCGACGTCTGGACGCTGAACCGGGGTCAGGGCCAGTCCAAGCGACTGCTGAGGGAGCCCCACCAGAAGTATCGAGGGGTTTGGGCCCCGCAAGACGGACGAATCGCGCTCACGATGCACCGCGACGAGAACACGGATCTCTTCACGGTGCGCAAGAGTGGCCGCGGGCTGCGGCGTCTGACCACGGCGCGCTCCATCGAGAACGCCCCCAGTTGGGCGCCGGACGGGCGCCGCATCGCCTTCGTCTCGGACCGCACGGGCTCGCCTCAGATCTACATCAAGCAGCTCAAGTCGGGCGAAGAGCGCCGCCTGACCTATCGCGGGTCCTACAACGCCAGTCCCGCCTGGTCCCCGAATGGGGACTGGATCGCGTTCGCGGCCCAGACCGGCAGCAACTTCGACATCTATCTGATTGAGCCCGAGAGCGGCTACACCACGCCGCTGGTGGTCCATCCACGCAGCGACGAAGGCCCGGCCTGGTCTCCGGACGGTCGCAAGGTCGTGTTCTCCTCGTCGCGCCGAGGCCGGAAAGAGCTGTATCAGATCGATCTGGATGGTCGAAATCTACGCCGGGTCACCGGCGATTTCGGCAACTGCTCCAACCCCGCCTGGTCGCCCTGGATCGACTGAGGGGAGCGTCGCGAGAGGATTTGCAGTTTTTGCGCTATCTAGCTAGTGAATCGGGGGGGGTCCCGTTTCACGGTGAGAAGGAGGAGCGGAGTGTTCAAGCGAATACTCGGAGTGTCGTTACTGGCTGTGGCCCTGGCTTGCGCCTCGGGCGGAGGCTCGGGTTCGAGTATGGGTTCGGGAAGCGAGCGCGCTAAGCCTCGCAGCGACCCGGGCCTGGGGGACCGGGGTTCCCGTTCCGGCGGGGTCGAGATCAGCTCGAAGAAGTTCCGCAGCGTCTATTTCGACTTCAACCGGTCCGCGCTCCAGCGCCGAGCCAAGCAGGATCTCAATCACAACGCGCAGGTTCTGCGCGAGCGCACGAACAGCCGGGTCGAGATCCAGGGCAACTGCGACGAGCGCGGGACCGAGGAATACAACCTCGCTCTCGGCATGCGGCGCGCAGATACCGCGAAGCGCTACCTGGTTGACCTGGGCATCAGTCCGTCGCGCATCGACACCATAAGCTTTGGTGAAGAGAACCCGTCTGTGCGCGGCCATAGTGAGTCTGCCTGGGCGAAGAATCGACGGGACGACTTCGTCATTCGGTGAGCGTGATGGATCCCCGCGCCGCGTTGTGGCTGGTGACGGGCGCTCTGCTGGCGGGCTGTGTCACCGCTCCGCAGTTCTACGCGCACGAGCGTGAGTTCGATGAGGCCATGCGGGGGCTCAGGAGCGGGCCGGGTGCCGTCGGTGACGCTCGTGTGGCCGAGCTCGGTACCCAGGTCGATGCCCTGCAGGACGAGCTCTCGCGCCTGCGCGGTACGGTCGAGGAGGCCAAGTACTTCGCTGAGCAGGCGCTGAGCGAAGCCCGCAGCGCGCGCCAGGCCATGGCCTCGGGTGGGGCCGCGCCGGGAAACATCGCCGCGACGCCAGCCCTCGGTGATCCGACGCGGCTCAGTGCCGAGATCCGTGGCTACGAGGAGGCTTTTGCGCTCTACCGTGGCGGTGAGTACGAAGCCGCCATTGACCGCTTCCGGAGCTTCCTTCAGAATTATGGATCCTCCGATTACGCGGACAACGCGCTTTTCTGGATGGGCGAGTGCTATGCCAAGCTCGGGGACTACGAGCGAGCCGTGCTGACCTTTCAAGACGTCGTCAAGCGCTACCCCGAAGGGAATAAGGTTCCGGACGCGCTCTACCGACAAGGCATCGCGCTTTTAGAGATCGGACAGCGCAGCGGGGATCAGCGGACTTACGACGTCGCGGCCCGCCAGATTTTCGAGAGGATCGTTCGGCAACATCCGCAGTCCGAACGCGTGGTAGAGGCCCAACGGCAGCTGGAGGCTCTTGGCCCGTGAAGAAGAGCGAGCAGAAGAAGTTCATCAAGGTTCTCAACGAGAATCGGCGGAAGCTGATCGATAACGCGCGACGCGCGCTGACTGGCGACGTCCATCTCGATCCGAATGACTTTCCGGACGAGATCGACACCGCGTCCTCGGAGGCCGGCCTCGCTTTTATCGGCCGGCTGCGGGAACGCGAACGCGCGCTGATCCAGAAGATCGATATGGCCCTGCGGAAGATCGACGACGGGAGCTATGGAATCTGTGCGTCCTGCGAAGAAGACATTGGACTCGAACGGCTGACGGCACGGCCGGTGGCCGACCTCTGCATCGACTGCAAGAGCCAGCAAGAGAGGCTCGGGCACTAGTTCGAGCCATGCCCCTCATCCTCGGGATCGAATCGTCCTGCGACGACCTGGCTGCGGCCGTGGTACGCGACGGACGGGAGATCCTGTCCTCGGTGGTTCAGAGCCAGGACGCGGTGCACGCCCCCTACGGGGGCGTTGTGCCGGAGCTCGCCAGCCGCGACCACGTACGGTACCTGCATGTCACCGTGGAGCGGGCGCTCGTGCGCGCCGCTGTGTCGCTGGAGGAGCTGGACGGGATCGGGGTCACGTCCGGCCCGGGTTTGGTCGGCTCGCTGCTGGTCGGGCTGTCGTTCGCCAAGGCCCTGGCCTACCGCACGGGCAAGCCGCTGCTGGCGGTGCATCACATCGAAGGCCATCTGGCATCGGCGCGGCTCGAGCGCGACCCGCTCGCGCTGCCCTTCGTGGGCTTCGTGGTGTCGGGAGGCCACACGGCGCTGTACCGGGTCGAGACGCTGGGCCGTATCGAGCTCCTGGGTCAGACCCGGGACGACGCGGCGGGGGAGGCCTTCGACAAGGTCGCCAAGCGCATGGGGCTCGGCTATCCGGGAGGGCGCGAGGTCGATCGCGCCGCTCAGGAGGGTGATCCCAGGGCCTTTGCCTTCCCGCGCCCGATGCTGCGCGAGCGGGGGCTCGAGATGAGCTTCTCCGGCCTCAAGACGGCGGTGGCATTGCAGGTGGCGCGGGCGGAAGAGGACGCCGGGGGGGCCCTTCCGCGGCGGGTGCGGGCGGATATCGCCGCCTCCTTCCAGGAGGCGATGGTGGATGTGCTGGTGACCAAGGCGCGGCGCGCGCTGGCGGCCACTGGCCTGGAGCGGATCGCCCTGGTGGGCGGCCTCGCCGCCAACCGGCGCCTGCGGGCCCGCATGACGCAGCTGGAGGGGGAGCTGGGGGTGGAGGTGCGCTTCCCTCCCACGGCCTTATGCACGGATAATGCGGCGATGATCGCAGCCGTCGCCGACCACATGCTGCGGGAGGGCCGTGTCGCCTCGCTGGAGCTGGAGGCCTTCTCCCGCGTGCCGCTCGAGGCGCGGCCGGAGGGCTGGTCATAGGCTCCATCCGTGACAGGCTGGCGGAGCACGGGCTCGCCCCTTCCAAGGCGCGGGGCCAGAACTTCCTGCGCTCGCCCAAGCTAGGCCAGCGCCTGGTCGAGCTGGTGGATCTCAAGCCCGAGGATGCCGTGGTCGAGATCGGACCGGGCCTGGGGGGCCTGACCCGGCCCATCGCCTGCGTTGCGCGCCGTACCGTGGCCATCGAGGTGGATCGGGGGCTGGTGGCCCTGCTGCGGCAGACGGGCCTTCCTGGGGGCGTGGAGCTGCGCCATGCCGACGCCCTGCGCGTGGATCTGGGTGCCCTGGCCCGGGAGCTCGGCCCCCCGGTGGTCCTGCTGGGGAACCTGCCCTACCGGATCGCGGGGAGGCTGCTGGCGGCCGTGTGCGTGCCCGACAGCCCCTTCCGCCGTTTCGGCCTCATGATCCAGGCAGAGCTGGCCGATCGGGTGCTTGCAAAGCCGGGAACGCCTGCATATGGCCCTCTCGCCGTATGGGCGCGCCTGTGGACGGAGGCTCGGCGGATGCTGGCTTTGGGGCCGGAGGAGTTCGTGCCGCGGCCGAAGGTGCGTTCCACCTTCGTCGTGATCGACCCCCGCCCCGCTACCGTTCGGGTGGGGGACGTGGGGCTGCTGCGAGAGGTCGTGCGCTGCGCGTTTCAGCACCGCCGCAAGACCTTGCGGGGCGCCCTGCGCCGGCGGATTCCAGGTGCGGAGGCGGGGCTGCGAGCCGCGGGCATCGACCCCGGCCGACGAGGGGAGACCCTCTCGGAGCTCGAGTTCGTGGAGCTCGCCAAAGCCATTGGCAGAGAGGATCGAGCCGAGTGAGCCCGGGCAAGCCACCACCGCGTACGAACTTTCGTCGCAACCTGCGAGTCCCGGTTCGGGTCGAGGTGCGTGAGGACGCGGGTGGCAGCTCGCACGGCTACGCCATCAACATCTCGCCCACCGGCATGGGGCTGCAGAGCAGCGAAGCCTACAAGCCGGGCCTGAGTCTCCAGCTGCGCTTCAGCTTTGGTGCGAGCGACCAATCGGTCGAGCTCGACTCGGAGGTGATCTGGTGCATGCGCGACTCCGACCTCAGCCCGGGCATGATCTACTACGAGCTCGGCGTGCGCTTCGTGGATGTGCCGTCCGACGTCCAGGGCCTGCTCGATAGCTTCGTGGAGCGCACCGGCTGCGACCAGGGAGGCAACGACCTGCACGACCTCCGGAACGGCAGCCGAGAAAAAGGTTGACAGGCCCACCGGTCTGCGCCTAAATTTCAACCTACATACGCATTCGCAGCGATCGAGCGCCAGAAGCTTGGATCCTTTCGGACCGAGACCGAGGGTGGCTTTGATGTGGGTGGTTGGGCCGCGTGACCCTCCTCCACGCGTTCAGCAGAACGAAGAAGCGCCTTTCCAATTCGGTGAAGGGCGCTCTTTTTTTGGGGACGCGAGGGAGACAAGCATGAAGGAGGCCCGGGTTACCGTTCCCGCACTCGCCCGCATGCAACGTGCGGGCAACAAGATCGTGATGCTCACCGCATACGATTTCCCGTTCGCTCACATGCTGGACCGGGCGGGCATCGACATCCTGCTGGTGGGTGACAGCCTGGGGACCTGCGTTCAGGGTCATCCCACCACCCTGCCGGTCACGCTCGACGAGATGATCTACCACTGCCGCATGGTTGCGCGGGCGGCGCGACGCTCATTGGTGGTGGGCGACATGCCCTTCGGCAGCTACCAGACGGGCCTCGACGACGCGCTGGCCAACGCCTGCCGGCTGCTGAAAGAGGGCGGCGCCCACGCGGTCAAGCTCGAGGGCGGCGAGCGGGTCGCGGAGCGGATCGCGGCCATCGTGCGCATGGATATTCCCGTGATGGGCCACATTGGTCTCACGCCGCAGTCGGTGCATCGCATGGGGGGCTATCGGGTCCAGGGACGGGATGCGAGGTCACGTGAGCGGCTCCTGCAGGACGCGCGCGCGGTTCAGGCAGCGGGGGCCTTCGCGCTCGTGCTCGAGGGCATTCCGGCTGAGCTCGCATCCGAGATCACGCGCGCTATGCGTATTCCCACGATCGGGATCGGCGCGGGTCTCGGCTGCGACGGTCAGGTGCTGGTGATGCACGACCTCTTGGGGCTGGGCCTGGAGCCGCCTCCCCGCTTTGCGCGCGAGTACGTGAACCTGTCCGAGATCGTGACGCGCGCGGCGCAGATGTACGCCGAGGATGTACGCCAGCAGAAGTTCCCCGCCGAGCATGAGTCCTACTGAGCCACATATCATCACGGAGGTTCGCGAGCTCCGAGGCTGGGCCGAGCAGATGCGTGCCGAGGGGCGGCGAATCGCGCTCGTCCCGACCATGGGCGCGCTGCACGAGGGGCACCTGTCGCTCGTGCGGCTGGCCCACGCGCGTGCTGATCGCGTCGTGGTCAGCATCTTCGTCAACCCCACGCAGTTCGGTCCCAACGAAGACCTGAAGCACTACCCGCGAGACCTCGCCAGCGACCTCTCCCGGCTGCGGGGAAACGGGGTAGACGTGGTCTTCACTCCCAGCGTGCGGGAGATGTATCCCGAGGGCGGCGCCACCTGGGTGGAGGTCGAGCGGCTCGGCGAGGGCATGTGCGGCCGCCACCGCCCGGGCCATTTCCGCGGGGTCACGACCATCGTGGCGCGGCTCTTCAACGTGGCTCGGCCCCATGTCGCGGTCTTCGGCGAGAAGGACTACCAGCAGCTCGTGGTGATCCGGCGCATGGCGCGGGATCTGCTCTTCGATCTGGAGATCGTAGCGGGACCCACGGTGCGCGAGCCCGACGGCCTGGCCATGAGCTCCCGCAACGCGTACCTGACGCCCGAGGCGCGCCAGCAGGCCAGGGCGCTCAATGCCGCCCTGCATGAGGTACGCGAGCTCGTGCGCTCCGGCGAGCTCGACAGCAAGCGCCTGGTGGCTGCGGCACGCAACCGGATCGAGAAGGAGCCACTGGCAGAGATCGATTACATCGAGATTCGCGACGCGGGGAGCCTGGAGCCGTTGAGCCGTCTGGATCGTCGAGCGGTGCTGGGCCTGGCGGTTCGCGTCGCGGCTACGCGACTCATCGATAACACCATCCTGGAGGCCGTGTGATGCTGCGCACGATGCTCAAGTCAAAGATTCACCGCGCGACGGTGACCGATGCCAACCTCGAATACGAGGGATCCATCACCATCGACCTTGACCTGATGGATGCGGCGCACCTGCTGGCTCACGAGAAGGTAGATATCTACGACATCACCAACGGCGCCCGGCTGGCTACGTACGTGATCCCCGGCGAGCGGGGCGGCGGCACGGTCGGCATCAATGGCGCCGCCGCACACCTGGTCAAGCCCGGCGACGAAGTCATTATCGCCAGCTACGTGCAGATGGACGACAACGAAGCACGCACGTACCAGCCGCGGGTGTGCTTCGTCGACTCACAGAACCGTCTCCGCTAGGTTTTCTGCCGGCGTCGCTTCTCTCTGCGGCGCCAGGAGGTGACCCTTGTGGAAAGGGCTTTGGCTTCGGGTCGGAGCGACGCTCCGACGCGACTTCCTTGCGGGCCTGCTCGTCTTCATCCCGGTCGGGTTCACCATCCTGGGTCTACTCTGGATTGTGGAGCGGCTGGACCAGCTGGTGCTGCCCAGAGTCTTCAAGTTCCTGGGGTTCGAGGGTCAGATTCCCTTCCTCGGGGTCATCACGACCCTGGCTGCGATTCTGCTCGCCGGTGCGCTCACGCGCAGCTTCATCGGGCGCGCGGTGCTGCGCTTCTGGGAGCGCGTGGTGGACCGGATCCCGGTCGCCCGCAGCCTGTACTCGATCCTCAAGCAGTCCACGGAGGCGTTCATCGGTGCCGGCCCCGGCGGGGACAGCTACAGGCGCGTGGTGCTGATCGAGTACCCGCGCAAGGGTATCTTCACCTACGCCTTCGTGACGGGTCGCGTGGAGAGGTCCATCGAAGGCCTTCCCGCCGGCATGGTCATGGTCTTCGTGCCCAGCACACCCAACCCCACCACCGGCTACCTCCTGCTGCTTCCGGAGGCCGACGTGGTGAACACGGGTCTGACGGTGGAGGAGGCCTTCAGGCTGATTATCTCGGCCGGCATCGCCAGCGATGACGAGCCCTCGCCCCTGAGCGTGGTTCCCTCGACCCTCCCGGCCGAGTCGTCCGAGGCCGCGTCCTCCCCGGATGGCTGAGTCGGAGCGGAAGATCGTCTGCAGCAACCGGCGGGCCCGCTTCGACTACCACATCGAGGAGACGTTCGAAGCGGGCCTGGTGCTGGTCGGGTCGGAGGTCAAGTCGCTGCGGGCGGGCCGGGCGCATCTGAAGAACGCCTACGCTCGGGTCGAGAAGGGCGAGCTTTTTCTGATGCATGCCCATATCGCGCCCTATGAGCCGGCCACCCGCCAGAACCACGAGCCCGAGCGCGCCCGCAAGCTCCTGCTCAACCGGCGCGAGATCAATCGTATGGGCGGCAAGGTGCGCGAGCGTGGCTTCACGCTGATCCCGCTAGACATCTACTTTCGCAAGGGCCGGGCCAAGCTGACGCTCGCGCTGGCGCGGGGCAAACGTCGCTTCGACAAGCGTGAGGCGATCGCCAAACGTGAGACCGAGCGCCGACTGCGCCGGGTGGTCAGGCGGAGGGCGCGTGGGCGATGAGCGCGCGCGGGGTGCTGCTGGTGGTGATTGCGCTGAGCGTTGCGGCGTGTGTCTCGGCGCTGCCCCCCTATCAGCACAGCCGCTACGACTATGCCGCCTTCCGCGCGCGCTCCGGACTCCTGTCCGAGCCCAATTACCTGCCCTGGGTGACGCATCGCGAGACGCTGCCGGGCGGGCAGGCGGCGTTGGTGCTTTGCCGCTGGCCGGATCGCGCGTTTCCCCTGCGCTATTACGTCCATCCGCCGCGCATCCCCAGCGAGGAACAGGACGAGTTCAACCCACGCGACCCGCAGGAGTATGTGCAGGCGGTCGAGCGCGCCTTCGTGCGCTGGGAGGAGGCGATCGGCCGGCCGGTGCGCTTCGTGCGCGTGGACGCTCCCGACCAGGCCGCGCTGCGCATCCATCTCGACGTGCAGCGGCGGCAGGAGCCGGAGGGACAGGTGCTCGGCCTGGTCCGCAACGAGTCCGAACACTGCCGGGTGCTGGGCGCGGGCCCCGACCTGGATCACGTGGAGATCGAGTTCGCCGTGCGCGACGCCTACCTGTTCATCACCGATCGCTTCGGATTGCTCACGACCGGCCAGGTGCACGCGGTCGCGTTGCACGAGATCGGCCACGTTCTGGGCGCGTCGGGTCAACACAGCCCCCTGCGCGGCGACGCCATGTACAAGATCGCCAACGACGCCCGCATCGAGAAGCTCTCGGAGCACGACCGCAACACTTTTCGTGCGCTGTACCGCATCAAGCCCGGTGCGGTCTACGTACGTCTGGGCGAGAAGCACGCGCAGCCCGTCACTGAGGCGCGCCGACGGCCGCCCAGCCTTGAGCGCGAGATCATCGATGATCGCTTCAATCTCGAAGTTCGCTTTCCCACGGGCTGGCAAGTGATCCGCTCGCCGCGCGGCTGGGTCGCAGTGGATGGGCTGAGCTGGGACTACGACGCGTCGATCCAGGTGATCGCGCTGCGCGGCAACCTGCCGGCCTACCTGCGGCAGCGTGCGCTGATGGGGACGCGGCCGGGCGAGCTGATGAGCAGCGAGATGCTGGAGCTGGACGGCCAGCCGATCGGGCGCATCGTGCTGCGCACGCCGGACTGGACCGAGCAGACCGCGGTGCTCGACTGGGATCCGGGCTGGATCCTGGTCGTGGTTGCCGACTGTGGGAGCGAGAATTTCGCGTTCTACCAGCCGTGGTTCCAGCACGTGCTGCTCTCGCTGGTTCACAATCCCCCGAGTGCGACCGAGTCCGCGGTTGGCTCGGGCGCACCTGCTCCCGAGTGAGTCTTGCGGGCTCCTCGGCGGGCGACTCAAGGGTCGCCCGCCGCGTGCAGGCGAGCTCCGCTCGCCGATACCGCGCTAAGACGGCTAGGAGCGGACCCAAGACGAAGTCTTGGGTCGGGCTCCTAGGCGGGCTCGACCACGCGCAGCAGCAGACCGTTCAGGTACGCGCCCTGAGGGTGGGTGAGGGCCAGGGGATGGTCGGGTGGGGCCCCCAGCGTCCCCAGAACCTGAAGCTCGGCTCCGGCGTCCAGAGCGGCCGAGAGCACGACCTTTGCGAACAGCTCCGCGCCCACGTGGTGCGAGCAGCTAAAGCTCAACAGGTGCGCCCCGGGCTGCGCGCGCCGTAGCGCCCAGAGGTGGAGGTCCTTGTAGGCGCGGCAGGCGGCCGAGACGTCCCGCTTGCGACGCGCGAAGGGCGGCGGATCCAGGGCAATGAGATCGAAGCGTCGCTCGTCTTTGCGCAGGAACTCGGGCACGTCCCCGAGCACCGCCTCGACCCCTGGTGCATTTCGACACAGAAGCTTGTGCGCGGGCAGCGAGGACTCGACGGCGACGACCTCGCGCGCGCCGCCCTGCTGGGCCGCCAGCGCAAACCCACCCGTGAAGGAGAAGAGGTCGAGCGCCCGTACGTCGGGAGCCGCGAGCCGGCGGAAGAGATCGCGCGCGTCGCGCTGATCCAGGTAGAAGCCTGTCTTCTGTCCGTGGCGCAGGTCCACCCAGTACGCACGGCCCCGCTCATGGATCTGAACGGGCTCGTCGGCGACGGAGCCGAAGAGGGCGCGCTCCGTTTGCACGGAGGTATCGCCCCGAAGCCAGGCGCCCTGCGCTCCGGTCAACGGCTGCAGGATCTCGCCAATGCGCTGCGCGCGTCGCCACATGGCGGGCGTGGTGAGCTTGAGCACCAGCCAGTCCGCGTAGCGATCCACGCTCAGACCGGGCAGCCCATCGCCCTCGGCGTGAATCAGCCGGATCGCATCCGTATCGCGCAGGGCCGGGTGCGTGGCTCGCCACGCGAGTGCCGCTTCGATGCGCGCCAGTAGCCAGTCCTCGTCGGGATCCGCGTCCGTCGGCCCGAAGCCGTGCATCCGAACCCGGATCTGCGAGTCCGGATCGTAGTCTCCCACCCCGAGCCGCTCGCCGTGGGCACCTTCCACCCGCACTACGTCGCCGGACTCCGGGTCCCCCTCGACGTGATCCACGCTGCCGGAGAGCACCCAGGGATGCTCCCGTCGGAGGGGGCGCTCACGGCCCTCGCGCAGGTGAACGGTAGCGAGGCTACTTGCTTTGGCCACGGAAGAAGTTGAAGACGCTCCGAACCACGGAGGCGTCATCGCTGGCCACTTTTTCGAGCTCGCCTGGATCGAACCATACGCCCCCGCAGGTCGGGCAGCGGTCGATCACGAGATCCCGGAAGTCCTCCTCGACCAGCTTGGTCTCGCAGCCGCCGGGACAGGTGCGCCAGCGGGCCTCGCGGGCTGCCTCGGCCTCCGCCTGCTCGCGCTTGATCTGCGAGAGCTCCCGCTGCTTGGCCTCTTCGCGGACGATGTACTCTTTCTCGGGTGAGCTCGGCTTCTGGCTTGGCATTTCGCGCTCCCTTTCGCCTCCGGGCTGACGGTCTAAGGGTAGCAAACGGCGCTCCGGCTCCCCGTTGTCACTCACTGGCTTGACTCCCCCCGCGCTGGGTATAAGCTAAATCCACGAAAGGGGGCGATTGGCTTCGACGGGTGGTAGACGGTGTTTGTTGCGTGCCGAGGTGTCGTGTCCTCGTAAAACCCGCGGCAAGGCAATCACAATTGCCGACACTGAACTAGCTCTCGCTGCTTAAATAGACAGCGAGCGTTCTCCGGTCCGACGCCTGCTGAGACCGGGGGGCGACGTTTAGCAGGCTGGTCCAAACCGCTGTCGGGACGGGGCGGACGAGAAACTTTCCCGGCTCGCGGCTGGCTTTGCGCGCTCTGTCGGAGGGCCTTCCGCTAAAAAAAACACACGGAGCTACGCACGTAGACGCAGGCACAAGAAACCATGCGGACGCGGGTTCGATTCCCGCCGCCTCCACCATTTTCCTCTTTCTTTTCGGGGCTTAGAAGACCCCCTCCGGCGCGGGCTACAAGCGGGCAACAAATCCCCATCAGCCTTTCCGACCTCTCGAGGTCTCAGCACCGAGATCAGTGCTTGATTCGCCAGCCGTGCGTACCGCCGTGTCGAACGCACGTCAGCGTGTCCCAGGAATTCCTGGATGTGGCGCTCTTGCACGCCCGCTGAGTCCACGATCGATGAGCCAGTGGCTCCAGTCTTCAAGCGTCCCGTAGTTGATTCCGTGGATGCTCCGCTGCGCCCGCCATGAGAAATGACCTTCCGCTCGAGCGTAACGCTTGAGCTCCCTGAAGTAGGTTGGTGAGCAATCGCCGCCCTCAGACCCAGCCGGATGCCTGACAGCGCTCTGAGTTACACGAATACTGTAATTCTGGGGACCTCAAAGGGAGTGGTGTGATCGGCTGGTTCCTCAATTCAATTGCGCAGTTCTTGAGTGTAGTTGCACAGAGGTCACGAGTTATTGGTCATCCATTTCGAGGGCCTTTGTCCTCCATCCTCTAGTCGCAGTCGGGTTGTTCTCTGATCTCGTGCGAAGTGATGGAGAAGTCTCGGATTGTGTTGCCACTTCACGTGAGCGTATGATGTTTCGCGACAATGGTCCCATTTTGAGATTCGGGAAGGTTGGAATGATCAACCGTGACCGAAACGAGCCCTGGCACTGGACGATAGTGCGGGCTCTTGTGTTGGCCCTGCTGGCGGCCGGATCATCCGGTGCTCCCATTGGAGGCGTAGCTCATGCACAGCAGCCTCCCAGTGAGGTTGGGCAGTGGGAGATCCTGTCAACCACCGTGTTTGGCCATTTTGAGATCGTGCTGCCAACGGGCAAGGTTTTACTGTGGGGCCTGGGGAATCCAGAGAACAGGGGGACGCTGTGGGATCCAGCGGATGGGAGCTTCACGGCGAACCCGGCACCGCGCAACACCAGATGCTCTGGATTCTGCCAGCTCCCCGACGGACGGTCCTTGCTGGCCGGGGGGCTCACTACCAATGAGGTAGACATCTTTGATCCATTCACTCTCGATCCAGTCACTCTAGACGAGGTGGGGAGCTGGATTCCCGCGCCAGACATGTCGCAGATTCGTTTTTATCCGACCTGCACAAGCTTGCCGGACGGTCGCGCTCTGATCATGGGAGGCCGGAGCGACATTCCGGAGGTCTACGACCCCATCGCGAACACCTGGCAGCAGCTGAATGCAGCGCCGCTGAGCCTTCCGACATATCCCCGGATGTTCGTCCTTCCGTCGGGATTGGTCTTCCTTGCAGGAGAGTCGGGGGGGATGAGCTGGACCTTCGATGTGGCGACTGACACCTGGGAGCAGGTCGGCAATAACTTGCTCGGATTCAATTCGTCGCCCGCGGTGGCCTTGGAACCGGGCAAGATCCTGATCTCCGGGGGGGGCAACCAGGACGGGACCAATGGTGCGGCGATCATCGACTTCAATCAACCGGACCCGAACTGGAGGCTCATTGCCCCGATGAACTTTCCGCGAAGCACGCACAATGCGACCGTGTTGCCGGACGGGAAGGTCCTGGTGGCGGGCGGGCGGATGGGGGACGGGGTCCTTACGGCCGAGATGTTCGACCCCGTCAACGAAACGTGGACGATGATGGCAGACATGCTGGCAGTGCGGGGTCCCCACTCGACTGCACTGCTGTTGCCGAACGGGCAGGTCTTGTCAAGAAGGGACGATTCCCCCGACCTGCAGATCTATTCGCCGCCCTATCTCTTCAACGGCGCGCGCCCGTCGATCCTCATGCCGCCCGACAGCATCGAGTACGGGGTTTCCTTTCCCGTTGGCACCAACGTAGATCCGAATAGCATTGTCTCCGTGGCACTGATCCGACCGAGTGATACGACGCACTCGTTCGATATGGGCCAGCTCTACGTCCCGCTCGGCTTCACCGCGTCGGGCGGTGCGTTGAACGTCACCTCGCCTGCGGACGCCAACCTGGCGCCTCCCGGGTACTACATGCTCTTTATCGTGAACGACCAGGGGGTGCCTTCGATCGCGCCCTTCGTCTGGGTGGGGCCAGCACCAACTTGCTTTGGTAACCCGGACTGCCAGGACGGACTCTTCTGCAACGGTGCCGAGACCTGCCATCTGCTATTCGGCTGCCAGGCGGCCGGCACCGACCCTTGTCCTCCGGGCCAGCTGTGTGATGAGGTGGGCGACGTCTGCTTCGATTGCCTTCTTGACCTGGACTGCGAGGACGAATTCTTCTGTAACGGTGCGGAGACCTGCGATTCGGTACTCGGCTGCCAGGCGGCGGGCACCGACCCTTGTCCTCCGGGCCAGCTGTGTGATGAGGTGGGCGACGTCTGCTTCGATTGCGTTCTTAACCTGGACTGCGACGACGGACTCTTCTGTAACGGTGCGGAGACCTGCGATTCGGTACTCGGCTGCCAGGCGGCCACTGACCCTTGTGCGCTACTGTGTGGTGAGGACCACAACTCCTGCTTCGATTGCTTTGTTAACCTGGACTGCGAGGATGGACTCTTCTGTAACGGGGCCGAGACCTGCTCCAACCAGTTCTGCGTGGGCGGAGCGGCCCCGAGCTGTGATGACGGGAACGTCTGTACGGACGACTCGTGCGGCGCCGGGGACAGCTGTGTAAATACGAACAACGCGGCGCCCTGCGACGATCTCGACGCCTGCACAACGGCGGACATCTGCTCGGGGGGGTTCTGCGTGGGCGAAGTGGCCCCGAACTGCTGTGCGGGCGACCTGAGTAGGATCACGGCGGCCAACGACATCCGCATCGGGGTCCCGGCCGGCTTCAACATGACCTGGGATGCGTCCGATATCAGCGCGGTGATCGGCGGCGCGGCGGCGGCCAGGGTCTCGGCCACGGTCAGCTACGAGGACAGCAACGGCACGCTGGTCCTTGACGTCACTAGCGACTTCGCGCCCGGCGACCAGATCACCGTCTCGGGCCTCAGCTTCACCAGCTTCAGCGCGGCGTCCGCCGCCGCCAACCTGGAGCTCGAGGTCGAGAACGACAACGTCATCTCCGCGACGGACGACAAAACGATCACGATCAGCGCTGGGCCCCCGGCCACCACCGTCACGACGAACCTCCGCTCGATCGGCACGAACGCTGCGATCCTCTACCAGACGGGCACCGCCTCGATCTCATCGGGCACGAGCGTCGTCAGCTTCAGCGGGGCCAGCCTACCGAGCCACGTGGGAGTGGGTGACAAGCTCACGCTCGACGCCACCGTATTCCACGTGCTCTCGCGCGACTCCAACACGCAGATGACGGTGCAGGAAACGGCATCGAGCACGTTCACGAGCC
>SMWZ01000093.1 GCA_004356455.1 Deltaproteobacteria bacterium
ATCGATTTGAGGCAGCAGGTCGCAAAGGATCGGGACCACGCTGCGGAGCGGGGCATCCGCTCGTTTCCGACCGTCACCGTGAACCGAAGCCTCACCCCGGCTACGGACACCGCCCTGCGCGACGCGATCCGCCGGGTGCTGCTGCAAGAGAGCCTCTGACGCGTCGGGAATCGAGGAGCAGCGGACCGGCGGCTTAACGGCGCAGAGCCGGGCGGATGATTTCTCACTGTTGTTGAGTTGTTGCAGTGTTACTTCGAGAGAGTCCTTGAGCGGTCCGGAGCGCTCAGGCGAGCCGTTGACCCGGCAGTAGCGGCGGCATCGGGCAGGCGAGGCTGTCGGCGATGGCGCGCAGGAGCTCTCCCTCGGCCTGGGTCACCTTGCGGTCGGCGGCAATGCAGGCGGCGCAGGCCGTCAGCAGCTGTTTCACGCAGGACGGGCTGGCCTGCGCGAGTCGCTCGAGCGCCGCGTCGAGCGCCGCCAGGCCGCAGCGATCCGGCGGAGGCAGGTCGGGCTCGGCTCCCAGCAGCTGCGAAGCCCCCTGCTCGAAGGCTGCACGAAGCTCCGCCTGGCTCCGACTGCCCACACGGGCCAGGGTCGAGAGCAGAACGCTGCACTGGGGGGTGAGTCTGGCCAGCGAGGAGTAGCGAACACGCGGCGGCGGCACGCGCTCGAAGTGGGGCCGCAGGTGGGCGAGCAGCACACGCTGGAGCGTCCACTCGAAGACGTCGATCTTTTCGTCCGCCGCGATCAGCGCCGCCACATTGGTCTTGAACATCTCGTACTGGGACGCCGACAGGGTGCGCAGGGCCGGGAGCGCCATGTCGATGAGCGGCAGGCGGGCGCGCGCGTCGAGGCCTTCGATCTCGGGCAGCAGACCTCGCGTCTCGCGATCGATTCCGGCTTCTCCGAAGTGCGCGAGCTGCTCGAGCTGCAGCTTGCGAGGGCCGGGATCGCGGTCGATGAGCAGCGCGTAGATCACGGCTCGCGCGCTGTAGGCTTCGTGAACCGCCACGGTCACCGCCGGCGGGAGACCCCGCACCAGGGCGGCGGCGTAGGCGAGATGGGCGACGGTGGGCTCGCCCGCCTGGTCGAGAGCGCTGCCCTCGGGCGCCGCTGCGAAGCCCGTGGCCGCAGCCGCCGCCGCGGGTCTTGCGCGGGCTTCCCCGCCCCGCGCTTCCGAACCCCGCCGGCCCTCGAAACTGGGATCGAGTCGTCGAATCCGCTCGTCGAGAGGGGGATGCGTGGCGAACAGCATTTGCAAGCCGCCGCGCAAGCCCTGGCTGAAAAAGAGGTGGCTCGACTCGGGGGCGTTGGGGCTCTGCAGGATCGAGCCGTCGTCGAAGCCCAGGATCTTCTTCAGCGCTCCCGCGATTCCGTCGGGATTGCGGGTGAACTGGACCGCCGAGGCGTCTGCCAGAAACTCGCGCTGGCGGCTCACCGAGGCCTTGATCAGGTTGCCGAAGAAGGTTCCCAGGAAGCCGATCAGCATCAGACCCAGACCCGCGCTCAACATGACCATCGCGTTGTTGTCGCGGCCCCCGCGCCGGCCTCGGCCGGCGAACATGGACGAACGCAGCAGGAAGTAGCCGATGATTCCGATCATCAGGATGCCGTGGATCACGCCCATCAGCCGGATGTTCAGGCTCATGTCTCCGCTGAGGATGTGGCTGAACTCGTGGGCAATGATGCCCTGAAGCTCGTCGCGGCTCATCTGCCGAACGCAGCCCCGGGTGACCCCGATGACCGCGTCGCCCGGAGTGAAGCCGGCGGCGAACGCATTGATCCCCGGCTCGTCTCGCAGCAGGTAGACGGGTGGGATTGGGGTGCCCGAAGCGATGGCCATCTCTTCCACGACATTGAGCAGCCTGCGCTCGTCCGGATCGCCGGTGTCCGAGGCGATCAGCGTTCCCCCGAGCGACTCTGCAACGACCGCCCCCCCGCCCCGCAGCTGCGAGGTCTTGTAGAGGCTCCCCGCCGCAACCACGGCGAGAGTGGCGAGCCCGACCGTGACGAGAAGGTCGGGCTGCCACCATTGCAGCGTGATCTCGATCTCGCGGCCGTAAGCATCCAGCGGCTGCGTGCCCGTGAGGAAGACGGCCAGCGCGTAGATCATCGCGGCAATCGCCAGCACGGCCAGGCAGAAGAGAAAGACCAGCCACTTGGTGTTGCGGCGGGCCGCGTCCTGATTCTCGAAGAAGTGCGTCGACACGGATCAGGAAAAAGAGACCTTGGGCGCTTCCGCGATGGCCTCGGTATCGAACTCCAGCAGCGAGGCATCCTGGCTGTGGCCGAAGATGCCGGCGAGGATCACCGCGGGAAAGCTCTGCCTGTAGATGTTGTAGATCGTGACGGCATCGTTGAAGGCCTGCCGCGCGAAGGAGACCTTGTTCTCGGTCGAGGTGAGTTCCTCGGTCAACTGCTTCATGTTCTCGCTGGCCTTGAGATCGGGGTAGGCTTCGGAGAGAGCGAGGAGCCGACCCATCGCTCCGCCGAGCACGCGTTCGGCCGTGCCGAGCTTCTGGATCGCATCGGAATCGCCGGGATCGCTGGCGGCAGCCTGCAGGCCGGAGACCGCCTGATTGCGCGCCTGGATGACGGCCTCCAGCGTCTCCCGCTCGTGGGCCATGTAACCCTTGACCGTTTCCACCAGATTGGGGATCAGGTCGTAGCGGCGCTTGAGCTGGACGGCGATTTGCGCGAAGGCGTTCTTGTAGCGGTTCTTCGTGCTGACGAGCTTGTTGTAGACGCCTGCCACAATGACGATGATCAGCAGCAGAACGCCCGCGATGACGATGAGTGCCATGACCCCCTCCCTGTTCGATGCCTGATCCTAGCGGTTCATGACGAGGATGGTGATGGGCGTGCAGGCGATGAGCGGGGTTCCCCCGGCGTCCCCTCATTGGCGATTCCGTCATTCCGTAGGAATCCTGCGCCAGCAGGGCTCGGCTTCGACCCTCTCGGTCCGGAGCCGATGCAGCGCCTGCGGGCGGCAGATCCGCCCGGCGAGCAGTGCCGATAGTCGTAGTCGGCGCGCTGTCTCGCGGTATGCTGCCGCCAGGGAGGCGCGGTGGAGGCTCTCGGCTCGATCTTCGAGTGGATCGGTGCGAATGAGGCAGTGCTCTCGGGGATCGCGGCGGCCATCGTGATCCTCGGCGTTCTCTACTCGTTCTTCCGCAGACTCTTCGGCTCCTCCAAGGACGCGAGCTCCGAAGCCGCCGCCAAGCCCTCCGCTACAGAGCCGGCGGCGAGTTTGTATACGGAGAGCCCGTCGATCGCAGTCCTGCCGTTCGCAAACCTCTCGGGGGATCCCGAGCAGGAGTTCCTGGCGGACGGGTTGACCGAGGACATCATCCTCGGTCTCTCGCGCGTCAAGCAGCTTTTCGTCATCGCTCGCAATACGTGCTTCAGCTACAAGGGCCGCACCGTGGATGCACAGGAGGTCTCGCGCGAGCTGGGCGTGCGTTACGTGCTCGAGGGCAGCGTCCGCAAGACAGGCGATCGCATCCGTGTGACGGCGCAGCTGGTGGACGCCAGCACGCGCACGCCCAAGTGGGCCGAACAGTTCGACCGCAAGCTCGAGGAGATCCTGGTGGTCGACGACGAGGTCACCGAGGCGATCGTGGCCGCCCTGCAGCCCGCGCTGCGCCGCGTCGAAGCCGAGCACGCCCGCCGGGCCGCGCCCGGAGACCTGACGGCCTGGGCGCTGGTGAACCGGGCCTGGGTGGCCGTGCAGAGCGATCTCGGCGATCGGTCGGCCGCCGAAGAGGCCGTTCAAGCCTGCAACGAGGCGCTGGCCCTGGATGGGGACTACGCGTTCGCCCACGCGGTGCTCGCCCACGCGAAGTCGCTGCTCGTCGACGCCTCGGAGTCCACAGAGGAGGAGGCCGATGGGCTCGCCTCGATCCGGCGTGCACTCGAACTCGGGCCGGACGACCCGGTGGTTCAGCACTGCTACGCGGCGCTGCTGGGTAATCTCGGCCGCACCGACGATTCCATCCGAGCCTGGGAGCGCGCCATCGAACTCGATCCCAACAATGCCGGCGCGCGCGCCGGCCTGGGCATCGCACGGATCTTCAAGCGCCGCGCGGATCGCTCGCTCGAGCTGATCGACGGGGCGCTGCGCCGTTCGCCCGCCGATCCACTCTGCTACCACTGGCTGGCGAACCGCGCGCTGGCGCTGATGCTGACGCGCCGGGTCGACGAGGCGATCGAGACCGCCCAGAAGTCGATCCAGCGCCGGCCTTCGCGGCTTTCATACGCGGTGCTGGCCGCGACCTTGGCGCACGTGGGGCGCGACGAGGAGTCCGGCGCCGCCTGGCGCGAACTGGCCAGCTGGTTTCCGAGGCTGAATTCCGATGACCTCGCCCGACTGGCCGGAGCCATGGCTCCGGACGAAGAGTGGGGCGAGGAGATCACCCGCGCGCTTCGAAGAGCCGCGGAGATGGGTGGGAGTGGCTGACTCGACGGGAGGCAGATAGGGAACTCAAGCTGGGTTTTCGCGGCGTTCCATGATCAGCAACTGTGTCAAGCGGCCGGGGTCCCGAGATAGCGGGGGAGGGATTCGAGCCCCCGATCCCGGGCTTGTGAGCGCGAATCCGGAGTCTGCGATCTCTCAATATCGTTGGGGTGTTGCGAGCTTACGTTGAGGGAGTGGTTGAGCTGATGGAGCTTGTTTCGTCTAGTTGGCTGCGTCAGCCGCCCGGGCGGGGAGGTCGTCATCGCCTGCCGGTATTGGATGCCTGAAAGCTCGCTGGCCGAAATTGATCGAAGCCCATTCGGCAACCGAAGCCCCGCATCTCGATCGCAGCGGGATCCGTGAGAGCATCGAGTCGGCCCTCAGGCCTTGGGCCTCCACCCGGCGGGTAGATCGGCATCCGTGAGCACTACGCTCTCGCGCCACAGCCCTTCCGCGAGCTGCGGGTCGGGCCTCGCAAGCGGCCGATCCCGACGCTTGCGGGAGCGCCAGTAGCCTCCGGTCGAGTCTGCCAGCGTCGGGTCCGTAGCGATCAGGAGGCAGGTTCGTGCCGCCTTCGCGGGGCTCGGGAAGAAGCTACGGATCACCGGTCTCACGAGGGAATACAGAAGACCCGCGTTGTTGGCAGCGATATTCGACGCCACGGGCCCCGGATCGACGGCATTCGCGGTGACGCCCGTGCCCTCGATGCGGCGCGCCAGCTCCAGCGTAAACAGGAGGATCGCGAGCTTCGAGCGGGCGTAGGCCTGGCTCACCGAATAGCGTCGCTCGAGCTGGAGGTCTTCGAGCTCCAGCTTTGCAATCTTGTAGCTGTCCGAAGAGACGTTCACGATCCGCGCAGGCGCGGACTCTCTCAAGCGTTCGAAGAGCCGCAGCGTGAGCTGGAAGGTCGCCAGGTAGTTGACGGCGAAGGTCTGCTCGAGTCCTTCCGCGTTCACCTGTCGGCGCAGGTTCACGAGCCCGGCGTTGTTGACCAGCAGGTGCAGTGGGCGACCGCTCGCCAGAAACTCGTCCGCGGCGCGGTCCACCTCTGTTCGGTTCATCAGGTCGCAGAGCAGCATGTCGGGCTTGCGTCCGGTGGCCTCGGCGATGCCGTTTTGCGCGGCCAGGCACTTCTGCCTGTTGCGACCGAGCAGGACCAGCTCGGCACCGGCGGCCGCCAGCGCCTCTGCCACGGCGCGACCGTGGCCGTCGGTTGCGCCGGTTACGAGACAGACGCGTCCCGTCATGTCGTGAATCGTCTCGATCATCCTGAAGATTCGAGCCTCCGGGTTCGGATTGCCAGGCTCAGGGTTCTGGAGCGATCCCGTAATGGTCGCAGTAGGACTCAAAGTCGCGATCGAGCTGCTCCCGGTCGAGCCCGAAGTCTTCGGGCCTGTAGCGATGTACGCCGCGCTTGTCCTTGGGGTTCTGGCGACGGAAGACATTCATCGCTTCGAGGGTCTCGGCGCGGAGCTCAAAGTCGAGAAAGTCATAGATTCGACGAATTTCCTTCATCGGATCCGCCATCAGGTCAGCATAGTGGACGTCGATGAAAGCCTCTTCCGGCAAGGTACGTCGCGCCTCCATGGCGTCAGTCACTCCCTTGCACTGCTTCGCATGGAATTGTCGTCCGACCTCCAGCACGTTGACCTCGTTGCTGAAGAGCCGTCGGCCGTGCGCCATCATGCTGCAGAACGAAGGGACGACCCTCACGGGATCGCGGTGGGTCACGATCACCTTCGCACCGGGAAAGACATCGAGCAGCGCTGGCAGGTTCTCGAGATGGTGCGGGGTCTTGCCGAGATAGATGCCCGGACGTTGCCAGAGCAGCAGCTGCACCAATCTGCGGAAGTAGCGGTACATGGGCCGCTGGTCGACGGCGTGCAGCCAGGCGCTGTAGGTCGGCACCGGCAGCGTCGCATCGACGGTCGGGCTCATGAAGCTGCCATCCTGCAACAGCACGTCTTCCTCGTAGCCGTCGGCTTGCACGGGATGAATCGCAAAAAATTCGGGCGCGATGTAGCGCAAGGCACGCTCGGCCGTACGGGCCCGCTTTTCACGCGGATCGGGTTTCCCGGGGCTCAGTTTCGCCGGCGGTGCGGGGGTCAGGCCCTCCCACGAGAGAAGCGGCCGGAGTCGGCGCTCACAGCCGAGCAGGCGATGCAGCAGGGTCGTTCCCGTGCGCGCGAGGCCGGCGATGAAGACCGGCGACTCCACCGGCATGGCTGGAATCTCCGGGTACTGCTTCGAGAGCTGCTCGAGCCGCAGCCGAGTCACCAGCGCCCCAACCAGGCTTTCGC
>SMWZ01000094.1 GCA_004356455.1 Deltaproteobacteria bacterium
ATCCCGTGGGACCTGGATACCGTGTTCAGGGGCGTGGACGAGAGCATCTACTGCAATGCGGTGAGCCCCTGCTTGCAGAGCGACCAGACCGTGATGCAGGACCTGCTCCTCGGCCTGGAGTCGAGCCCCGGCCCCTTCCGCGCCCAGTTCGACGCGATCATGTGCGAGCTGCTCGCCGGGCCCTTCCAGGCCTCCACGCTCACCTCCCTCGTCACCGATGTGGAGAACTTGATCAGCACCGAGCTCAAGGCCGATCCCAACAACAACATCGGCATTCCGTCGAAGGTGGACACCTACTTCAACAACCAGCGCCAGTACATGCTGGACCGGATCGCCTCCGTCGAGAGCGAGCTCACCTGCCCCGAACCGCCGGCCGTTATTCCGGTGCTCGACCTGCGGGGACGCACCGCATTCGGTCTGCTCATGATCCTGGCCGCTGGTTTCGCCCTGCGAAGGCGACGTTGAACCTCGGGGATCTAGCGCAAGGGAAGCCGACGATGCGAGGGTTCGAGACACGGTTTCAGCGCTTGGAGCTCAAGTACGTCATCGACGACTCCACGGCGGCGCAGATCCGCCGGGAGCTCGAGCCCTACTGCCGGGAGGACGAGCACAACGCCTCTCCGTGCGATCTCAGCTCCGCTCCGCCCGGCTACCTCGTGCAATCGCTCTACCTGGACTCGCCGTCGCTGGCTTTTCACCGCGCCAAGCAACGCGGCGACGCCGAACGGTTCAAGCTGCGGGTGCGCGGCTACTCGGGCCGAGAGTTCGTGGCCATGGAGCACAAGCGACGGTCCTCCGACATCATCGAGAAGACGCGGGTGATAGTCGATCCGGACCAGATCGAAGCCGCCGCGCTGGGATTCGGCAAGCCCCTGGACGACGGCCCCGAAGCGCGACAGCTGCTGGGGCGGTTCGCACACCTCGTCGTCAGCGCCGGCGCGGCGCCGACGCTGCTGATCCGCTACTGGCGCGAGGCCTATACGAGCCGCGTCGACGACTACGCGCGGGTGACCTTCGACCGACGCGTCGCGGTTCAGCGGACGCGCGCCTGGGATCACGAGGGGGACCCCGCGCGCTGGTGCGAGCTCGAGCATCACCTCTCGGCAGGGGCTCCCCGGCCAATCGTGATCCTCGAGCTCAAGTGCCGGTCGCGGGTGCCCTACTGGATCAGCGATCTCGTTCGGCGCTACGCGCTGCGGCGCCGCAGCTTCTCGAAGTACTCCATCGGGATCCACCTGACGGCTTCCCTCAACGGCTCCGCCGGCCTCATGCCGCGCTGCGGCGGGGTGCTGCGTTGACGGCCGCGGATCCGCTGCTGAAGTGGCTGGATCAGTTCGCCGCCAGCGGCGTGTGGCTGGAGCCCTTCATGGCGCTCTGCGCAGCGTTCGTCTTCGGCCAGCTACTGGCGTGGGCCTACGAGTTCACCTTCCACGGCCTCAGCTACTCGCGCGGGTTCAGCCACACCGTGGTGCTGGTGTGCTTGAGCGCGTCGATCCTGGTGCTCGCGATGCAGCATTCGCTGCTGGCGGGGCTGGGCCTGTTTGGCGTACTGTCGATGATCCGCTTCCGATCCGATCTGAGGACGCCGCGCGATCTGGTGTTCGTGATGGGGGCGGCGTGCGTCGGCGTCGCGTCGGGCGTGGGAGCGATACTCGTCGCGGCCTTCGGAGCCGTCGCGTTCTCGGCCGTGACGCTCTACCTGCATCTGGGTCCGTTCGGGTCCCGCGTCCGCTACGACGGGGTGCTGCGATTCCGGGTGCCGGCGGCGCTCGAGGTCGAGCCGGAGCTGCGCCACTTGCTGGACCGCCACTGCCGGCGACAGGTGCTGCTGAGCCTCGGGGACATCCCCGACGGGTCCGCCCGGGAGCACGCGTATCAGGTGAAGTTCTTCCGCGAGAGCGACCGCGAGGCCCTGCTTCTCGGCCTGCGCGAGAACTTTCACGCGCGGGATACGCAGCTCCTGCTGCAGGACGCGACGTCCGAGTACTGAGTAGCACCGGGGGGGTGTCGAGATGTCCAGCCGCGGGAGATCGGTGACGGGCGGAGTGGCACGCGCCCTCGACCGGGGCTTCGAAAAGCTGAGTGCGAGGCCGCTCAGCCTGCTGGTCTTTCTCGCCAGTGCGGCGCTGCTGGTGTACCTGCAGACGAGCTCCGTGGGGCACTTCCGGGCCCGCGCCGTGGGGCGCGCGCAGGTCGTCGAACATCCGTCGCTGGTCGCATCCTTCATCTCGAAGGTGTACGTGCAGCCCGGAGACCACGTCGAGGCGGGGACTCCGCTCGTCGACCTGTCGTCGTATTTCATCGAGCGCGAGCTGAGCCAGCTCAACGCGGAGGTCGAGCAGTTGCTCCACGAGAGGAATCTCGCGCAGGCGCGTCTGCACGTACAGGAAGAGCGCTGGCTCACCCCGGAACTTCGCATGCGCCCAAGCCGGCCTTCGCTCGACCGGCCGACGGAGGCGTGGTACGCCGCGCAGCTCGAGGTTCTTCAGACACGGCGTTCTCAGCTTCTGGAGACGCGGAACAACCTCACGGTGTCGAGCCGGATCTCCGGCCGCGTGGCGCTGGTCGTCGCGCCTGGGAGCCCCGTGGCCGTCGGCTCCTCGGTGGCGATGGTCACCCCGGAGCACGCCGAGGAGATCGTCGCGTACCTTCCCCCGGACACGGATCCCGCCCGAATCGAAGCCGGGGTTGCGGTGCGCATCGCAAGCCGCCCCACGTCCTGCGAGCGCTACGGAACCGTGCTGCGCAGAGGCGCCGGGGTCGAGCAGATGCCCGGTCAGCTGGACAATTTCTTCGGCGTCGCAGCCCAGGGGATGCCGGTCTACATCTCCGTCCCGGTGGGCTGTGATCTCGGAGTCGGCCAGGTCCTCGCCGTCGAGTTCCCGAAAGCCGGCATGTGATGCGCCGTCGGGCTTACCCACGGCTCCCCCCGCGAGGCGCCGCGCGTTCCGGTCGGCGGACGCGGGCCCTGGGGCTCCTCCTCGTGTGGCTCAGCGCAAGCTGCGCCGCCGGCTGCGCGACGCCGGTGAACTCCGCGTACGAGCGGCGCATCGCGGACTCCCAGCGCGGCCTCGATGGGGACCTCGCGGTCGAGGCGCGCCGGGAGGAGGTGGAGGCGGCGATGGCCCGCGAGCGCGGCGAGAGCGTGCTCGACGCGGTGCAGCTCCGGGTTCGCGACGAGTATGAGGATCATCACCGCGTTCGGGTCACGGCGCGCATCCCCGTCCCGGACCCGTGGGAGATCAGAGCCCGGCGCGAGCTCCGGCGAGCCGACACCGAGACCTCCGTGGCACGCCTCGAGGAGACCGCCCTGAGCCGCAGGGCCGAACTCTGCTTTCTTTCCATCGAGGCCGCGGCCTACCGGGAGCGGACCGAGATCTACAAGGCGTACGCGAGATGGCAGCGGACCCTGCAGGAATGGAACAAAGAGTTGCAACGCTCGGGCTCCCAGAGCGAAAGCGCGGGGATGCGATTCGAGCTCGAGAGCCGGATCAAGCTCGCGACCCGAATGCCGGGACCCGCGCCGGAGACCCGGGCGCCGGTGCGCGGCCTTCCGCCGGTGGAGCGTTGGCCGGGAAGGGTCGTCCGCTCGCCCGCCCTGGTCCGCGAGATCGTCCGCGAGCACAATCCCTCGGTCGCCGTTCACGAGGCGATCTCGGAACGCTACCGAGCGCTGTCGGCGCGTGCCGAGAGCCGACGCCGGCCCTGGCTCGACTTCGTCGACCTTTCGACCCAGTTCGAGAGCCACAGGGACACCGAGTTCGGCACCCAGATCGCGCTGCGGGTTCCCTTGGGCGCCGCAACGAGCGCAGAGGTGGACCGGTACCGCGCGCTGGGCCGAAGCCAGACCCGGGAGGGCGACGCCGTCGTCGAAGAGCAGATGCGCCGTAGCTTGTTCGCCCTGCGGGAGCTGGATCACTTCGAGACGAACACGGACCCGTGGAACGAGCTGCTGACCTTGGCGCGCAGAGCGGAAGCCGTCGCGGAGCAGGGGTGGAAGGAACGGCTGGCCAGGCCGTCGCAGATCGCGACGTTGATCGAGCAGGCCTATGATGCCCGAAACGCCGTCCTCGATGCCCGCGAACGGGCCGGCATGGCGAGCTGCACGCTTCTCGCCCTGACCAGCATCTCGCTGGACGTCTGGCCGCGCGAGTAATCCAGCGAGAGGAAGACCGCCCGGCCCATTCGCAGGCCGCTGTGATCTGACAGACCAAGTCGGACGTTCATAGCTACTGTAGCTTCTCTCTCAGCGCCTCGTACGGTGTTCTACCGCGGTGGGCTCCCAGTGCCAACGGCTCCGGAAATTCGAGGGGGATAGGCCCGCCGCAGGCCCCCGATGGGACTAGACATAACGCCCGATACTCGGACGTCGAGCGAAAACGCACCTTGGATGCCCTATCCCCACGCCTTTAGCAACTCATTCGACCTGGCGATCGTGACAGCACCCGAGCCCTCCACCGGCCTCCTCTGACCTGCCTGCACCAACTGGTCCAAGTTCAGAATTTGTTTACGCAGCTTTGAACCGCTTGGGTTTCCCGGACCAGATCCAGGGTTAGTTTTCGGCGGTTGGAAAACTCATGGATCGCTCCAACTCTTTGGCCCGCATGGCAAACTGAGCGGGCGTTTCCTCTTGTAGCGCCTGGTGAGGCCGACTCTCATTGTAGTCGATCCGCCAAGCTTCGATCTTCGCTCTTGCTTCCTCCATCGATTCGAACCAGTGGACGTTCAAGCACTCGTCTCGAAGGGATCCGTTGAACGATTCGATGAAGCAATTGTCCGTTGGCTTGCCGGGTCGGCTGAAGTCGATCCGCACTCCATGATGATACGCCCAGAGATCGAACATGCGCCCCGAGAATTCGCTCCCATTGTCCGTAAAGACACGCTTCGGCGCACCGCGTTGTGCAACCAACGCGTTACATACCTCGACAACGTTCTCACCTCGTAGCCGCTCTCCGACCTGTATCGCCAGAGCCTCGCGGCTGAAGACGTCGACGATCGTCAACGCACGAAAGCGCTGCCCGTTCGTCAACTGATCGGAAACGAAGTCCATACTCCAGGCCTGGTTCGTTCGGTGGGGTACGTATCGCTCTCGTCGCGTCACGGCCATCTTGCGGCGCTTGGGCAGCTTACTGCGTAGCTGCAGGGATTCCTCGCAATACAGCCGATAGGCTTGGTTCTTGCCAAGCCGAAAGCCCTCCCGTCGCAACAGAACATGAATCCGCCGGTAGCCGTAACGCACCCGCGATTGCGCGAGTTCGCGCATACGAAGGCGCAGCTCGAGCTGCGGATCCTTGACGCTGCGGTAGTAGAACGTGCTTCGATGGAGCTTTACCAACCGGCAGGCCCGTCGCCGTGTGAGTCCGTAGTGGTCGCGGATGTACTCGACTACGGGTCGCTTCAGCGCGGGCCGGGCCATTTTTTTGAGTTGATGTCCTGCAAGATCGCCTTGTCGAGACTCAGCTCAGC
>SMWZ01000095.1 GCA_004356455.1 Deltaproteobacteria bacterium
CAGGCGACAAGGCAAAGCGGAGCTTTGCCGTGCCGGCAGGCGGGCAGGGCCCGCCGCTACCCGGCCAGTCCGGCTCGCCGATCACGCGCTAGCAGTGGTTGACGTGAAGAGTCGGGGGCTTACGCTGGAGCACAGTCGTGGCCGAACTCCCTGAGTTTACGATCGATTTCGGCGGTGAGACGCTCCGTGTTCCGGCTGAGCTGCCGCTCCTGCCGATCCGCAACACGGTGGTGTTTCCGGGCACCACGCGGCCCATGAGCGTGGGCCGGGCGCTCTCCCTCGCCGCGGTGCGCACGGCCGCCAAGGGCGACGGCCTGCTGGCGGTGCTGACCCAGCGCAGCCCCGATGTGGAGCAGCCTCAGCAGCACGACCTGCACGAGGTCGGGACCGTGACCAAGGTGGTGCAGTTGCTCGACACCGGGGCCGGGATCTCTGTTGCTGTGGTCGGGCTCGCGCGCTTCCGGCTGCTTGGCCTGGTCGAGGCCGACGGCATGCTGAAGGCGCGGCTCGAGATCCTGCGCGATCGACTCGAGGGCACGGCCGAGGCCGAGGCCGCGCGCCGCACCGTTCAGCGCCTGGCCAAGGAGCTGGTGGTCCTGCGCGATGATCTGCCGGACGAGCTGCGGGAGATGCTGGATCGCATTGACGACCCCGCGCGTCTCGCGGACCTGGTCGGCTTCGGCGCAAATCTAGCGCTCGATGAAAAGGTGGCGCTGCTCGCGCAGACCGACGTGTTGGCCCGGCTGCGGGTGCTGATCCGCCACCTGATTCGCGAGATCCGAGTGGCGCAGGTCTCGCGCAACTTCGCCGAACGCGCAGCCGGCGAGATCGACGAGGGACGACGCAAGACCCTGCTACGGGAGCAGCTGCGCAAGATCCGCGAGGAGCTGGGCGAATCCGACGACCAAGCCGCGGAGGCGGACGAGCTCCACGAGCGAGTCGAGGCTGCGGGCCTGCCAGAGGCGGTGCGCGCGGCGGTCGAGCGCGAGCTCTCCCGCCTGAACGCGATGCCGGCGCACTCCCCGGAGCGCTCGGTGATCCGTACCTACGTGGAGTGGATCCTCGATCTGCCCTGGGACAAGGAGACCGAGGACAACCTCGATATCCGGCATGCGCGGACGATTCTCGACGAGGACCACTTCGACCTCGACCGCGTCAAGGAGCGGATCCTGGAGTTCCTGGCGGTGCGGCGTCTGGTCGAGGAGCCGAAGGGCCCCATCCTCTGCTTCGTGGGCCCGCCGGGCGTCGGCAAGACCTCGCTCGGCAAGTCCATCGCGCGGGCCATGGGTCGCGCGTTCGTGCGCACCTCCCTCGGGGGTGTACGGGATGAGGCGGAGATTCGCGGCCATCGTCGGACCTACGTGGGCGCGCTGCCGGGGCGCATCCTGCAGAACCTGAAGCGCGCGGGCTCGCGCAACCCCGTATTCATGCTCGATGAGATCGACAAGGTGGGCTCGGACTACCGGGGGGATCCCTCCTCCGCTCTGCTGGAGGTCCTGGATCCCGAACAGAATACGAGCTTCAGCGATCACTATCTCGAGCTCCCTTTCGACCTCTCGCGCGTGCTCTTCGTGGCGACCGCCAACCGCACCGACACGATCCCCCCGCCTCTGCTGGATCGCATGGAGCTGATCGAGCTCCCGGGCTACACCGCGCGCGAGAAGCTGCGCATCGCCACCGAGTTCCTGGTGCCGCGGCAGATCGATGAGCACGGACTCGATCGCGACGCGGTCTCGATCTCGGACGATGCCCTGCTGCGCATCGTCGAGGGGTACACGCGGGAGGCGGGCGTGCGCAATCTGGAGCGCAACATTGCCTCGCTGGTGCGCAAGGCCGCGCTCAAGATCGCGGAAGGCGAGAAGCAGGCCAGAGTTGAGGCTGAAGACCTTTCGAAGCTGCTCGGGCTCCCGTCCTTCACGCGCGAGATGGCTGAGCGTATCGACCGGCCGGGTATCTCCATCGGGCTGGTCTGGACGCCGGTGGGGGGCGACATCGTGTTCGTGGAGGCGGCTCTGATGGAGGGCAAGCCCGGTCTGCGCCTGACCGGCCAGCTGGGTGACGTGATGCGCGAGTCGGCCGAGACGGCCCTCTCCTATCTGCAGGCCAATGCCGAGTCCATGGGCATCGATGCCGCGCTGTTCGAGAAGAACGAGATCCACGTCCACATTCCGTCGGGCGCGCTCAAGAAGGACGGGCCCTCGGCCGGCGTTACGCTGCTGGTGGCTCTGGCCAGCCTGCTGCTGGATCGACCGGTGCGCAGCGATCTCGCCTTGACCGGCGAGATTACACTGCGCGGGCAGGTGCTGCCGGTGGGAGGCATCAAGGAGAAGGTGCTGGCCGCGCACCGCGCCGGCGTGCGTGAGATCATACTGCCGACTCGCAACGAGAAGGACCTCGAAGAGGTACCCGAGGAGGTGCGCGAGGCGCTGCGCGTTCACCTCGTCGACCATTCGATCGACGCGATCCGCGAGGCCATCCCGGACCGTGGCTGAGCTCGACCGGCCCCTCTCGATCTCGGAGCTGTCAGGCCCGGCGCTGCTGCGCCTGGGACGTAAGGACCGCGCAGCCGCGCGCCAGAGTCTGCGTGCGATGAGTGCGGAGGCGCAGGCACGGGCCTGTCGCGAGCTGAGCCCCGAGATGCGCAGCGAGTTTCTGCTGCTGCTCGAGCATCCCGAGCAGGTGGTTCCGCTGCTGCCCGAGACGGAGGTCTGCATCACCATCCGTGCGGGCGGAATGTCCGAAGCCTCCTGGCTGCTCGAACTGGCTACGACCGAGCAGCTTCGCGCCTGCTTCGATCTCGACTGCTGGCGGGGCGATGAGCTCGATCTCAAGCGGCTGCAGGAGTGGATCGAGGCGCTGATCGAGGCGGGACGCGAACCCCTGCTACGCGCGGTCCGCGAGCTGGATCTGGAGCTCTGGGTGCTCTTGCTGCGCGCGCTGAGCGAAGTGGCCGTGCTGGGCAAGGACGACATACCGCCCGATGGCTGGCTCACGCTGGACGGCGTGGTGTACTTCGGCGCGCGCGGGGACGCCGAGTTCGCACTTGTGCATGAGCTTGCGGGTGCGACCTTCGCGGGCGCCCAGGCCCATTACTGGCAGCTTGTCTATGGTGCGCTCTTTGAAAGCCCCGCTGAGTGCGAGGAGTACGCGCTGCGCTGGCGGTCTGCCCGCTTGAACGACCTCGGCTTTCCCGAGCGGGAGCAGGCCATGCAGGTCTACCGCCCGCTTCAGGCCAAGGAAGCCGAGATCTGGGAGGAGGTCGATACCCGCGACGCCGTCGTCCCCGCCAGCGAGTTTCCAGAGCGGGTGCAGGGCAGCTTGTTGGGGGAGACGCTGGCACGCCTGGCGCCGGACCGCGCTGGCGATGTGCTCGGCTACGTTCTCGGCGTGGCCAATGCCGTTGCCGTCGCCGACAAGCTTCCGCTGTCGGACGCCGAGTCGGTGCCCAAGGCCCTCGACAAGGCCGTGCGCGGGGTCGAGCGAGGGCTGCGCGAGCTGGCTGCGGTCCGGGCCCAGCCGCTGCACGAAGTTCTCGATCGCACACGTCCGCTGGACCTGTTCCGCATCGGAGCGACGCTGGATCGGACGCTGCGAAAGCGGTAGCGCTACGGAAAGGAGGCCGAGATGGCTGACGACGATCGGTATCAGCGCGGAGTGGAGATGATCAAGGAGGTCTACGCGGGCGATGTAGTCGCACCCCCGAAGGGAACCATGGCCTTCTCCGACCTGATGCTTGAGAGCCTCTTCGCTGAGGTCTGGACCCGGGAGGTGCTCTCGATCCGCGACCGGCGTTTGATCCTGCTCGGCGCGATCGGTGCTCTGGGCGAGAAGGACACCTTTGCCATCCAGGCCAAGGCGTCGCTCAAGCGGGGGGAGCTCACGCCCGCGCAGCTGCGAGAGGTGCTGATCATGCTGGCGAACTACGCGGGCTACCCGCGCGCGGCCGCTCTGATCGGCATCGTCGAGCAGCAGATCGCTGCCGTCGCCAACGAGCAGAAGGAGAAGGGGGACGGCTGAGCCTCAGCCCTTGCGCGAGCGCGGATAGGATCGAGCGCCGCGAGAGCGGTAGCGCTACCGTCCGCTCATGAGCCAGAGCGTCGAGATCGGAGGGGTGCGTCTGCATCTGGCCCATCCCGACGAGATCTCTGTCTCCTGGGTCGGCCGGGAGGATGCTCTGCGGGCGTTGCTGGCCGCCTGGCAGGTCGTGGTTCCCGAGGACCGTCCCATGCACCCGCGGGTGCTCGGGAAGCCGGGGGTGGGCAAGACCACACTCGCCTATGCGGCGGCCCGCAGCCTGGGTCGCCCCGTGTACATCTTTCAAGCCACGATGGATACGCGGCCTGAAGATCTCCTGATCACCCCCGTGGTCGGCAGCGAGGGAGAGATCCGCTACGCGGCGAGTCCGCTCGTCTCCGCCATGATCCAGGGAGGCGTGTGCATTCTCGACGAGGGGAACCGCATGAGCGAGAAGTCCTGGGCTAGCCTGGCGCCGCTGCTGGATGATCGGCGTTACATCGAGTCGATCGTGTCGGGGATCAAGGTGAAGGCCCATCGAGACTTCCGCCTGACCGCGACCATGAACGACGACGCCTCGACCTACGAGCTGCCCGAGTACATTCACTCGCGCCTGCAGCCGCAGATTCTGCTGGACTTCCCGGACGAGGAGGAGGAGCGGCAGATCCTGGCGAAGCATCTGCCTTTCGCGGACGAAGAGATCCTGCAGTACGTGACCCAGTTCCTGCAGCGAGCCCACGACGCGGACGAGCGTTACACCGTGCGGGATGGCATCAACATCGCGCGCTACGCGCTGAAGCGGCTGCATCAGGGGCAGCTGGGCGGGGACTTCGAGGTCGCCCTGCGCGAGAGCGTGTCGTCGGTGCTGGGCGAAGAGGCCCTCGGCTACCTGCCGGAGCCATGAGCGCAGGCCCAGCGTCCGGGCCGGTCTTCACACTTCAGCACGGCGGCTGGCTGCATATCCTGCCCGTGTGTCACTACCAGGCTGAGTTCGCCAGCGAGGTTCGGCGCGCCATCCAAGAGCTCGAGCCTCGTATGGTCGCGGTCGAGCTGCCGTCGAACCTGACGGACGTGGTCTTGCGTGCGATCACGCGCCTGCCGCGGCTCTCCGTGGTGGTGCTCCCGTCCGCGGACGGAACCACGATCTATCTGCCGATCGAGCCGATCGATCCCGGGGTCGAGGCGCTGCGCACGGCGCGCGAGCTCGGCGTCGAGGTGGCGCTGGTGGATCTGGAGGTCGAGGGATACGCGGACTACCGCGACCCGGTACCGGACCCGTATGCGGTTCGACGCGTTGGGTTGGAGGCCTTCTACCGCGCCTATCGAGAGGGCCTGCACCCCGAAAATCCACTCGACGCGCAACGCGAGGCGGCCATGGCCTACCACCTGCAACGCCTGCATGCGAAGCACGGCGGCCCGATCCTGTTGGTCTGCGGCATGCAGCATGCCGCGGGCGTGCGCACCCGAGTGGGCTCTCCCCAGGGCATCCCCTTCATCCGGCCGCGGCGGCCCGAGGCGATGCTCTTCCACCTCGATCCAGCGTGTCTGGGCGAGGTGCTGGCCGAGGCGCCCGCAGTGGAGGCCGTGTACGAGCTGCTGCGCTCGGGGGTGCCCGCACAGGAGGCCGAGCCGAAGGCGCCGGCGGGTCGCCAGATCGGTCCGTTCCGGATTTTGGACGGCTACGGCCCCGCGTCTGGGGAGGAGCCACTTGCCGGGCTGCGTTCCCTGGCACGCCGCTCGGGCTGGCCGCTCGACCGACTGCGCCTGCAGTTGGGGTTCTTCGAGCTGGCCGCGCGCCGCTGGCAGCGACGCAACGGGGAGACGTTGCAGCCCTGGCAGCGCGACGTCTTCGCTCGTTACGCGCGCAACCTGGCGCTCTCTGCCGGCCGCCTGGTCTGTGACGCCTACGATTTTCTGCTGGCTGTACGCGGGGTCGGGGATGAGAACCTGCTCTACGAGGCCCACGAGCTGCTCATGACCTACCCCTGGCAGGACGAAACCAGCGAGCTTCCGACCGCTCGCATCGGTGCGGAGGAGCTTCAGCTCGACACGCGAACACTCCGCATCCGGCCCCGCTTCCACCGACCGAAGCGACGCCTGTTTCCGCTTGGAGCGCGCGGACGACGTGAGGCCTACCCGGGCGAGTGGCTGGAGGGGTTCGACGAGCACGGCTTTTGCTCGTATCCGCCTGAGGATCTGGTGATCGAGGGCTACGCCCAGTTCCTGCGCAAGAAGGGCACGGGGCTCGTCTCCGAGGAGAGCGCCCGGGTCGAGCCCTTTCGGGCCTCGATCCTGGATGGGATCGACATGCGGGAGACGCTGCGTCACTGGGCCAGCGAGCGTCGCCTGTACGTGCGCGAGCTCGGACGTGTGCCCGGGCAGGTGAGCTGCGTGGTCGTGATCTTCGACCCCGACGAAGCCGACGAGCGCTATCCCTACCGCATGACCTGGCTGGGAGAGCATGAACAGGAGTCGGACATGGCCTTCTACTCCACCGCCCCGGCACAGGGGATCGTGGGGCCGGGCATCACGCGCTGCGAGTACGGCGGTGTGCTGATGAGCTATCCGCCCCGGCGACTGCGCGAGGTCTGGAGCGACCCGGATTACCAGCTGGCCCGCACCAAGGCCGAGCTGCTGCTGCTCGCCGCTCTCGACTACAGCTCCGAGCGGCTGATCGTTCACGTCGCTGCCCGCCCTCCGCGCAGCTTGTTCAAGACGCTCGCCGACCGGCTCGATCGCAAGATCGTGCACATCCCGCTGGGACAGCTCTCGCCCCAGAGCCTCAAGCGCATCCGCGTCTTCCACATCCTGGCGGGAAGAGGCAAGCGCGAGGTCGCCTCCGAGTACATCCGGTGAGCGTGCCGGGCGCCGAGCCCCACGCGCTCTCGGACGGGGTGCGCGCGCTGCTGCTGCTGCTCTTCGGTGCAGCGACTGTGGGGGTGATCGAGCTGGCCGCGGATATGTCCTTCGGGCGCCCCGACCTGCTGCTCTTCGCCGTCAGCCTGGGGGCGATCGTGACGGCGCTGGCCTGGGTTCTCATCCTGGCCATCGCCCGCAGCATGGCCTGGGCGCTTGTGATGGGCGTAGGCGTGTGGGTCCCGTATGTGAACCTGGTCCTGGCCAGCGTTTACGTGCGGCGCTACTGGAGCCGGGGGGGCCGCGCGCCGGCGCTCCTGGGGCTGGCCGGGTTCCTCGGACAGACGATCGCGTCAATCCGAGTCTTGCTCCCCGGCCTCCCGCCCCTGGTGTGACGGCAGGGAGCGGCCCGCGACCTTCACGAAGCTGCCCAGGATGCGGTAGGTGATACCCCAGATCGTGTAGCGATCGTAGCGGAAGGCCGGATAGCTGCCGCGGAAGCCCTCGCGCTCGAAGCGGTAACGCACCGCGGACTGGGGGTCGAGAATCCAGGGCAGAGGAATCCAGACCGCCGAGCTCACCTCGTGGTTGGGGCGCAGCTCGGGCCGCTCGGGAAGCTCGTACACGTAGCTGGCTACGAGTATGTGCTGGTCCGGGGGTCTTCCGCCGATTGCGTCATCCAGGCGGCCGAGCGGACGCGACAGGCGTACCCCGATCTCCTCCCACGTCTCGCGTGTCGCGGTGGCCTCGAGGTCGCGGTCGTCTGCAGCGTAACGGCCTCCCGGGAATGCCATCTGACCCGACCAGGGATCGCGCTCGGACTGGGCGCGCTCGATCAACAGCAGCTCGGGCGGCGCGCCCGGAGGCTCATGGACGATCACGGCCACCGCCGCCTCGACGGCGATCCCGCCCGACCGCTGCGCCAGGACCGGCTGATGTAGGGCCAGGCCCTCCCGGATGGCGGCAAGATTGGGCATGGGTTGTGGGGAATTTACCGGCTGGACGGCTATCCTGCTGCCCCGTGGGCTACATCCTGCTAACGAACGATGACGGGCTGGACTCGCCGGCTCTAGTGCCGTTCGCATGTGCGTTAGCCAAAGTCGCCACGGTGCGGACGGTGGTTCCGGACCGGGAGCGAAGCTGGATCTCGAAGGCGATCTCCCGCTGGGACGAGCTTCATGTGCGCGAGCTGGTCCGGGATGGGCTGGAGCTGGTGACGGTGGCCGGATTTCCGGCCGACTGCACCAATCTCGGGGTGCATTCGCTGTTCGATACGCCGCCCGACATGGTCGTCTCCGGCGTCAACATCGGGCTCAACACGGGGCTCGGATTCTTCCTCTCGAGCGGGACCGTGGGCGCGGCCATGGAGGGCTGGATCGCTGGGCTACCCGCGCTGGCTTTCTCGGTGGGGATCCCGGACCAGGACCGTGAATGGAAGGCGCGCATCAAGCAAGGCGAGTTCGCCGACGTATGGCCACGGGCTGCGGCTCTGTCCGCCGAGATCGTGGGGACCGTGCGGCAGAGCGGCTTTCCTGCGGGGGTGGACCTGCTCAACGTGAATTTCCCCGTGGGTGCCGACCTGCACACACCGCGTGTGGTGACCCGCCTGGCTAACGTCGGCTACGAACGGTTGTTTCGCTGCAAGCAAGAGGGGATCTACGTGCATGACGCATCGGGTCAAATCCGGGAGTCCGGTGATCTGAACGGTACCGACATCTCGATTTTGCGCGAGGGTCGTGTGTCGATTACCCCAGTGCGGCTAGCCCATGCGGCAAAGCTTGACCCCGAGCTCAAGCGACGCCTGGAGAAAAGCTCCAGCTAGGCTAACGCGGGCCGACCTGTTTTCGGCTCTAGTGTGTATTGGTGCTTCACAGGGGAATCCACAGCGGGTAGACTGAGCTGAGAGAGGTGTTAATCGGCGTCGCGTACGCCGCATTGGTCGGGGGGCCTCACCCATTCGTCGTCGCATCGCCTTCATTAATGAGAAGGGAGGCAGCTGTAAGACCACGCTCGCCTCCAATGTGGGTGATTACCTCTCGCGGGTGAAGGGGCAACGCGTCCTGCTGGTCGACCTTGACCCGCAGGGCCAGCTCGGCAAGTGCTTGGG
>SMWZ01000096.1 GCA_004356455.1 Deltaproteobacteria bacterium
AGGCGCTCCGCGATCGCTTCGTCGTAGCCGAGCAGCGCGCTGCGCAGGTTCTCCACGCTGTCGTCGGCTTCGTGGAGCAGGTACCTGGGCTGAGAGAGAGGACTTCCGCCCCAGGTGGGGCGTGCGGGTGCGCTCGCGGGCGGCGGCTCCTCCTCCGTTCCCGCAATCGGAACTGTGAGTAGCAGTACGATCAGAAGGCCCACGCGATTCACCGGTCCTTTCCCCCTTGGTGGAAGTCTATACTGGGCGCGTCCGCCCACCTAGGAGTGTGAATGGCGCGCATCGAAGGGATCCCGCTTGAGAAGGCGGGCTGGCAGCAGCGCTTCGCGAGCTGGCTCTCGCGACGACGCTTCGGAAGAGTGGCCGAGCCCATCGCAATCATGGCCCATCACCCCTGGGTGTTTCGGGCCTACGGCGCCTTCGAGCTGGGTCTGGAGCGGGCCCGGCGGGTCGACCCACGCCTGAAGGAGCTGGGCCAACTGAAAACGGCGATGCTGGTCGGCTGCCACTTCTGAATCGACATCGCCTCTGCCGTTGGCAGGGGACACGGAATTACGGAGGAACAGCTCCGAGAGCTGCCGCGCTATGCGCAGAGCCCGGCCTTTTCGTCCCAGGAGCGGCTGGTGCTCGATTACGCAGTCGAGCTCACCCGCACTCCAGTCGAAGTGCCCAACGAGCTCTTCACGCAGCTGCGCGAGCACTTTGATGAGAGCGAGCTTCTCGAGCTGACCGCCGTCATCGCCTGGGAGAACTATCGGGCGCGCTTCAACCACGCCCTGGGCATCGGGTCCGGGGGCTTCTCAGAGGGCGCCTACTGCCCGCTGCCCGAGAGACCGGTCGAGCCCACTACTTAGGCGTAGGTATGGACACCTCGAGAGCTCTGGAGATTGTTCGCGCTCTGGCGGATGGCAACGATCCCTTCACCTCAGAGGTATTTCCGATGGACGGCCCCTACCAGCATCCCGAGGTCGTGCGCGCTCTCTTCAGTGCGGTCTACGCGCTGCAGGTCCTGAGACAGCGAGAAAAGAGGCGTGAAAGCGTGCCGTTGAACGCGGGCCGGGCCTGGAACGCGTCCGAGGATGCCACGCTCTTGCTGGCCGCTGAAGCCGGTACTCCGGTTGCCCAGCTGGCCGAGAAGCACGAGCGTTCCCCGGCCGCGATCAAGGCGAGACTACTGAAGCTGGAGGGGGTCCGTGCTCTGGAAACGGTCGCCTCGAACGAGGCCGATTGATTCAGATCGGAACAGGCTGATCACTTTGTGACCCGCTTGATCCAATACGTTCCGATCTGGTCATTCCCTTTCCAGAGCTTGCGCATGCGCAACGGGGGGCACTCTCGCTAGCTGCGGCGCGGGCTTCACTCCGTTGCCTGCGCCTTTGAGTGTGCTGGTACCCGGCTTGCGTATACGGGGGGCAACTGCGAAGCCGGAGGGGCGGCGAAAGCGGCAACGAGAAGGTAGCAATCCAAAATGAAGGCCTTTTCGACTCCACTCCTCCTTATACTCGCCCTTTCGTTGCCCGCTCCGGCAGGAGCAGAGATGTATCGATGGACGGACGCCAGCGGCACCCTGCACATCACCGAGAACCTGGCCAATGTCCCTACGCAGCAGCGCACAGCTGCAAGCTCCCGTAAGCCCTCCGAGGCCCGGGGCGTCCAGTATTTTGCAAGTCTGAAGACGCGCCGGTCTCACGTCGCCGCCTTGAGCATTTCCTCGCTCCGCCGCTCTTCCCCGGGTCAAACAGCCTCGGTGGGCCAGGAAATCCGTATTCCCTTCGAGCGCGAGGGGAACCTGATGAAGATCAAGGTTCGTCTGAACGATCACGTGGTTGCTCCGTTTTACGTGGACACCGGAGCTAGCGACATCTCCCTCCCCAGGTCTGTTGGCACGCAGCTTGGGGTCAGCGCGGGATCGGAAACAGACATGGCGACGGAGGTTACGGCGAGCGGCACGATCCAGGTTCCGGTGATCATGTTGGACTCGGTCCAGGTCGGGGGCGCCCGCATCGAGAACCTGCTGGCGACCATCAATCCGATGCTGGAGGTCGGACTGCTGGGCGGATCGTTCTTCAATCACTTCTCCTACTCGATCAACACCGTCGAAGGTATCCTCATCCTCCGGCCGAACTGATCCAAAGCGCCCCAGAATCAACGCCGTCTGGTATCCTTGACGGCATGCCCCCTAGGCTCCTGGTCGTCCTTTCGCTGATCTGTTTGCTTGGCCTCCCAGGAACCAGCCGCAGTGATGTCGACCTGTGGCCGTTTCTCGAGATCTCCGACAGAACGACGACCGTGCTCTACCCGTTCTACGTTCGGGAGGGGAAGTTTCTAATGCTGTTCCCCTTCTACTATCGGACGAGCGAAGGCCGGGATCATCATCTCGTCTGGCCTATCGTGAAGTACTCAGAGGGACGGCTGAAGCGGTTTCTGCCGCTCTGGATCAGCCCCAAGGAAGGCGAGTACACACTGTTCCCGATCTTTCGCTGGACGCCTCGGGAGATTCTCTCGGTCGTGCCGCCCATGTACCTGCAAAGGGATGGAGGCTTCCGGTTGGTTCTCCCCCTCTACGCCAAGCGGGGCGACAAGGAGGTCATGCCTCCCACCCTGTATCGGGTCCGGGAGGAGGGGAAGCCCACGCGGATCGGGTTGTGGCCGGTCAGCGAGTACACGAGCAGCCCGGAGCGGCGAGGCATCCATATTCTCCGCTTCCTGAGAATGGATTGGGGGAGAGAGGTCTTCCTGCTCAGAATCTGGCCGATCCTCTCCTGGAACCGAGAGAAGGATAAACGCAGCTTCTGGCTCATGCCCTTCCATCACGAGAGGTCCGACAAGCACTCGGATACGTCGCTTTTCCCCGTCTTCGCCTATCGCAGGGCCGAGCAGTCGACTGGCCTCTGGCTGGTGCCGTTTCTGTACTCGAACTCGCCCCAGGCGTTCAAGAGCTGGCTTTTCGGTATCTTCGATCTTCGCCGCCGAGAGATCGCGGGGACGGAGGACATTCGGACCTCCTTCACCCTGCTCGGCTTCAAGGCGTTCTCGTTCTACCGGCGTCAGGCGGTGACCTCGAGCACGGGCAAGCTGCTCGAGTACAAGCGACGGCTTCTGATCTTCTCAGACGTACTCGAACCCTCGGGAAAGCGGAGCTTCAGCATCCTCGGCATCCCCGTCGCGACTCGGGGCCGTTAGCTCGAGACTAGGGCGAGCTAATCGCGCCAGTGTCTGGGGACGGCGGCGTGGCGCGCCTCCGTCTCCATGCGCTCGCGCTCCTCAGCCCAGTGCTTCTCGACTCGATCGATGGCCTCGGTCAGGACGGCCAGACGCGCCGGACAGCTGTGAGGTGCTTTGGGATCGGCTTTGATCGCGACGGTCCCGGGATAGCCGTCGAAGAGCTTCTGACACGGCTCGGGGACATGGATCTTGTAAGCAAGGGGGTCCTTAGGCGTCTCACCCCGACGTTTTGCCTCTAAATACACCCTGTAGGCTTTGGCTTCGGTCTCCCCGCGACTCTCCCAGTACTCCCAGGAGCAGTAGTCCGGTAGGCGGGCGCGACAGGCCGCGGCCGCGGCGTGCCCGCTTTGTACTTGCTTGAAGACCTTGCGCCAGTGGGCTTCCCCATGGCCGCTATGCGTCTTCTTGGACTGGGCATGCGCCGGGGCGGCGATCAGGAGCAGCGCGACCAAAAAGAGCGTGCGGCGCATGGGAGTCCCTCGAAAACATAGGCCCGTCAAGGGTATCGGCCGCGGGATGCACGGGCTTGAAGCACGCCGAGGGGCTTGGGGCGTCCACTCAACGCTCACGCCCGCATGGACACGGGCTAGAATCGGGGCCGAATGGAGAACGTGAAGCTCGGGGGACGGGTGGCACTGGTCACCGGGGGCTCGCGCGGCATCGGGCTCGCGACCGCCCAGGCCCTGGCGCGCGCGGGCGCCAGAGTCGCACTCCTGGCGCGCAAGCCGGAGCCGCTGGCCCAGGCTGCAGCGGAGATCGGGGACCTCGCGCTTGCAATCGAGGCCGACGTGTCGGATCCGGGAGCGGTGCGCGGCGCGTTCGAGCGCGTGGCGCGCGAGCTGGGACGGCTCGACATCCTGGTGAACAACGCGGCCATCGGCCGGCTTCACAAGATCGAGCATGCCACGGATGCCGACATCCTGGCGGGTGTGGGAACGAACTTTCTGGGCGCCATCTACTGCGTGAGGGAGGCGGTGCCTCTGATGCGGGCGGTGGGTGGGGGCGAGATCGTGAACATCTCATCGGAAGCGGTGTTGAGACCCTTTCCCTATCTCTCGCTCTACGCTGCTACCAAGGGTGCGCTCGAGACCTTCTCTTCGGCGCTGCACCAGGAGCTCAAGCCCGACGGGATCCGCGTCACCTTGCTGCGCGCGGGGGCGACGGCATCGGCCGGCTTCGCCCGCGAGTGGGATCCCGCCACGGCCGAGGAGGCCTTTCGGGTGTGGAAGGAACGCGGGCTCTTGGACTTCAGCGATGCACCCATGCCGACCTCGGTCCTGGCCAATGCGGTGCTGCACGCGGTCACGCAGCCGCCCGGCGCCGCGATCGGGCTGCTCGACATCCGCCCCGTCTAGTTCTGTGCGAGGTCCGGTCCCGCAATTACAGCGGCTTCTGCCAGTCGCTTGCGCTCGGCGTCGTCGAAGCCGAGCTCCTGCAGGATCTCGCTGGTGTGCTGTCCGAGACCCGGCGGTGCCAGCTCCAGCCGTAGGGGTAGGTCCCCGAAGCTCCACAGCGCACCGATCTGCTCGAGCTGTCCCCAGCTCACGTGCGGGTAGCGCACGGCCAGACGCGAGCTGCGGTTCTCGGGCGCGTCGAAGTAGCTCGACCCCTGATCTAGGCGAACGCGCTCGACAGGCACTCCGGCCGTCTCCAGCTCCGCGACGAGCTGCTCTGCGGAGTGACGGCACAGCGCCGGCGCCAGGTCCGCGTCACGCTGCACGCCCGCTACGCGTCGCAGCGCCTCCAGTTGCTGCGTCTGGAGCGCCGCGACGGCGACCCAGCCATCCTCAACGGCGTAGATGCGGTAGCCCGGGGCCACGCCCGTCTGTGCCTGGTCGAGCGGCAGCACCGGTGCGAGCGCTCCGTCGGGGAGCACCAGGGTTTCACTTGCGGTAAGCACGCTCGCGCCCAGAATCGACGCGCTCACGAACTGCCCCTGACCCGTCCGCTCGCGCTGGAGCAGCGCGAGCAGCGTCGCCAGCAGTGAGGCCAGTCCGTTCTGATGATCCATCATGCCCATGCGATGCCACATGGGTGGATTGCCCTCGCCGCCGCCCTCGACCTCCCAGCCCGAGTAGGCCTGGAACAGCTGATCGAAGCCCGGCCAGTGCGCGCGTGGCCCCTCGGGTCCGTAGGAGCTGGTATGGCAATAGATCATGCGAGGGTTGAGTGGGCGCAGTGTCTCGTAATCGATGCCCAGCTTCTGCGCGGCGGGATAGCGCAGGTTGTGATGGATGACGTCGGACCAGCGCACCAGACGCTCGAGCACTTCACGTGCGGCGGGCTGCTTGAGATCGAGCGCGAGGCCGCGCTTTCCACGCTGGCAGCCCGCGAAGACGCGCTCGACACCGCGCATCTTGTCGCCCGTGGTGGCCTCGAGCTTGATCACGTCGGCCCCGAGGTCCGCCATGAACATGGTTGCGATCGGGCCGGCCAGAAAATTGCCCAGGTCCAGCACCTTCACTCCGGCGAGCGGCGCGCGTCGCTCTTCAGCATTGCACCGCTTGGGCGGGGCGCTGCGTCGTCGCTGCGGCTCCGACCGGATGGCTGAGCTGTGTTGTCCCAATAGGGGCGCCGGTGCCCTGACGCGAGCAGGCGGGACGGTCCGAAAGGGCGTTCCCGCCTGACGGGTCATTCCCCACACGGGGTCCTCCACCTCGACGACGTAGTCGTTGAGGGCGGCCTGCTCATCCCGCAGGATCTCTCCCAGCCGTTGTGCGGGCAGGATGGGTATATCGGCCGCCCACAGTGCCTCGAGCCAGGCGCGGCTCGGACGCGCCTTGAATGCCGTCTCCATCACCGCATCGTCTCCCCACAGGCCGGGTCGGTCTCCACGGCGGGCACGCGTCTTGGCGATCTCCTCGTCGGGCAGTTCCTCGATCACCTGCTGCATCAGCGGCACGTGATAGGGCGGGGCCATCACGTGCACCCAAACCCCATCGCCACACTCGAAAAGACTGGGAAGCATGCTCTTCGGCAGTCCGAACTTGAACGCGGGACCTGGCTGCTGGGCGCGTGCCCAGTGCATGGTGAGCGTCACCAGGGCACCCTGGAGCAGGCTGGTGTGAACGGGTCCGACGCGACCCTCACGCTCGCGCACGAGCAGACGCGCGAGAATCCCGGCGGCCGCCAGGTACACGGCGCCCCAGCTCGGCAGCGGAAAGCGCAGAAAAACAGGACCGTCACGATGGCCCTGCTGCTCATCCATGAGACCCATGCGCGCCTGGACGAGAATGTCGTAGCCCGCGCGCTCGGCGTCCGGGTGATCGATGGGGTAGCCCAGAACCGAGCAGGCGATGAGCGCGGGAAAGCGCTCGCCCAGCGAGGCGTCATCGAGGCGCTGCCGCCGAGCGTCGCCGGGCCGCAGACTGTGGAGCAGTACGTCAGCGCCCGCGAGCAGCCGCTCGAGCTGGGCGCGGTCTTCGGCCAGCTCGAGGTCGAGCACGATGCTGCGCTTGCTGCGGTTCCAGCTGGCGAAGGCGGCGGAGCCCCGCAGGGGATCGCCGCTGGGCGGCTCGACCTTGATCACGTCGGCGCCCGCCTCGGCCAGAAGCCGGCTGGCGACGGGTCCGGCCAGGCCCCACGAGAGATCGACAATGCGGATGTGATCGAGAATCGCGTCGGTCATCGCGTCCTGGCCCGGCGGGTATCCTATCGCGAGGGCTGCTTCCATGTACAATGCGGCAGGATTCCGGCACGAGAGGCCAGGCATGCGCGAGCATCGCTATTCGGTCGAGCTTCCCCATTCGGCGGCACGCATCTGGGCCCTGATGCAGGACTACGACCGCTGGACCCACTACGCCCCCATGGTGGTTCGCGTGGACGTCCTGCACCCCGGTGATGCGAGGGGGAATGGGCTTCTGCGTCGCGTGATCTACAAGCTGCCCCTGGGGCGCGAGGGCTCCGCGCTGGAGCTGGTGACGGAGGTCGAGCCGGAGCGCGGGTACAGCTACACGATGATCAGTCGTGAGGCGGGCAACGACCAGACCGGGCGGCTGCGGCTCGAGACCGTCGGTCCGAACCGCACGCGGCTTCACTTCGAGGAGCGTTACCACCTGACGCGCGCGCCCTGGAAGTGGTTCGAGGGGCTGATCTATCGCTTCATCAACAAGCAGAACGAGCAGTCGATGCAGCGGCTCTCGGCTTGGCTCAGCGAACACCCCGAGTACCGTTCTGAGCTGGTGGACTCCGCTTCCGAGAGCGCGGCCGCCGGACGCGCGTAGTGGGGGCCGGCGACAAGCTCCCGTCGCTTGCCATCGACTGGGCTGAGGTCGAGCAGGAAGCCACCGAGCTGCTGGTGCGCTACCTCCGGATCGACACCACGAACCCGCCCGGGGGAGAGGAGGCGGGCGCGGAGCTGCTGACCCATACACTTCGCAGTGAAGGATTCGAGCCGCGGCTTTATGAAGCGGGCGATGGAAGGGTCTCGGTATCGGCGCGTCTCCCCGGAACGAACAGCGCGGGTACGAAGCCGATCGTGCTGCTCTCACACATCGACGTGGTCCCTGTCGAGCGTGATTACTGGAGTGTGGATCCCTTCGCGGGCGTGCTCAAGGACGGCGTGCTCTGGGGCCGCGGGGCGCTCGATATGAAGGGGATGGGGGTGATGGAGCTGCTGGTGCTGCTGCTGCTCAAGCGCCATCGCGTCGCACACCGACGCGACATCCTGTTCCTGGCGGTGGCCGATGAGGAAGAGGGCAGCCGCTTCGGGATGTCGTGGCTGGCCGAGCATCACCCGGAGCTACTCGAGGCGGATGCGGTCATCAACGAGGGCGCGTTCGGTTTCGGGGAGCTCATGGGCGCACGCGGGCTCGTGTTCGGGGTTTCCACCACAGAGAAGGCCCCGCTCTGGCTACGCCTCAAGGTGAAAGGTCGGCCCGGGCACGGCTCGCTCCCGCACCGCAACAACGCCGCCCAGCGCTTGGTCGAGGCCCTGACCCGCATCGGCGCCGCGGAGTCGCAGATCACTCTGCGCCCGGAGGTCGCAGCCACGTTCGAAACCCTGGAGCGGGTGGGCATGTTGCCCCCGGGGCTCGACTTCCGCGATCCGAACGTGCTGGCGGAAGTGGCACAGGCCAACGACCTGGTGCGGGCGTTGGTCAGCAATACCGTCACCCTGACCACGGTGGACTCGGGACAGAAGCACAACGTGATCCCGGGCAACGCTCGCGCCACGCTCGACTGTCGTCTGCTTCCGGGCGAGAACCCCGATGCGTTTCTGGCTCACCTGCGCGCTGTGATCGCCGACGACAGCGTCGAGATCGAGGTCGTCTATCGCTACGAGCCCCTCGTCTCGGAGGTCCCGGTGGAGCTGGTCGAGCAAATCGCGGCCACCCTGCGCCACGAGTCGCCCGGGGCGGTACTGCTGCCCATGATGTCCCCCGGCTTTACGGACTCGCGCATCTACCGCGAGCGGGGTGTGCCGGCGGTCGGCTTCGTACCGGTCCTGCTCACGACCGACGAGCTGGGCGGGGTGCATGGTCACGATGAGCGCATCTCGACCGCCAACCTGCGGCTGGGCACCCAGCTCCTGCTGGACACCGTCCGGCGCGCGGCGGGCGCGCCTTAGCCTGACCGGCCCGGGGGGGCAGGGGGCCCTTGACCTGTGGGGTGCCTAAAGATAATATCCTCTTATCCGGATATAGAGATATATAATAATGACAGATCTCGCCTCCACCAGCGATCTGCTCAGGCTCTTGGCGGATCCGACCCGGCTGCGGTTGCTGGCGCTCGTCGCGCGCGAGGAGCTGACGGTGGCTGAGCTGGTGGACGTGACCCGGCTGCCGCAGTCGCGGGTCTCCACTCACCTGGGGCGGCTGAAGGAGGCGGGGCTGGTGCGCGACCGACGCGCCGGTGCCTCTTGCTTCTACGCGCTCAACGCAGGCTCGATGCCGCCTCCGGCGCAGCGTTTCTGGTCGCTGCTACACGAGACAGCCCATGACCCCTTGCTGGAGGAGGACCGAAAGCGTCTGCGCCAGACGGCCCGCGCCCGTGCGGCCAGCTGGGCGGACTCTGTGGCGGGGCAGATGGAGCGTCACTACTCGCCCGGCCGCACCTGGGAGGCGGCCACACGCGGTCTCCTGGGGCTGGCGCGGCTCGGCGACGTGCTCGACGTTGCCTCGGGGGACGGGGCTCTGGCCGAGCTGGTGGTGCGACGCGCGCGCTCCATCACCTGCCTCGATTACAGCCGGCGTGTGATCGCCGCGGCGCAGCGACGCCTCGCGCACGTTCCCGGCGTACACTTCCGCGTGGGAGACATGCACGCGTTGCCCTTTCGAGACGCCAGCTTCGACCAGGTGCTCTTCGCGAACGCGCTCTCGTACGCGCAGGATCCGGAGCGTGCCGTGGCTGAGGCTGCGCGTGTGCTTCGTCCCGCTGGAAGCCTGGCGGCGGTGGTGCTGAAGGCTCATCGTCACGTCGCTGTGGCCGAGGCGTATAACCACGTACAGCTAGGCTTCGAGCCGAGCGCGTTGCGCAAGCTTTTCGAGGCCGCGGGCTTTGAGGTGTCGTTCTGTGAGGTCACCTCGCGCGAGAAGCGGCATCCGCACTTCGAGGTGCTCACGCTGTATGCGGCGCGGCCCGCGCAGAGGACGGCGTCGTGAATCGCTCGGAGCGAAAGCGGGCGCTTGAGCAGAGCCTCGGCCAGCGCATCCTCATCCTGGACGGCGCGATGGGCAGCATGATCCAGGGCTATGGCCTGGAGGAGAGGGACTTCCGCGGCGAGCGCTTCGCAGACCACGCGAAGGACCTTCAGGGCAATGGGGATGTGCTGACGCTGACGCGGCCCGAGGTGATCCGAGAGATCCACGCCAATTACCTCGAGGCGGGTAGCGACATCATCGGGACGAACACCTTTAGCGCCACCGGCGTCGCGCAGGGGGATTACGCCCTAGAGCCGATCGTGTACGAGCTCAATCGAAAGGCTGCGGAGCTGGCCTTGGAGGTATGCGCCGAGTTCACGCTACGCACTCCCGACAAGCCTCGCTTCGTCGCCGGCTCGATCGGCCCCACCAACAAGACGCTTTCGATCTCCCCCGACGTCGACGACCCGGCTCTGCGAGCGCTCGACTTCGATACTCTGCGCGAGGCGTATGCCGAGCAGGCGCGGGGCCTCATCGACGGCGGCTGCGACGTGCTGCTGATCGAGACCATCTTCGACACCCTCAACGCCAAGGCTGCGATCGTCGCGATTCAGGAGGTCTTCGAGGAGCAAGGTCGAGCGCTTCCGCTCATGCTCTCCGTCACCATCACGGATCGCAGTGGGCGCACCCTGTCGGGGCAGACCGTCGAGGCCTTCTGGACCTCGGTGGCCCATGCCCAGCCGCTGAGCGTAGGCATAAACTGCGCGCTGGGCGCAGCGGAGATGCGCCCCTGGCTGGCGGAGCTGGCCGAGATCGCCCCCACCCGGATCAGCTGCTATCCGAATGCAGGTTTGCCAAACGCCTTCGGCGGCTACGACGAGCAGCCGGAGCAGACCGCGGCCCTGCTACAGGAGTTCGCGCGGAGCGGGCTCGTGAATCTTGTGGGTGGCTGCTGCGGCACTACGCCTGACCACATCCGCGCGATCGCCGGAGCCGTACAGGGACTGGCCCCACGACCCGTCCCGGTGGAGGAGCCTTTCAGCCGCTTCAGCGGACTCGAGATGCTCACCATTCGGCCTGACAGCAACTTCATCATGATCGGGGAGCGTACGAACGTCTCCGGCTCGCGCCGCTTCGCCAACTTGATCAAGAAGGGGGACTATACAACCGCCGCCGAGGTGGCCCTGGATCAGGTGCGCGGCGGCGCGAACATCGTCGACGTGAACATGGATGAAGGCATGCTCGAGTCCGAGCAGGCGATGACGACATTCCTCAACCTGATCGCGACCGAGCCCGAGATCGCACGCACGCCGGTCATGATTGACAGCTCGAAGTGGTCCGTGATCGAGGCGGGACTGAAGTGCGTTCAGGGCAAGTCCATCGTCAACTCGCTCAGTCTCAAGGAGGGCGAGGAGGAGTTCCTGGCCAAGGCCCGGCTGGCGCGGCGTTACGGCGCTGGCATCGTAGTGATGGCTTTCGACGAGCAGGGTCAGGCGGACACGACCGAGCGCAAGGTGGAGATCTGCCAGCGCGCCTACAAGCTGCTGACCGAGCAGGTCGGGATCAACCCCTACGACATCATCTTCGACCCGAACATTCTGGCCATCGCGACCGGGCTCGAGGAGCACAACGCGTACGCCACGAGCTACATCGAAGCCACCAGGATCCTCAAAGAGACCTGTCCCGGCGCCATGGTGAGCGGGGGCGTCAGTAACCTGTCCTTCGCCTTCCGCGGCAATGACATGCTGCGCGAGGCCATGAACTCGAGCTTTCTCTACCACGCCATTCGGGCCGGCATGGACATGGGCATCGTCAACGCCGGACAGCTCGTGGTCTATGAAGACATCCCGGGCGATCTGCTGGAGCGGGTCGAGGACGTGATCTTCAATCGACGCGAAGACGCCACCGAGCGCCTGGTCGAGGCCGCCGATTCGGTCCATGGCACCGGCAAGAAGCGGGAGGTCGATCTCTCCTGGCGGGAGGCGAGCGTGGAGCAGCGCCTCTCCCACGCGCTGGTGCGCGGGGTCGTGGACTTCATCGAAGACGACGTAGAGGAGGCCCGCCAGCGCTACGCGAAGCCGCTCGAGGTGATCGAGGGACCCCTCATGGATGGCATGAAGGTCGTGGGCGACCTCTTTGGCGCCGGTAAGATGTTCCTGCCCCAGGTGGTGAAGAGCGCCCGTGTCATGAAGAGGGCCGTAGCCTACCTGCAGCCCTTCATGGACGCGGAGAAGGAAGCGTCCTCCGAGAGCACATCCCGGGGCCGGGTGGTGCTGGCCACGGTCAAGGGCGACGTCCACGACATCGGCAAGAACATCGTGGCAGTGGTCCTACAGTGTAACAACTACGAGGTCACGAACCTCGGAGTCATGGTCCCCTGCGATCAGATTCTGCAGACCGCTCTCGATCAGCAGGCCGATTTCATCGGGCTGAGCGGCTTGATCACGCCCTCTCTCGACGAGATGGTCCACGTTGCGCGAGAGATGGAGCGCCGCAACTTCAAGACGCCGCTTCTGATCGGGGGCGCGACCACCAGCAAGCAACATACGGCCGTGAAAATTGCGCCCGAGTTTGGCATCAGCACCGTGCACGTGCTCGATGCATCGCGTGTCGCCGGGGTAGTCTCGAGCCTACTCGACTCGACCCGGAGGGAGGAGTTCGAGCGCGAGAACCGTGAGAACCAGGAGCGCCTGCGGGCCCTACACAGAGCGAAGCAGACGCGTGTGCTCGTGCCCTACAAGCGCGCGCTTGAGCAACGGCTGACGCTCGAGTGGCGGCCCGAGGAGATTGCGGTTCCTCGCTTCACCGGGCGGCGCGAGCTGGCCGATGTATCGCTCGAGACGCTCAGCGCTTACATCGACTGGACCTTCTTCTTCTCGGCCTGGGAGCTCAAGGGACGCTTTCCCAAGATCTTGGATCATCCCGAGCACGGCGAGGCCGCCCGGGAGCTCTATGACGCTGCCCGGCAGCTACTGCAGCGCATCATCGATGAGAAGCTGCTCGAAGCCCGCGGCGTTTATGGCTTCTGGCCGGCCGGGAGCCTTGAGGATGACATCATTCTCTACACCGACGAAGCGCGCGAGACGGAGCTCCTGCGCTTCAACATGCTGCGCCAGCAGGCCTCCACGCGGCCCGCCAAGCCGCGCCTCTCGCTGGCTGACTTCATCGCTCCGGTGGGGAGCGGTGTTGAGGATTACGTGGGCGCCTTCGCGGTCACCGCCGGACTGGGTGCCGAGGAGCTCGCTCGGAGCTTCGAGCGGGAACACGATGACTACCACGCGATCATGGTCAAGTCTCTGGCCGATCGTCTGGCGGAGGCCTTCGCCGAATACCTGCACCAGCAGGCGCGGCGCGAGTGGGGCTATGGAGAGAGCGAGCAGCTCGCGAACGACGACCTCATCGCAGAGAAGTACCGCGGGATCCGACCCGCGTTCGGGTATCCGGCCTGTCCCGATCACAGCGAGACGCGCAAGCTCTTTGCATTGCTGGATGCGGCGAATGTGGGAATGGGGCTGACCGAAAGCTACGCCATGACCCCGGCGGCCAGCGTCAGCGGCCTTTACTTCGCGCATCCAAGCGCGCGTTACTTCAACCTGGGGCGGATCGACCGCGATCAAGTCGAGTCGTATGCCGCACGCAAGGGACTGAGTACGCAGGAGGTGGAGCGCTGGCTGGCCCCCAACCTCGGCTATGATCCGAGCCCATGAGGCGCTGGGGGAACGATGGGGGGGGGTAAGTATTTCGAGGAGCTCGCGGTGGGCCTCTCTGTGGCAGATACCACGCTCAGCACCACCGTCGGGAATCTGGGCTTCGAGCGGGTCGAGTTTCCCAGGCCCGTCTTCATCGGGGACACGCTCTACTCCGAGACTGAGGTCGTTGAAAAGCGTGAATCGCGTTCGCGGCCGCAGTGGGAGATCGTCAGCTTCGAGCAGCGCGCCAGAAACCAACGCGGCGAGATCATCAGGTGTTGCCGTCGCGCAGCCATGATGCAGCGCCGCCCGTCCTGAATGGGACGGCTGCGGCGCACGCTCCACTTCGTTCCGGGGGCCGGAAGACCTGGAGCGGATCGATGCCCTGCTCTCGCGGATCGAGTTTGAGCGCGGCTTCCCCCAGGGTGAGGTCAGACTACTCGTGCTCGCCAGGGAGACTCCGGCGGGCTTGCTCGGCATCCGGGAGCTGGCGCTCTGTCCACGTGTGGATGCACTCACCTGGGGGCCCGAGGACCTGGCCGCAGCCATCGGTGCCCGCCGAAATCGAGATGAGCAAGGCCGCTATCTGGAGGTCTTCCGCTACGCTCGCGTTATGACTCTGCTGGCCGCGGCCCGCGCCGGCGTGCAGCCGGTGGCTACGGTGTACGTCGATATACGGGATCACGAGGGGTTTCGGCGCGAGCGCCGGGAGGCGGCGTGACTGGGTTTCACGGGGAAGCTGACGCTGCACCCGGACCAGATTCTCGTGGTGAACGAGGTCCTCACGCCATCGGCGGGGGAGATCGCCGAGAGCCAGGAGCTGCTTGCGGCCTTTGAGCAGAACCGCAAGTCAGGCAGCGCGGTCTTCCGCTTCCGCGGACAGAGGGTGGATGCGCCCCACTGCGCCCGCGCGCGTACCCTCCTCGAGCGGGCGCGTCTGGCCGTCTTACTCTAGCTTCCCGTTCGATGGCCGACACGCCTGAGCCGACCAGCGCGCTTCCCTTCTTCCGCACTCAGTTCGGGCTGGACGAGCGCAGCCTCGCGACGGTGCTTGAGACCGCGTTCGAACGTCCCATCGACCATGCGGATCTCTTCTTCGAGTACACGACCCAGGACTCGGTCTCGCTGGAGGAGGGCATCGTCAAGAGCGGCAGCCGACATCTCGAGCAGGGTGTGGGCGTGCGCGCGCAGGTGGGAGAGCGGCAGGGCTACGCGTACTCGGACGAGATCACGGTCGAGCGCCTGCGCCTGGCGGCTTCGACGGCACGCGCGATCGCCGAGGGTACGGCGCGCCAACGTGCGGTGGCCGTTGGCGGACAGGGCGCTCCCGTACACAACCTCTACCCCCTGGCCCAGGCGCCCACGGAAGTGGCGGTGGCAAAAAAGGTAGCGCTGCTGGACGCGGTCGATGTCTATGCACGCCGGATCGACCCACGGATCACACAGGTGATGGCCAGTCTGGTCGCACAGCATCGGCAGCTGCTGATCGTGGCAAGCGATGGAACCCTGGTCGGGGATGTGCAGCCGCTGGTGCGCCTCAACGTTCAGATAATTGCGACGGACGCAGCGGGCCAGAAGCGCGAGATCGGTTACCAGGGGATGGGCGGGCGCTACGAGCTTGAGCAGCTCTTGGATCCCGAAGCTTGGAAGCCGCTGGTCGATGAGGCGGCGCGGCTCGCACTGCTCAACCTGGATGCGCAGCCCTGTCCGGCGGGAACCATGGACGTGGTGCTGGGTCCGGGCTGGCCCGGGATTCTGCTGCACGAAGCCATCGGCCATGGCCTCGAGGGCGATTTCAACCGCAAGGGGACCTCCGCGTTCTCCGGGCGCATGGGGGAGCGCGTGGCGGCTCCCGGCGTCACGGTGGTGGACGATGGAACACTTCCCAACCGGCGCGGCTCGCTCAACGTCGATGACGAGGGAACTCCAACCCAGCGCACCGTGCTGATCGAGGATGGCGTACTGGTTGGCTATCTGCAGGACCGTCTCAACGCGCGGCTGATGGGGATGAAGCCCACCGGCAACGGTCGGCGCGAGAGCTACGCCCACCTGCCCATGCCGCGCATGACCAACACCTTCATGCTGGCCGGGAATGACGATCCCGAGGATATCCTGCGCTCCGTAGAGCATGGCATCTACGCGGTCTCGCTCGGAGGAGGGCAGGTCGATATCACCAGCGGCAAGTTCGTCTTCAGCGTCAACGAGGCCTATCGCATCGAGCAGGGGAGGCTGGGCTCACCGCTCAAGGGAGCGACCCTGATCGGAAACGGGCCGGACGTGCTCCAGCGCGTGTCCAGGATCGGCCACGACCTCGAGCTCGACCGCGGCGTTGGTGTATGCGGCAAGGACGGCCAGAGCGTACCGGTGGGCGTGGGGCTTCCCACGATCCGCGTGGATGGTCTCACCGTAGGTGGCACCGAGGGGTGACGACGAACGGAGCGGATTTGCTCGAGCTCGCGCTGGCGCGCGTCTTGGCCGAGGGAGCCGCGAGTGCGGACGCCGTGCTGGTGGAGAGCGACGTGCTCGAAGCGCGCGTACGGGGACGGGAGATCGATTTCGTCAAGCAGGCGCGTGAGCAGACACTGGGCATACGCAGCTTCGTCGAAGGCTCGAAGGGGTTGCGTTGCGCCATCACGTCCAGCAGCGACCTGAGAGCGGAGACGGTCGCCCGGATCGCGGAGGAGTGTGTGGCGCTCGCGCGCGCCATCGCACCGGACCCCGTGGCGGGCCTGCCAGAGGACGGGTTCGCTCGGGAGATCCCGGATCTTTCGTTGTTCGCGCCGGGGGAGCATCCCTTCTCCGTGGACGATCGAATCCAGAGCGCGCGCCAAGCCGAAGCCGCGGCGCGAGCCGCCGACGTGCGCGTCACAAACTCTGAGGGCTCCCAGGTGGGCTCGGACTACTCGCGCATCGTCTATGCCACGAGCAGTGGCTTCGTGGGGGAGTATCGGACGGCCAGCCACTCTCTCTTCTCGGAACCGATCGTGAGCCAGAATGGCGACATGCAGCGGGACTACTGGCTCACGGTCGGGCGCAGCCTCTCCTCGCTCGAGGATCCCGCGCAGGTCGGGAGGCGTGCGGCAGAGCGCGCCCTGCGTCGCCTGGGAGCCCGCCGCATCCCGACCTGTGAGGTGCCCGTGATCTTCGATCCGCTAACGGCCCCAAGCTTGCTCGGCCACCTCGTGCAATGCGTGAATGGATACGCGGTCTACCGCGGCGCGTCGTTTCTTGCCGGGCGCCTGGACGAGGCCATCGCGAGTGAGCAGGTGACGGTGATCGACGATGGCCGTCTCCCGGGCGGGCTGGGCAGCAAGCCCTTCGATGCTGAAGGCCAGCCCACGCGGCGCAATGTAGTGATTGAGCGTGGTCGCCTGGCCAGCTACCTGCTGGATAGCTACTCCGCGCGCAAGCTGGAGCTGAAGACGACGGGCAACGCCGGGCGCAGCGTCGCCAGCGCGCCCAGGGCGATGCCGACAAACCTCTGGCTCGAGCCCGGGTCGCTCTCACTGGAAGACATCATCGGCGGCACCCCGAGGGGGCTGCTAGTAACGGAGTTGATCGGGATGGGCTTCAACCCCGTCACCGGAGACTACTCCCAGGGGGCGGTGGGATTCTGGATCGAGGCGGGAGAGATCGTGCATCCGGTGCACGAGGTCACGATCGCCGGCCATCTCGGCGATATGCTCTCGAGCATCGATGCCATCGGCAACGACCTACTCTGGCTCGGACGCGTGGCCGCGCCCTCCCTGCGCGTGGCGCGCATGACCGTCGCCGGGGACTAGCGGGGTATCGGCGAGCTATGCTCGCCTGCCCGCACTTCGCTCGGCTACGCCTCGCTGCGCGCCCCTTTGGGGCTTGCTGCGCCTCGCTGCGTCGCTTCGCGTACTGCTACACAGCCAATCAGGGGCTTGCGGCACCAGCATGCCGCTGGCGCAGGACCTCGTAGAGCGCGACGCCGACGGTTGTCGAGAGGTTCAGCGAGCGCAGCTCCGGATCTTCCATGGGGATGCGCACCCCTCGCTCCGCATGCCGCTCGCGTAGCCTGCGCGGGAGACCCTCCGCCTCGGAGCCGAATACGAGCACCGCGGGTCGGGGAAAGCGCACGCTCCAGAGGTCGCGCGCGGCGTCGGCGCTGAAGAGAAATGGCGGCCCGAGCTCAGGAAGCTCCGCTTCGAGGCTCTCCCAGTCGGGCCACACGCGCGGCGCGACCCGTGGCCAGTAGTCGAGCCCCGCACGCCGCACGCGGCGGTCCTCGAGCGAGAAGCCGAGCGGCCTCACGAGGTGCAGCTGAGCGCCGGCGGCCAGGCAGCTACGCCCCACGTTGCCGGTGTTCCAATGGATCTGTGGACGCACGAGGACCACGTGCAGGTCGTCCCGGGTTGCAAGCGGCGCCTCGGTCATGCTCGACCTAGGATTGATGCGCCCCCCGAACACCTCATTCGCGAGGGTAGGTGGGGCGCATGGCTCGCATGGGACCGTTGATGACTTTGATCAGCTGCTTGGCCAGGGAGCG
>SMWZ01000097.1 GCA_004356455.1 Deltaproteobacteria bacterium
CCGAGCCCCTAGCTGATAGGTTGCGCGATATTACACTGAAGACTCCGGCAGGGGAGGGGAATCGCTTGGAAGCGACTCGGGGGCCATGCGTAAGCGTCTTTCGCCCCATCATTTTCGGGATCACGGGGCGAGGCCTGGAGTGGAGGCCACTGCTGGAGTCGTGTGGAATCGAGCCGGAGCTGCTGGCGGAGCCGGAGGCGAGGATCCCGGCGGAGGTGTTCGACCGCTTCTGGTTGAAGGCCGCCGAGCTCACGGGTGACCCTTGCTTCGGCCTTCACGTGGGTGAGCACCTACGTCCGCTGGCGGCCAACATCCTCGGCTATCTGATGCTGAGTAGCCCGACCGTGCGAGACGGTATCGAGCGCGTGATGCGCTACCAGCGAGTGGTTTTCGATGCCGAATGGCTTTCCCTGATGGAGCAGGGATCCTCCCTCTTGATTCGCTTCGAAGCCGCGGGTGCGGAGCCCCTGCAGATTGCCGCCCAGACCGAGTATCGGGCGATGATCATGCTCAAGATTCTGGACTGGGTGACGGCCCTCGACTTCCGCGCAGGCGAGGCGCGCTTTCGCCATCCGGCCCTGGGTGAGCACTCCGAATACGAGCGCATCCTCAGGTGTCCGGTGAAGTTCGAGTGCAAGGAGAGTGAGCTCGTGGTTTCGAAGGCGAGTCTCGATCAACCTTCTCTGCATGCCAACCCCGAGATTGCACGCTTTCATGAAGAGCACGCGGCGCGCCATCTCGCCGACCTGGAAGATCAGAGCACGAGTCGCAAGGTCAAGACCCACCTCATGTCCCTTCTGGATCGCGGGCCGTGCGAGCTGCCCGGGGTGGCGCGTAGCCTGTACATGAGTGCGCGCACCCTGCAGAGGCGTCTGGCCCACGAAGGTACGTCTTTCAACGCTATGCTCGACTCCCTGCGGCGCGAGCTGAGCCTGCATCATCTCGAGCAGGTCGACACTGCGCTGGCGGAGATCGCGTATGTCGCGGGCTTCTCGGATAGCAGCGCCTTCAGTCGTGCGGTGCGCCGCTGGACCGGCAAGACGCCCCTGGAATACCGTCGCTTACACGCTTCCAAGAAGACCTGATTCTGGCGTGTTCGGTCAAGAGATTGGCGTGCGCGACAAGGGATTCATGCGCCTTGGCGCCGACACTTCTCGGGTGAGGACACACCAAGGAGGGCCAGCATGAACATCGAGCATCTCACCGAGACCCAGGTCAAGATTCTCAGGGACGCGGTCCGTAGACTGCGTCAGTCGGCCGAGCAGCTCGAGCGCGTGATTCGATCCGGCGACGAGCGTCAGCTCAGCGAGGCCTGCGGGCTGCTGCACGCCACCGACACCCAGATCCGCTGGGTGCAGCACCAGGGAGCTCGCGCACGCGACTGAGCTGGACACACGGACTCTTTTCCGGGAATGCAGCCCGAACGCCGGCGTCTTCGTCAGCCTCGAGTGGTGGCCTTGAGTGAGGCCCCGCTTACTGCTCCGGACTCAGCTCCACGCGTCGGTTCTGCACACGCCCATCTTCGGTTGCGTTCGAGGCGACCGGGTTCGACTCGCCAAACGCCCGGGTCTCGAGCCGCCCGCTGTCCACGCCGGCGTTGATCAGGTAGCTGCGTACCGCGTCCGCACGTCGCTCCGAGAGGCCATCGTTGTAGCCCTCCGCCCCGATCGAGCAGGTATACCCGTCCACGCGCAGACTCACGTTGGGGCACTGCTTAAGCTGATCGACGGCTGCATCGAGAACGACGCCACTCTCCGACATGAGCTGCGACCGATCGAACTCGAACTGCACGCCGCGCAGCACGATCCGGCTTTCGCACGGTCCAGGGGTGGCGACCACGGGAAGCGCCGCTGGGCCCAGGAAGATCTGCCGCTGAAAGCCGTCCATATCCGAGGCCACAGCCAGGCTCCCTCCGGTGCGCGTGCTGCCACACCCGGTCAGGCTGCTGAGCCGTGACAGGAAGGCGCCGCCCGCGGCATCCGTGGCGGTGTGTACCGTGTGGATGCAGACCTCGCCGTTATGGTTCGAGATCAGCGATTGCGCCGCTGCAATCGTCTTTTGCTCGGAGGTCGGTAGCCCATCGGAGAAGATCACGATCGCTGCGCGTCCGCTGCTTCCCGCGAGCTCGTCCTGGACCTCGCCCAGCACCCGATCCAGGAGGGTCAGGCTTCCGAGCGGGCGCAGGTAGGCGGCCTTGTCAGCCAGCAGCTCGCGGTTGAAGTCCGCGAGCGGCGCGCCGCCCCGCTCTGCCCCGCCGAAGCTGATCAGCGCTGCCTGATAGGTTTCCGTCCCTTTGGAGCGCACGGCGGCCTCGGGCATGGCCGCGATAAAGGTCTGGGTCAGCGCCCGGGCCTCCGGGAAGTTGGCCTCCTGAACCATGGTGGCGGAGCCATCCGTGATCACGATGACTTGGTCCGTGATCCGCTGCTCGCCCTGCTTGACTGAAACCGGAGACACCTCGAACGGGCTACGCTGCGGATAGGGCTTAGCACAGGCGGAAAACAACAGGATTACGGTGAGACAGGCAACGAACTTGCGCATGCGGGGCCTCCTTCTGAGGGCGGTACTCCATCGACGCTGGAGCCGCGACACGCAACCCGGTAGAGCGCGCTCCAGTCTGGCTGGCGCGAGCTTACTCCCAAACGGCCGGCAATGTCGATCCGCGGCGGTGCCGTTGGCTCCCCGGGACGGGCTCGAACCGCCGACCTAGTGGTTAACAGCCACCCGCTCTACCAACTGAGCTACCGGGGAATGGGTGGAGGAGTCTACGGACGCGACTCTTCGGATTCAAGCTGGGGCCCATAGACCCCAGGCCCATCTCCTTGTGGGACGAACGCTTGTACCCGTGAGCTGCGAGCTCCCGATCCGCCAGCGGGAAGACCCACTCCCGCCAGCGATGCCATGGAAACCCCTCCTGCGACGCGCACCGCTGCAGGGCTTTGAAAAGCGCGCCGCCCCGTCTACCTTGAGCGCCTATGCCTGCCTCGAGCCGACGTCGCCTGATCGTGTTCGACTTCGACGGGACCCTTGCGGACACCTGGCGAGATATCGCCACGGCCCTCAACCGCACCCTGCTTGATGCGGGTCTGCCGGCGGTCGACGGTCCGGAGGTGCGCTTCTGGATCGGTGACGGGGCGCTCAAGCTGCTCGAGCGGGCCGTGCCCGAGCCTCAGCGCTCGCCGGAGCGCATCGAGGAGCTCTACGCCCGCTTCCGCGAGCATTACGAGCGCTGCTGTCTGGACACCACCGAGACCTATCCGGGCATCATGGACTGCCTCGAGGGCCTCGAGGGTTGCATGCTCGCGATCGCGAGCAACAAGCCCGCGCGCTTTCTCGACCACATGACCGAGGGTCTCGGTCTCAAGTCCTACTTCCGCGTCGTGCTGGGCGGGGACTCACTGCCCGTGAGGAAGCCCGACCACCGCGTCCTGGTGCATCTCATACAGCGGCTCGAGGAAGCCCCCGACGAGATCTGGGTCGTGGGCGATAGCGCGGTCGACGTGCAGATGGGGCGCGCGGGCGGTGCACACACGCTCGGCTGTGGTTGGGGGCTGCGAGGGCGCGACGAGCTGCGCGAGGCGGGTGTGGACCGGCTCGTCGAGCATCCGCGCGAGATCCTCCACGCCGTGTTTGGTCAGCGTTAGGAACGTAGGTTTGAGCGGCTCCCCACGCGAGGTCGTGCTGGGCGTCGGTGTATACGATGCGCTCTCTGCCAAGCTGGCCGAGCGGGCTGGCTACGATGTGCTGTTCCTGAGCGGCTTCGCGGTGTCGGCCACGTTGATCGGCGAGCCCGACTTCGGGCTGCTCACGCAGACGGAGATTCTCGAAACCGCGCGCCGTCTGCTGCGCACAGTTCAGACTCCCGTGATCGTCGATGGGGACACGGGACACGGTGGGCCGCTCAACGTGCAGCGGCTCGTGCGCGAGCTGATGGAGCTGGGCGCGGGTGGTGTGCTGCTGGAGGATCAGGTCTGGCCGAAGCGCTGTGGTCACATGCGGGGCAAGGAGGTCATTTCGTGCGAAGAGCACGTACAGAAGCTGCGCGCGGCGGCCGAAGCCAGAGGAGCCCGCGAGTTCCGGCTGATTGGACGCACGGATGCCCGTGCCACGCACGGGCTCGACGAGGCCGTGCGCCGTGGCCGCGCTTATAAGAAGGCAGGGGCCGACGTGATCTTCGTCGAGGCTTTGCAAAGCGTGGAGGAGCTGGAGCGGGTCGGGCGGGAGGTCCCTGGGCCGCTCATCGCCAACATGGTCGAGGGCGGACAGACCCCGCTGCTCCCGCTGGAGCGACTGCTCGAGCTGGGCTTCGAGTGGGTGGTCTACCCGCTCACGGGCCTGCTCGCGGCGGCGCGTGCGCTCGAGCACGCTTTCCGCGAGCTTCGCGGCAGAGGTGAGAGCCCGCTGGGATCGCTGATGTCCTTTGATGAATTGAACGGCCTCCTCGACCTCGACGCCAGGTACAAGCAAGCCGAGAAGTTCAGGATGCGGCGCGACGCGTGAGCCCGTGCTGGTTCAGGCGCCAGATGAGATGGTCGATCCGGTCCTGGCCGAAGAAGGGCTCGCCGCGGAAGACCATCGTGGGCACGCCCCAGTGGCCCGCCGCCTCGAGAGCTTTCTGGTTCTCCTCGATCAGCGCGTCGTAGCGAGCGGGATTCTCGGCAATCTCGCGCTCGAGCTCGGCCCGGTCCAGACCCGCTCGCTCGCTGGCGCGTGCCAGCTGGTCGCCCTCGTGCCAGTTGTCCGTCTCGCCGTTCCAGATCGTCCGTGAGACCTCGTAGATGAACGGGAGCCCGCGGCCGCGCACCTCGGCCGCCGCGCCGAGCCGCGAGATGCGGTAGATGTAGGGCTGATCTTTTGCCACCTCGCGCGTCTGAAAGTCCTGCACGATCGGGTCCGGGCGCGGCCAGCGAATGGGCAGGCCGAGGTACTCGGCAATGCGCGCCGTGTCACGCACCAGGTAGGGGGGCCAGAGCGGGTTTACCGTTTTGAAGAAATTCTTTTCCCGCACGGCCAGAGGCAGCACGACCCGCACCTGGATGTCGAGATCATAGTCGCGGGCGAGGTCGCGCAGTCTTGGTGTGGCGAGGTAGGAGTAGGGGCTCCGGAACGAAAAGAAGAGGTCCAGCTCGAGTGGCATGAGGGATCTCCCCTGGGGTGCGGGCATGCTCGCACGCTGGCTGTGGGAGCGCAACGGACGCTGGCCCGGCGCGGGCCGCTGGCGTTAGAATGGCACCTCAGTGGTCGAGCGCGAGCACGCAGAGGTCTGGAAGGATCCCCTCACACCGGTCGTGTTTCTGCAGCGGACACGGCGCGTGTTCCCGGAGCGTACGGCGGTCGTTCACGGTGAGCTGCGCTGGAGCTATGCCGAGTTCGCCGAGGAGGTGGGGCGCATGGCGGGCGCGCTGCGCCGTGTGGGGATCGAGACGGGGGATCGCGTGGCGATCCTGGCGCCCAACACGCCCTGGCACCTGGTGGCCCACTTTGCGATGCCGTTGCTTGCGGCGCCGCTGGTATCGATCAACACGCGTCTCTCGGCCCGCGAGATCACCTACATCCTCGAGCACTCGGGAGCGCGCGTGCTGCTCGTGGATCCTGAGCTGGCGCCCGTGCTGGACGCTGTGCGATCCGAGATCCGGACGCTCGAGCGGGTAGTCGAAATTCCCGACGGGAGTTTTACCGTGCGACCGGATCAGGAGGGCTACGCGGAGTTCGCGCGAGGTGCGCCGGTGCTGCCAATCGAGAACCCGATCCAGGACGAAGA
>SMWZ01000098.1 GCA_004356455.1 Deltaproteobacteria bacterium
CGTGGCGACATCGACGGCTCCTGCGTCGTGGGCCCGATGGACCTCGACATCTCAATCGCGGTCTACGGAACCTACTATCCCGCCGCCGATATCCAGGACGATGACGGTATCAACATCCTTGACCTCATCGCCGTGATTTCCGAGTGGGACCGAATCTGCGCTGAGAAGCTGGTGGGCGACGTGAACGGGGACTGGCGGGTCGACTCCGTGGACCGACGCACACTGAGAGCACTGCTCGGCTCGACTGCGCCCAAAGCGGACCACGTCGATCTGAATCGGGACGGTGTGGTGGACGGCGCCGATCTGGAGCTGCTCGACGAGAACTTCGGCGCCACCTTCGGCACAACCTTCACCGGAGACATCAACGGAGACTGTGTCGTCAACGAGCAGGACAAGGCGTTGCTCCTGGCGGTCTGGGACACGGACTTTCCGCCCGCCGATCTGAACGGGGACGGGACCGTCAACTACGAGGATCTCACGCTGCTCTTCGGAAACTTCGGCGAGATCTGCTCGGACTAGCCTGGGCGTGCAGCTTGCTACTCACTCATCATAACTCGATACCGAATTCGCAGGACGACTAGAATCGGTGTCGAGGGACCGATACCCCAGCATCGACGCCCTTAACGGCCGCCATCGTCCGACGCGAGTGTCGACGCGTCGAACGACCCTTTGCGCACGTTGATCCAGGCCAGCTCGGGCAGGGAGAAGAGCGCACCGAAAAGCCCGCGTTCGAGCCGGCTGCCGCCGTCGAGCGGGCCGGTGACGACCCCGGCCAGGCCGTTCCCGAGCGCCCAGCCCAGGTTCACCAGGCCGAACGCCGGGCGCGCCCAGAACAGATCATCGGTGAAGAGAAGAAAGCTCGTATCGCCGGGGCGCGGCCGGTAGATCGTCGAGGTGAGCGTGGTCGCCTCGCGCAAGCGCCCCACAATCGACCTATCATGCCGCGCGCGCAGCCTTCGCTCGCGGTACGAGGGCACGCGCTCAACTCGCGTGACGGCAAGGCGTTCGCGCACCTGTTCGAAGAGCACGAACGGCACGAAGCCGAGCCCCTCTCCCGGTTCAAGTGCGCCGCCAAGCGCCTCGCGTGCGGCCTGAGTTCCGCCGAGTGCGCGGTTCAACGTCGCGATGACGTCCGTGGCGCAGTTGCGCCGGACCAGGTCGTAGCCGCGCACATCGCGCAGGGCGTCCCGCGCGGCTCGAACACGCATGCGCGCTGCAGCGAGCGACTCACGCAGTTCTCCGCGCGGCGTCGCCGTGGCGATCGTCGCGAGCAGACGGCGGCGTTCGGGCGGGCGCCGCTCCACCGCGGCATACAGGGCGCGGCCGCCAGCGAGGGCCGCGCGGTACTCCGCACTCCGGGCAGCCCACTCCTCGAGCCGCTGGTAGCCGCGCGCGTCCGGTCCCAAGTCGCGCAGGCGGGTCCGCTCGGCGCGGTAGACCTTCTCGGTGTGGTACGCCACCGCTTCGAACTCCGCGCGGCGCGAGGCCAGCTCGCGCGCGTCCAGCGCGGGCGTATCCCGCACGAGCGGGTCGAGCAGCACCAGGCGCGACTCGACGAGCGAGCCGCTGACCACGTGGTGGCGTGCGGCAGCGAGGAAGAGCGCGTGCCCTCGATCCGGGCGCCGCGAGGCCAGCAGCTCGGTCACGGCATCGGTCAGCCTCTCGCGAAGCCGTGAGAGTCCGGCTGCTTCCGCCAAGGACAAGGGCGTGGGATCGGCCGGGACGATGGCGCGGGCGTCGAGTCCCACAGCGTCCCGAAGGGCCATGAGCGCGGCCCGTTCGGCCAGCCGTTCGCGGTAGCGCGTGAGCGGCGCGTCGCCATGCACCGCGTCGAGGCGCGCGGCCCGCAACTCGCCTTCGAGCCGCTCGATCGCGCGCTGCAGAAAGTCTCGGCCCAGCCGCGCCTCGAGCTCGCGCCGCAGCACCAGCGCCTCGTCCGCGCCCGACTCGCGCACGTCGAGCAGCCCCGCGCCTCGCGCGCTCACGCCAAGACGGTCTCCGAGGAGCGCCTCGAGGAGCGCCAGGTTCTCACGCCGGTCTTCCACTAGCGTCAGGGCGCGCTGCTCCGCCAGGTACGCGGCTGCGAACCCGTCGCGCACGCGCGCGAACACCTCGGGCGACAGCTCAACGAACGCCACGTGCAGCGGCCGGTTCTCGAGTGTCGCGTAGTGGAAGTCGAAGTGCTCGCGCGTGCGGCGCTCCAGCAGTAGCAGCCCATCGTCGGAGGCGTGGTAGCTGTAGACGCGGTCGTCCAGACTCAGGGCAAAGTGACCCCCGCTCGCACCGCCCACGTTCGACTCGACCCAGACGAATCCCAGCTCCGCGGACTGCGCGGTTCCCGTGGCGAGCGCCGCGGCGAGCGCCAGTACGCGCGAGATCTGCACCAGGCCGCTCACAGGGCGCTTCGGCAACCCTCGCGCGCCAGGCTCCGTTCGCGCACGCCGTCTTGTCCGAGCCTCGCGAGCAGCGAATCGAGCCACAGCTCCGATACGCCCGCCTCGCAGGCCCCGGCGCCGAGCGCGATCAGGCTCCCCGGCTCGCCCTCCCAGTGGCTGATGCCGTGCAGTTCCGCGATTCGTCCCAGCTCGCGCAGGAACTGGTCGTTGGACGCGCCCGCGTTGACCAGCGTGCGCGCCGCAACGCGCAGGTCGTCGCGGTACTCCTGCTCAAGCCGCGCGTCGTCACCCGAAAGCTTCTTCGACGAGGACTTCGCGCTGTCGACAATGCTCTCGCTCGCGGTCGTCACCGCCTTGGAAATCGACCGGCTGATCGTGCACCCCTGAAGCAGTACCGCTGCAGCGACCAGTGCGATCATTCCCAGACTCCTATGCGTCATGCTTCGAACCTCCTCTTGCTGGATTCCGCGGACACCGTATCACCTGCGACTGTAGCCCGCCCGCGCCTGGGCGCAGATCGATTGACCCACGGCTCGGACGCGGACTCAGCCAGGTAAAGCCCCAGAATCCTCAGCAGTTCTAGGGGCTTCAAACGCTAGGCGGGACCGGCCCGATCGCGACAGCTATTTTCCACTTCGGGACCATCCACCGTCTAGAATGACGCTGAGCTCCCCAAATGAGTGACGGCGAAGGAAGCGCGCTATGAAGAGCATCGGCCTTGTTTTTCTGCTGTCCGGCGTGCTGCTCGCTGGAGGGCAGCCACTCTCTGCAGCGAAGAGCTGTGGGGATCTCGATCAGAGTGGCTCGCTGGGAGAGCCGGATGCGCTGGCGCTCCGCCGGCACCTCGCAAGGCTCGAGATGCTGGATCTGATCGCCGCCGGACTCTGTGACGTGGTGGACGACGCTGCCTCCGGGGGTGTGAGCGGCGATCCGGCGCGGCGCTGTACGATGGCCGACGTGGTGGTCCTGCAGAGAGGTGCCGCAGGGCGCGGTCCAGCCGCCGCCCCGCTCTGCGCGCTCGGCTCGCAGCAGGCCTGCAACGTGGTCCACGCGGGCGTCGGCTGCAGCGAGGCGAGCGTCGCCCTCTGCGTCTGCGCAACGGCTGTGACCTGTTGTACGGATGCGTGGACGGAAAGCTGCGCGAACCTCGCCATCGGAGCGCCCTGTAACGCCGTAAAGCTGATCGCGATCGGTGACACCGGTGAGGGGAACCCCGATCAGTTCGCGGTCGCTGATGCAATGAATCAGCACTGCGCGGACGTCGGAGGTTGCACAGCCGTCATCCTGGCCGGGGACAACTTCTACGATGACGGAGTGCAGTCGACCAGCGATCCGCAATGGGTCACGAAGTTCGAGGACCCTTACAACCTGCCGCAGCTCGACATCCCCTTCTACGCGGTATTCGGCAACCACGACTATGGCCTGCTTTCGCTCGGAGTCGCGCAGGCTCAGATCGATTACACCTCACTCCCTGTCGGTATCGGACCTGGCATGCGCCCCTCCGCACGCTGGAACATGCCGGCGTCGTTCTATGGCGTGAGCTCCCCAGGTGGAATCGTCGATCTCTTCTTCTTCGACACCCAGGGAACTGCGCCGATGCCGTCCATCGCTACTCAGATCGGAATCGTTCCGACGCAAGTCGCCGCGTCCACGGCCACGTGGAAGGTCGCCGTGGCTCACCACCCGCGCTTCACAGCGGGCGCGCACCAGGATGACAATGTGCTCCTGAACTTGATCACGACGTTTCCGACCCCCCCCTTTCAGGCGGCCTACAACCCACCGGGAATGTACGCCCTCCAGGAGGCCATTTACTGCGGCACGGACATGTTCTTGAGCGGCCACGACCATGGTCGGCAGCTGATCGATCGCGGTCGCGACGCGAGTTGCCCGGACACCTTCTTCGCGGTCAGCGGCGCGGGCTCGAAAGTCACGGCCTCCACCTTCTCGCCTGAGCCGGGCCAGCTCTACTACGATGACACGATCGAAGGCTTCGCCTACCTGAGCTTCACCCAGACCGCGATGCAGTTCGCCTTCCACGAGAAGGACGGCAGCGAGGTTTACTCGCTGCTGGTACTCCGCTAGCCGGGCACGCGAAGGCAAGGGCTCGTAAGTCAGCAGACGCAACGATGCGGCATCGCTGGGGGTTTCGGGCCCTTCGTAATCAGCAGCTTGCGCAGCAGCTGAAAAGAGGAGACCCCGGAACCTTTCGGTTCCGGGGTCTCCTGTCTGTTTCGGATCGCTTATCGCCGTCGCACGATGCTTACTCTGTCGTGGCTTTGCCCGCAGAAACGGGAGGCTGCGCCTTCTCGTTGGAGGCGGCTCCTTCCTCGCGGCCGGTCAGAGCGAAGCTCGCCAGCTCCTTCACGCCGCTCTGCTTGTCCTGCAGGATCTTGACCGACCACTTCCCCGGCCGGTCGAGTGCGAACTTCTTCCAGGTGCGGAAGCGGATCGCCCCGGAGAGCGTGAGCTGGCGGGTCATGCGGGTCACGCCGTTCTGGTTGAACTGGACCAGAATCTTCTGCTCACCCGCTTTGGCCGGGACGAAGAAGTTCATCCACAGGATGCTGGGCTGACCCACCTCGATCTCCTTCGAAGAGATCGTGGCGGTGCACTCGTTCTTGTTCTCCCCCCGGGTGGCGACGTCACTGCACAGGCGCGTATCTACGACGACAACCGCGTCATTCGTCGATCCGTAGTAGTAGTCGAGAACCTTCTTGATCTCGGCAGGCGATGGCTTTGCCTGGGCGAGTGCCAGGCAGGGCATGCATGCGATTGCTACAACAAAGGCAGTCAAGCGTGTCATCGAACTCCCTCCTCGCGTCCACCGCGGACGCCTCGTTTTTGGGTCCGCTTCCATCGGCAAGAAGGCTCAGAAGTTGATAGGGCGTGGGGCTTTCCCCCTGTGGCCTTGCCGTGATGGCGGGGAAGATGTTCCCAGAGCCCTAGCCAATGCGCCCGGGCGGCACTCTGTGGACCTCACAAGCACCGCTTGAGCACGCAGTAGTACGATCCGAAGTCATGGGATTCATGCCCTCAGCTACGAATGAGAGCTACCGCGGTTCGCCCCTGGCCTGGTGGGTCCTGCTGGCGCTGGGCGCGCTGAACCTCGCCAGGGGCAGCATCCATCTCATCGCGAGCGACGGTGGTGCGGGGCAGATCGCGGGAATCGACCTGTCGAGGGAACGCGCGGTCATCGTCTTTCTGTTCGCCGTCATGGGCCTGCAACAGCTCTCCTTCGCTGCGCTCCACTTTCTGGTGGCGTTGCGATAGCGCTCCTTCGTGCCACTCCTGCTCTCCCTGGAGACGCTCAAGCAGGCCGTCGCCGTGGTCATCCTCTGGTTCTACAAGCCGTTGCCCGTGGCGGCTCCGGGGAAGTACGGCGCCGTCGTCTTGCTCCCCGTACTGGCGTTGGGCCTGTTTCTGTCGTTGCGTGCCCCGCCCGGGCAGAGTGATGACGGGCGGCGGACATAGTCCGCGCTCACCCTCGGGTCATGGCCCGGATCATGTCCTCGTGTTGCGGATATGCCTCAAGCAGTTTTTCGCGACTCGCGAGCTCGAAGTCCGCGAAGTCGAAGCCCGGGGCAACAGTGCAGCCCACGAGGGCGAACGCGTGGGGGTCTGGCCTGGCAAGTCTGGAGCCGAACCAGCTGCCGGCGGGGATCACGGCCTGCGGCCGGGTAACCGTCGTGATGCCATGGCCGAGGAGGGTCATCGTCAATCGACCGTCGGAGGTGATTTCCACGAACTCCAAGGGCTCGCCGAGATAAAAATGCCAGAGCTCGTCGGAGCAGATCCGATGAAGTGCCGAGAATTGTTTGCCCTGGATGAGGAAGTAGATCGCGGTAGAGAACGCACGCTCGCCGCGGAAGCGCGACGGCAGGACAGCGCGGGAGAGCGTCTCCGTTGCGCGGTACGTCTCCCGAAAGAACCCACCTTCGGGGTGGGGCTCGAGCTCAAGTGTTGCGATGATCTGGTCTGCGGTCATATCGCTGTCCGCATTCTGCGCGCCGGTTCGCGCGGGGCGCGCTAGCTTGGTTCCCGTCCCGCCAGACTTTTGAGGGCTTCGGCAAAGCTTTAGCCGGTGAAGGCTTTGGGGACGAAGCGCACGCACGCGCCACGTGGCAGGTCGAGCGGCCTGGGTGGCCGGACAGGAAGATCACGCCCATGGCGGGGAACTCGTCGAGTACTTTGCGGGTCAGCTCGAGGCCCCAGAGTCCGGGAAGCTGCAGGTCAGTCATCAGGAATAAGACGCCGCGCTCGAGCTGGCCGCGGACCTGGTCCCAGGTCGCCCCGCAAATCTCATACTCGAGCCCGATCTCAGCGGCCACCGCGCGGAAGACCTCGACGTCGCATCCCCCCGCCTCCCCCTTGTCATCGATCCACTGCTGCGGCGGGAACGCGTAGTCGATCGCAACCACGAGCGGCATAGCGGCGGCTCCGCGTGAGCCGGAAGTCCGGCCGAGACCAGCCAGAGGAGCGCGCAGAGGAAGGGGAGACCATGCGGGACCCATCCTCCCACAGATCGCAGCCGCTGACATCCGGCACCCTGGATCACTTCTGTGCTGGACGGGGGGACCTGAGAAGATGAAGGGAGGAGCCCTGTGCTGGCGCGACGGTCCCGGATCCCGTTACTCTCGCTGCTTGATCCGGAGCTGGGACTTAGACTCGATGCGCTCGCACCCCCTGAAGAGATCTTCGGGCCGTCTCCGAGTCCCACCCCTCTGGGCACCTGAGGTAGCTCGCCCGCGATGGCTCTTTACAGCTTAGGGGACTCAGCTTCTCGCCTGCTGCGGGCCATCGCCACGATCGTGGGCATCGCGCTGTTTGCGGGCTGGCTCTGGTACGGGGTTCGTCAGGAGGTGCGGATCGAGTGCGACACATGCTTCACGTTCAAGGGTCGTACCGAATGTCGTGTCGGGCGTGGAGCCAGCGAGGCGTCGGCGATCATGGGCGCCAGAACTGCGGCCTGCGCGGCCCTCGGCAGTGGCGTCACCGACGCCATGCAGTGCGGAGCGCAGCCTCCGATATCAGCGCGCTGTCAGGCGCTCTGAGACTCGTTCGGGTGAAAAGCCACCAGATCATCGAGGCAACGGTGGCCCCATAGAACGCAGCCGTGACCAGGATGAGCCTGACCTCGGAGTCGCCGTCTTCCTCGACGAGGGCTCGAATCGCAACCTGCCGTACATTCTCCACGGGGATCACACGCATCGCTTCGTCCCTTGAAAAGCTCGGTAGGAAAGATGCGAACATGCGCGCGGGGCTGGTTGGCTGTACGTGCCAATCTCTTGACCGGCCACGCCAACACACAGGAGGCAGCGTGAGATTCGACAACTGAGTGACGCGCATGCTCGGGGCCGAGCTCCCGATCGTGCAGGCTCCGATAGGATGGATCGCGCGCTCGCAGCTGGCGTCGGCGGTGTCGAACGCGGGGGCGATGGGGATTATCGAGACCTCCTCGGGGGAGCTCGATGCGATCCGGGCAGAGATCCGGCGCATGTGCGAGCTCACCGATCGGCCCTCTGGCGTGAATATTGCCCAGGCCTTCGTGCGCGATCCTGGGATCGTGGACTTCGTGATCGAGCAGGGGGTGCGCTTCGTGACGACGTCGGCGGGCGAGCCCACGAAATATACGCGCCAGCTCAAGGACGCCGGCCTCACCGTCTTGCACGTGATCCCCACACTGCACGCCGCCTTGAAGGCTGCGGACGCGGGCGTTGACGGACTCGTGGTCGAAGGCGGTGAGGGGGGCGGCTTCAAGAACCCATGGCCGGTCTCGAGCCTGGTGCTGCTGCCGCTGGTGCGGTCACGGGTGGACGTGCCGATCATCGCGGCGGGAGGGATCTGCGACGGGGTCTCGATGGCGACGGCGTTTGCCCTGGGAGCCGAGGGCGTGCAGATGGGAACGCGCGTGGTCTCCGCGCTGGAGTCCCCCGTACACGAGGGCTGGAAGCGGACGATCGTGGAGGCCCCCGAGACGGGCACTGTCTTCCTGCGTCAGGCGAAGGGGCCCGCGCTGCGCGCGCTGCGCACCGAGCGCCTGGAGCGCGGCGAAGGCAACCCGATGGCGGAGCTGGCGGCGGGCGGGCGCGAGGTCTACTTCGGCGGCCAGCTCGAGGCGGGGGTGGCGCTCTCCGGTCAGGTCGTGGGGCGCATCGACGCGGTGCGGCCGGTGTAGAATCGAGGTCCAGGCCACACACGCCGAAAGGAGACACGCCATGAAGGCCGCGGTGCTTCGAGGGATTCAGAAGCCGCTCGAGATCGAGGATGTGGATATCGCCAGCCCCGGCCCGCGGGAGGTTGTGGTGCGCACGGTCGCAGCCGGGGTGTGTCGCTCGGATCTGCACTTCTATACCGGTGCCTACATATGGCCGATGCCGACGGTGCTCGGCCACGAGTCGGCTGGCATCGTCGAAGAGGTGGGCTCCGCGGTGCGGTACGTAAAGCCCGGCGACCACGTGATCACCTGCCTCTCGGTCTTCTGCGGCCACTGCAAGTACTGCCTCGGAGGGCGGCCGTCGCTGTGCAGTAAGCTGGAGACACGCCGCGGGCAGGATGAGCCACCGCGCCTCTCCCAGAAGGGCGAGGTGATGCATCAATTCATGGACCTGTCTTCGTACGCCGAGCAGCTGCTGGTGCACGAGAACGCGATCGTGAAGATCCGAGAGGACATGCCGCTCGATAAGGCCGCGCTGATCGGCTGCGGAGTCACCACCGGTCTGGGCGCGGTCTTCAACACGGCCAAGGTGCCGGCCGGCGCAACGGTTGCCGTGATCGGCTGCGGCGGGGTCGGCCTCTCGGCCATCCAGGGGGCCGCGATCGCAGGCGCCGGCCGCATCATCGCGATCGACATGATCCCCTCCAAGCTCGAGCTGGCAAAGCAGCTCGGCGCCACCGACGGCGTAGATGCCTCGGCGGGGGATCCCGTCGAGCAGGTCAAGGAGCTCACCGGTGGAGCCGGTGTCGAGTACTCGTTCGAGGCGATCGGGCTCAAGAAGGCAGCCGAGCAGGCTTACGCCATGCTCGAGATCGGGGGCACAGCCACCGTGATCGGCATGATCCCGCTGGGCCAGACGGTCGAGATCCAGGGCATCGATCTTCTCTTCGAGAAGAAGCTCCAGGGCTCCAACATGGGCTCCAACCGCTTCCGGGTCGATATGCCGCGCTACATCGAGCTGTACCTCGACGGACGGCTGAAGCTGGACGAGATGGTCTCGCGCGAGCTCAAGCTCGAGGATGTTAACGACGCCTTCGCCGCCCTCGAGAAGGGCGAGGTCGCGCGCCAGGTGATTCGCTTCTAGACCGCCGCCGATCCCTCGCCGTCGCTCAGCGTCGAGAGGTCGATCGCGTAGAGCTTGGCCACGTTGTCACACAGGATGCCCCGGCGCTGCTCCGGGGTGAGCTCGCGGCCATGCTCCTGCAGCAGCTCCTGAGAGAGCGGCCAGGTGGAGTCGCTGTGGGGGAAGTCATTGGCCCACATGAGCCGCCGCCAGTTCATCAGGTCGGCCGTCTTGAAGGCGACCCAATCGTCCTGGAAGGTGGTGTAGATGTTCTCGGCGAAGTACTCCGAGGGCAGCCGGGAGAGCTTCTGCCCGGCCGGCAGCCAGTAGCGGTGGCGCTTGTAGGCATGGTCCATGCGGTACATGTAGTGAGGTACCCAGCCCGCGTCCGCCTCCACGCACACCACCTTCAGCTGGGGGTGGCGCTCGAAGACACCGCCCAGAATCAGCATGCCCATGATGTCCTGGCAGCCACGGATGATGGCAAGAAAGCTGTTCATCCGGGGTCCGCGCACCACGTTCGCACCCTCGCGCACGGTCAGGATGTGGAAGGAGAGCGGCAGCCCAAGCTCAATGGCTGCCTCCCAGAACGCGTCGTATACGGGTGAGTCGTAGTCCTCCACCGCGGGGATGCCCGGCATCATCACGCCGCGCAGGCCGAGCGCGCGGATGGCCTTGAGATCCTCGATGCCCTCCTCGGGCGCGCGCATGGCCGTCTGGCCGCAGCCGAGCAGCCGCTGCGGGTGGGCGGAGCAGTACTCCGCCAGCCAGCGGTTGTAGGCGTCGAAGCAGGCCTTCTTGAAGTCGAAGTCCCGGTGGTTGCAGATGGCCATACCAACGGTGGGATAGAGGATCTCCGCTGCCACCCCGTCGCGCTCCTGATCGGCCATGCGCGCGTCGGGGTCCCAGCCGCCCCGGTGGAGGTCTTCGAACTTCACCCCCGCCAGGCGCAGCTCCTCCGCCGGCTTGCCGGCCGCGGCCACGAGGCCCATCGGGATCGGTACCTTCAGACCCTCCACATGGAAGACGTCGCCCGCCTCGCCCGCGTTCTTCAGCACCGGCGCCTTCGCCTTCCACTTCGGGTCGATGTAGTCGACGTAGGTATGGGGAGGCTCCGTGATGTGGGAATCCGCAGAGATGATCGGATAGCTCGTGCTCATCGTGACTCTCTTTCTCGGCTGCGCACGCCTACGACGCCGCCGCGCGTTGGCGCTCATAGCGGGCGCGCTGGAAGGTGGGGCAGCCCGAGTCGGGAATCTCGTCGAGCGGGGTTGCCACCAGCTCGGGGGTGATGCCGAGCTTCTCGGCCGCGGGCCGCAGCGCCTCGATGTCGAAGCCGTAGAGCTTGGCCGCGTTCTCGCCCAGCATCATCCGCACCTCGACCGGGTCGATGTCGGAGTAGGCGAGTCGCATGTTCTCGCGCGAGTAGGGGTAGCAGCCCTCAAAATGGGGGTAGTCGTTGCCCCAGAGGATGCGGTCCACGCCCACGATCTCGCGTCCCTTGATGTCCTGCGTTGAGGGGAAGCTCGCCCCGTACCAGCAGTTGCGCCTGGCGTAGAAGCTGGGCGGCTCCTTCAGGGTCTTCGACTTCGAGTAGTCCACCTCGCCCATCATGCCCATCTTCATGCCCATGTGGATGCCGTCGAGCCGCCGCATGAGGCCGGGCGCCCAGGCGCAGCCCGACTCAGTCAGGATGTAGCGGAGCTTGGGGAAGCGCTCGAAGACGCCGCCCAGGATCAGCTGGCAGAAGCCGCGCTGGACGAAGAAGGGCATCTCCATCACCCAGAGCGCGTCCGCTCCCTGCTCGCTGCCGTACTCGGGCGAGCCCTGCCCTGAGTGCTGGTTGAGTACGAGGTCGCAGTCCTGGATCGCCGCCCACAGCGGGTCGTAGGCGGAGTCGTAGAGGGGCCTCAGGTGGACGTCGGAGGGCGAAGGCAGGGGCAGCAGCACGCCGCCCTTCAGACCGCGCTCCGCGATCCACTGCACGTCTTCGATGGCGTCGTCGATGTCGTTGAGCTGGATCAGACCGATACCGGCGCGGCGCCCGGGCAACTCCGCGCAGAAATCGACGAGCCAGCGGTTGTGGGCGCGCGTCCCGGCGCGCCAGCGCTGGTACTGCTCCGGCTTCGGTAGGGGCGCGACGTGGAAGGCCTGGTCGTAGAAGGGCGGCACCGTGTTGGGGAAGTTCACCTCGGCGATCACGCCGTCGGCCTCGAGGTCGGCGGTACGCTGCGCGGAGTCCCAGTTCTTGGTCTTCTTCCCACCGATGTGCTTCTTCGAGGGGTTGCGATAGCGCCCGCGCCAGGCGTCGAACTCGTCCCGGTCCTTGGGGTCGAGGTACTCGCGGTACATGTCGAGCGAGCCACCTGCGTGGGTATCGGCCGTGATCACGACGTAGGGCCGGCTGGGGTTGTTCGCGGGGCTCATGCTGGCCTCCCTGGCTCATCAGATCAGATCGAATGGTAACCCGCGGACCACCTGTGCTCTACTGCGCGTAGCGCGTGTGCAGCACGTGGGCGCTCAGCCCGTAAAGCGAGCTCCAGCTGGTGCGGAAGCGTGCTTCGTCCTCCGAGATCTGGGGAAGCCGGTCGAGCAGCGTGGTCATGGCCTTGGCATCAAAGAAGGGGACCGAGGCGAAGCTAGGCGTGCGCAGGGTATCCTGCAGGAGCTGGAGGAAGCGGCCCCCGAGCGCGGGCGGGGACACGCAGGGGTGCTTCTGCCGCTTGCAGACGGTGTCGGTTAGATAAGGACGGGCAGCTTCGCGCAGCACATATTTTTCGGTGATGCCCTGGATCTTCATGTGGACCGGCATCGAGTTGACGCGCTCCACGAGGTCGTGGTCCAGGCACGGCGTGCGGCCTTCAATCGAGTGGGCCATCTCCGTGCGATCGCCGAGCATATTGAGCAGCACGTCGGGGAGCATGGCTTTGGACCAGAGGTAAAGCGACTGGTTGACCGGCTCCCGGGCCTTGAGCTGGCCCGCGACATCCATGCGGTTCAGGAACTGCCGGTAGACGTCGCGGTCTGCGAAGCGTTCGCGGAACTCAGGCGCGAGTAAGGGACCCAACCAGGACGCACGCGCGGCGGCGGTGCGGAGCCAGGTGGGCACGAAGCCGAGCTCTCCCACCAGCAGCCATGAGAGGATGACCTGATGGATTCCGGTTGCGAGAAACCAGGCGGCGACGCCGCCTACGAACCAGCCGTACGCGCCCCGTGGTCCCGAGGCGGGAGGCTGTTTCGATGCCATCGGGGGGGACGAGTCTTCCGGCTGCTGACCTGCGTCGGTCGCCATGCGTCGACCGGCGAGGCTACCACACCGCTCCAGATCGCAAGGCGCGCCGAGGAATGCGTTGGCCGTTTCGGGTAAGCTGTTCCCCTCCACAACCCACGAGGCCCCCATGAAGTTCGGACTCACCAACTTCCCCACGGACTACTCGATTCACCCGGCCAAGCTCGCCCAAGCCGCCGAAGAGCGCGGCTTCGAGTCGGTCTGGTTCGCGGAGCACTCCCACATCCCGGTGTCGCCGGCGACACCCGGGCCGCCGGAGCCCGGGTCCCCCGGGCTGCCACGCGAGTACTACTCCGTGGCCGATCCCTTTGTGGCGCTCTCGGTCGCGGCGGCGGTGACCTCAACGCTCAAGCTCGCGACCGGAATCTGTCTGGTGCCGCAGCGCGACGTGCTGCAAACCGCCAAGCAGGTTGCGAGCCTCGATCTTTTCTCCGGGGGACGCTTTCTCTTCGGTGTTGGAGCTGGCTGGAACCAGCCGGAGATCGAGAACCACGGCACGATCCACGCCGAGCGCTTCGCTGTGATGCGCGAGCGGATCGAGGCCATGAAGGTGCTCTGGAGCGAGGAGAAGGCCGAGTACCACGGCAAGTACGTCGACTTCGGGCCGGCCTACGCCTGGCCGAAGCCGGTGCAAAAGCCCCACCCGCCGATTCACGTGGGTGGCGCGGGGCTGCGCGCGATCCGGCGCGCGGTGCGCTACGGCGATGGCTGGGTGCCGCTGATGAGCGGCGGCGACGATGACCCGGTAGCCCTGCTTCCCAAGCTGCACGAGCAGCTGCGCGCAGCGGGCCGGCCGCTGGAGGGCTTCGAGGTGACGATCTACTTCTGCCCTCCGAATCCCGAGACGGTCAAGCGCTTTGCGGACGGCGGCATCGACCGCGTGCTTTTTCCGCTGCCGTCGGTGCCCGAGGCCGAGGCGCTCGGAGTTCTCGACGGCTACGCCAAGCTCATCTAGGGACTCGTACTCATAGGCTGCGGCGGGAGGTCGAGATGGCAGTGGGCCGATCGAAGAAGGGCACCACATCGAAGCGCGGCCTGCGCCGGAAGAGTCCCGGGTATTGCGGGGTGTAGCCAAGCAGGACCTGGTCGCGAATAGCGTCCCGCGGTAGCCCCATGAAGCGCTCGAGCACCTCGCCGAAGACGTCGCGGAAGTCGGTGGTCACCTTCAGGTCACGCTCCTGACCGCTCCCTGGCTGTACGTGTAGCTCACCGGGGCCCAGGCCCGGCCAGTGACCACTCGGGGTGGGCAGGCCCGTGCCCGGAGCGTTCGCGTCGCCCCGCGTCAGAACTCGCGCTCCGCGGATCCCGCCGCCCATCGCCGCCATCATCGTTGCCCAGCCGTGGTCCGTGCCCCCGTTGCCGTTGACGTACGCCGTACGACCGAACTCCGTCATCACCAGCAGGCAGGTCCGATCCGCAGCGTCCCCGATGTCGCTCCAGAACGCGTCGAGTCCGCCGCCCAGGGTGGAGGCCACGTTGTTCATTCTGTTGAGCTCGTTCGTGTGGTGATCCCAGCCGCCGTAATCGAGCGATATCATCTTCACGCCCAGCTCGGGGTTCTTGATCAGGCGCGCGGCGTCCTGGAGGCCTCGGTTGAGACCGCCGTTGTCGGGATAGCTGGCGTCGGGAGGCTGGTTGCCCACACCCGCCAGGGCATCGATCGCGTGGAAAACCGCTGACGCGGAGCCCGCAAGCAGCGGGCCGCCTGCCTGCTCGTAGATCTTTCGCAGGACCTGGCCGGCCTCCTCGGAGAAGTTGCCTGTGAGTCGAAAGTCGGCAATGGAAGGGAACGCCATCGTCAGCGAGGCCTCCGGGCCCGCCAGCGACTCGGCCGTGCGTGAGCTGAGCGAGACTCCGCTCAGCGAAACGATCGGCGCCGACAGCTGGCCCAGGTCCCGCAGTACGGCCAGCGCGCGGTGCATCCAGCCGTCGGACACCAGGAAGGGATTCTCGGGCTGGGCACGCTCCATCGCATCCTGCGCGGTGAAGTGCGAGTAGTTGCCGGTGCCCCCGACCGCGTGCAGGAAGGCGAGCTCGCCGCTGTTGAAGCGGTGCATCAGAGGAGCGAGACCCGGGTAGGCCTCAAAGAAGCCGTCGAGCTGCAGCTCGCGCGGCGCGGGTGGTAGCGTGATGTCCTGACCCGTCTCATCGTTCTGCCGCAGCGCGATGTAGTTGGCCTCGTCGCCGCGCGGCACGAGCAGATTGATGCCATCGGCGCCGCCCCGCAGGAACAGCACGACCAGCACGCGGTCGTCGCCGAGCAGCGCGGCCCGCGCCCCGGGGACGAAGTGGGTGGGGATTAGCAGCGCACCGAGACCCAGACCGGTCTTTCGCATGAACTCTCTTCGTGTGTGTCGCATGATCGCGCTCCTCCAGGTCTCTAATGCAGCATGAACCGAGGTGAGGCCAACAGAACTCGGGCGGCCTGACGAATTCGCTCATTCAGGCTCGTACCGGGCGGCAACCCGTTCTCGATGTAGTCGGCAATGGCCTTGCGCGTGTCAGGCGTCAGCACTCCAGGCGCGAGCGCGATCTCGAGCCGAAGCACGATCTCGCGCGCGCTCGCACGCTGGGGGATGCGCCAGTGGGTTGCGGGATCGGGGATCTCGCGCACGATGCGCTCCGCCAGGTTCATGCGCCCCAACAGTCCTCCGGCGCTCGCCCAGGCCGCCGACGTCTCCGGATAGCCCGTGGGGTTCGGCGCCAGGTGGAGCCCCTCGCCCAACTCACTCAGATCTCCCATGATTCCGTGGAACGAGTCCCGCTCCCTTGCCCTGGTGTGGGCCTGGTCGACCAGCTCGGAGGATCCTTCTGATCCGGGACCGACCGCACGCACCAGGCTCGCCGCATACAGGTAGGGGCGCTTGACCTTGGCCCCCGCATGCTTGAGCGATAGGAACTCGCGACTGAACAGGATCGCGGCCATCACGTGGCGCAGGTCGCCCTTCGTCCTGAGCCAGACCGAGGCGACCCGCTTGACGAGCTCGTCCGAGGGATTCTCGGTGACGAAGCGCCCGATCAGCTTCCGACTCATGCGCTCGGCGGTGCGGGGATGGCGGGCCAGCCGGCAGAGCAGTACATGCCCCTCGTTCTCGAACTCGCTCGCGGGGATCCCGTCGCAGCCGAGCTCTCCATCGAAAACCCAGGGCTCGGTATGCTCGAGCGTCACGACCTTCACGCTGTTGTCGTGGCGATTCGGACGGTAGAGGAACTCACGATTTCCGTTGTAGCTCCAGCCGGTCAGGATCAGAGTTACCTGCTGCACATCCTCCTCATCGTAGGTGCCGATCTTGCCCACGCTGTGAAGCTCCAGCAGCTCGCGTGCAAAGTTCTCATTGGTGTTGCC
>SMWZ01000099.1 GCA_004356455.1 Deltaproteobacteria bacterium
CATCTCTGCCGCCTCGTCCAGAAGTCCCTGCCCAAACAGGAACTCTCCCGCCGCTTCCGCCCCCTTCTCCGCTTGCAGGACCCGCGCGTCCTTGACGATGCGTCGGATCTCGCGCTTCGAGTACGACGCACCGCTGGGGAGCCCGACGTTGTCGGTGACAGGCTCCCCGAGGCCAAGCGTGGACTTCTTGGGCCGCCGCGCCGCGAAGAACAGCAGCAGCAGGCCGAACCCGAGCAGCGGGACATGGGTCTGGCGTCGCTCCAGCGCGTCGGCCGCGCGGGACGCGCGCCCGACGAGCGCATCCTTGCGCTCCAGAGAGAGGCCCTGCTTCCTCGCCGTCGTCCGCAGCCAACTCTCCGCCGCAGAGCGTAGCTCGCCCGCCCGTTCCGACCCGACCCGACTCAAACTCAGGCCTGCGAGCCCCGGGAAAAAGAGCGCCAGAGCGAGGACAAAAACCAGTATGCGCGCAAGCATACGCACGTCCGTTACATCGTCCGAAGCCCTAACCACCCTGAGTCGGCGTAGCCCCCCTGGGAGGCCTATGACAGACGGGACGCACCGTGCAGCGACCGCCGCCTGCTCAGCTAGTGTCCGAGCAAGAGACGCAGCGCCAGGCCGGCGACCGACAGCACCAGCAGCGGGCGAATCAGGCGTTCACCGACGCGGGCGCCCACGCGTGAGGCCAGGTAGGCCCCGGTCGCGCTGCCGATGGCCAGCACCAACCCGTGCATCCAGTGGACCATGCCGGCCCAGGCGAACTGCGCCAGAGCCACGGCCGTGAGCGCGGCGATCAAGACCACCTTAACGCTGTTGGCGCGCACCAGATCGAGGCCACCGGCGCCCGCCAGCGCCAGCAGCAGGGGGATCCCGATCCCGGCCTGGATCGCGCCGCCGTAGAGCCCGATCGAGAAATAGAGCGCGAGCTGGAGGGGCAGCGGGAGGGCGCGGGCGGGAGCGCCGGCGGCGGGCACCGGGTTCCGCAGGACGATCGGGAGCGCCAGCAGCATGATCAGCGCAAACAGGCGACGAAAGACCTCGTCAGGCACATGTGTCGCACCCCACGCCCCGAGCCAGGCGCCCAGCAGCGTCGCGGGCAGAAGGCGCAGTGCCAGGCCAGGCCCCGGCACACCCTCCTGCGCAAAGCCGCGCATCGCAGCGACATTCTGGATGAGCACGGCCACACGGTTGGTGCCATTGGCCGCGCTGGGCGGTACTCCCACGAGGATCAGCAGCGGCACCGTGAGGAAGGATCCGCCTCCCGCCAGCGTGTTGATGAAGCCCGCCAGTAGCCCCCCCGCCAGCAGGATCCCGGCCGTCTGGGGGAACAGCACCGGCACTACAGCAGCTTCGGCTGACGGCGATTGGGAGCGGACGGAGCGCGCTTCGGGGGCGCGATGTCAAAGTGGTCGAAGGCGCGTTGCGTCGCCATGCGGCCGCGCGGCGTGCGGTCGAGAAAGCCCTCCTGAATCAGGAACGGCTCGTAGATCTCCTCGATCGTGCCCTTGTCCTCACCGATGGCCGCCGCCAGCGTTTCGAGGCCGGCGGGCCCCCCGCCGTACTTCTCAATCAACACCAGCAGCAGCTGGCGATCCATGCGATCGAAGCCGGCTTCATCGACCTCGAGTCGTTCGAGCGCGTAGCGCGCGACCGCTCGTGCGATCTTCCCGTCGCCCTCGACCTCGGCGAAATCACGCACGCGACGCAGCAGGCGGTTGGCGACGCGAGGCGTGCCGCGTGAGCGCCGGGCGATTTCGAGCGCCCCGTCCGCGTCGAGTGAGACCTGCAGGATGCGCGCGCTGCGGTCGAGAATCTGTACCAGGTCCGAGGGCGGGTAGTAGTTGAGCCGAGCCGTAACGCCGAAGCGGTCGCGCAGGGGTGAGGTGAGAAGACTGGCGCGTGTGGTCGCACCCACCAGGGTGAAGCGGGGCAGATCGATCTTTACCGTGCGCGCGGAGGGACCCTGTCCCACGATCAGATCCAGCTTGAAGTCCTCCATCGCCGGATACAGGATCTCCTCCACGGCCGCGCTGAGACGGTGAATCTCATCAATGAAGAGCACCTCACCCGGCTCCAAATTCGTGACGATGGCGGCCAGATCACCGGCGCGTTCGACCACGGGGCCAGCGGTGACACGCAGCGGAGCTCCCATCTCGCGCGCGATCACATGGGCCAGCGCGGTCTTGCCCAGCCCCGGGGGACCGTAGAAGAGCACATGGTCGAGGGGCTCGCCGCGTTCACGCGCCGCCTTTATGAACACCCGCAGGTTGTCGCAGAGCCCACTCTGGCCGACGAACTCGCTCAGATCCGTGGGACGGAGGCGCTCTTCGAGGCCGCGCTCGGACTCGAGGGGTTGCGCTGTGAGCATGTCATCGTGCTGCGGCACGCAAAGCCTCCCGGATCAGATCCTCGATAGCGGGGGCATCGTCGAGCTGCTCGAGCGCGACCGAAACCGCCTTCTCGGCCTGGCCGCGAGGGTAGCCCAGGTTCACCAACGCGGAGACCGTGGCCTCTTCCGCCTCCCCCGCTGGCGTTGCCAGCTCCACACCCTCCAGGCGCCCCACCTTGTCGCGCAGCTCCACCAGGATGCGCTCCGCGGTCTTGTTGCCCACACCCGGAATGCTCCGCAGCGCGGTCAGATCGCCCTGGCGGATGGCCTGGACCACGCGGGGCACGGGCAGACCCGACAGCAGCGCCAGGGCCAGGCGCGGGCCCACCCCGCTCACCGAGAGGAAGAGCCGGAACAGGCTCCGCTCCTGCTCACTCAAGAAGCCAAAGAGCTGGAGCCGATCCTCGCGCACGTAGGTATGGACGCGAAAACGCACGATCTTGCCCTCGTCGGGCAGCTCGAGAAAGGTGGAGAGGGGAATCCGGACGTCGTACCCGACCCCATTTACGTCGACCAGCACACCCTCCGGCGTCTTCTCAGCCAGTTTACCTTCGAGCCGGCCGATCATCCGTTCACCCGCGCGCCGCCCGTGTGAGCGTGGCAGATCGCCACCGCCAATGCGTCAGCCTCATCGCTGTCGGGCGTGCTCTCCAGGCCCAGCAGGCGCTGCACCATCTTCTGCACCTGCCGCTTGTCGGCGGCGCCGTATCCCACCACGGCCAGTTTCACCTGCGAGGGCGTGTGCTCCGCCGTCTCGACTCCGGCCCGGCCGCAGGCCGCGAGCGCAACGCCGCGGGCCTGCGCCAGAAGCAAGGCCGTGCGAGGGTTGCAGCCAGAGAAAATGGACTCGAGCGCTGCTACCTCCGGTTGAGTCTCCGCGATCATCTCGCTCAATACGCGATCGATCCGCGCGAGGCGCTGCGGCAGCGAGCCGTTGCCGCAACGGATGATTCCCCCCGTCACGTGGTAGAGCTTCGACCGTTCCAGGTCGACCACGCCATAGCCTGTCGCGCGTGACCCCGGATCGATTCCCAAAATGCGCACGGACCCCCCCACCGGCGCACGGGCCGTGCTAGCCAGCCCCTGCGGCCTCCATCAGCTCCTCTTCAGGAATATCGAAGTTGGCGACGACCTGCTTCACGTCCTCGTGCGCATCGAGCCCCTCGAAGAGCTTCAGCATGGTCTGCGCGTCCTTGCCAGAAAGCTTGACGGTGGTCTGGGGAATCAGCGAGATCTCGGCGCTGTCCGCAACAAAGCCCGCGCTCTCCAGCACCGCTTTCACGCTCTCGAATGCATCCGGCACCGTCTGCACCTGGACTGTGTTCCCGTCTTCGATCACGTCTGAAACGTTGGCGTCGATCGCCGCCTCTACCAGCGCATCCGCGTCGAGCCCCTCTCGGGTGTAGACCAACACGCCCATCTTAGCGAAGAGATAGGCCACACAGCCCGATGCGCCCAGGTTTCCGCTGAACTTGCTGAAGAGATGCCGCACCTCGCTCACGGTGCGGTTCCGGTTGTCCGTGAGTGTATCCACGATCACGGCGACGCCGCCCGGACCATAGCCCTCGTAGCGAACCTCTTCGTAGCTCTCACCCTCGAGCTCCCCCATGCCCTTCTTGATGGCGCGCTCGATGTTTTCCTTGGGCATGTTCTGGCCGCGCGCCTTGTCGACCGCCACGCGCAGACGGGGGTTGGCATCGGCGTTGCCACCGCCCACCCTCGCTGCCGCGCTGAGCTCGCGAATGAGCTGCGTGAAGACCTTTCCGCGCTTCGCATCCGCTGCGCCCTTCTTACGCTTGATGGTGGCCCACTTCGAATGACCCGACATGGCGGCCCTGAACTCCCTGAAACGCTCCTGACGAAGCTGTCCCCGCATCCCCCCGCAGAGCATGCGAGCCGATCTCCGGTTAGGACTTCAGCCGGCGATGCCGATGGTAGGACGGAGATCGGGCCGTCGCCACGAAGCGACAGCAGGGGCAGGAATGAGCCGGGAAGTCACCATTGGGATCGACCTGGGCACGAGCAACTCCTGCGTCGCATCGGTGCTCGAAGACCGGCCGCGCGTGCTCGCCAACGCGTACGGCGAGCCCACGACCGCCTCGGTCGTGGCCTTCGGACAGGATGGCAGTATCGCGGTGGGCAACCAAGCCAAGGCGCGGGTCATTCTCGATCCTACGCATACAGTCTCCTCCGCCAAGCGGCTGATCGGTCGCTACTACTTCAGCGAAGAGGTCAAGAAGGCGAAGGCCGTCCACAGCTACGAGATCGTGAGCGGCGACAGCAACTCGGTCCGCATCCAGATCCGGGAGGAAACGTTCAGCCTGCCCGAGATCTCGGCCTTCGTACTGAAAGAGATGAAATCCATCGCCGAGGCGAACCTCAACGTAGCGCTCACGCGGGCCGTGATCACAGTACCCGCCTTCTTCAACGACAATCAGCGACAGGCCACCAAGGACGCCGGGCGTATCGCCGGGCTGGAGGTCCTGCGCATCCTGAATGAGCCGACCGCAGCGGCCCTGGCCTACGGCTACGGACGGGATCTGAGGCAGAAGGTGGCGGTTTACGATCTGGGCGGTGGAACGTTCGACGTGTCCGTGCTCGAGATCGGGGAGGAGGTCTTCGAGGTGCTCGCAACCTGCGGTGATACCTACCTGGGTGGCGACGACTTCGACGATCGCTTGATCGACGTGCTCGCCGAGCTCGTCCAGAAGCAGCACGGCATCAACGTGCGGACCGATCCCTTCGCCCTCGAAAAGCTCAAGGCCGCCGCGGAGCAGGCCAAGATCGAGCTCTCCTCCCGGGACCCGGCGCAGATCAAGATTCCCGGGCTAGCCAGAATAGACGACGAGCCGATCGGGATCGAATACGAGCTCACGCGTGAGCAGTTCAGCCAGCTCACGCGCGACCTGATCTTCCGCACCTTCAAGGTCTGCGATGAGGCGCTCCAGGAGGCGGGACTCACGGTGCGCGACCTCGACGGGGTCATCCTGGTCGGAGGGCCCACGCGCCTGCCCAGCATCCGGGGAGCGGTCAAGGAGTACTTCCAGCGCGAGCCCGAGGTCGACATCAACCCGGACGAGGTGGTTGCGCTGGGCGCCGCAATCCACGCCAACTCGCTGGTCACGACCGCAGACCAGAGCTGCCTGCTGGACGTTACTCCGCTCTCGCTGCGCCTGGGGATTGCGGGTGGCATGACCGAGACCATCATCCATCGGAATAGTCCGATCCCGATTGATCACACCCGCATCTTCACGACGGCCCAGGACGATCAGGCCGCGGTCTCGGTGCGGATCTACCAGGGCGAGAGCCGCGAAGCAGACGGCAACACGGCGCTCGGCGAGTTTCAGTTCTCCGGCTACCAGCCCGGGCCCCGCGGACAGGTTCAGATCGAGGTCCAGTTTGCGATCTCGACCGAGGGAATCGTCAAGGTCTCGGCCCGCGACCCGAAGACCGGGGCCGCCCATTCTGCCACGGTCTCGATGTCGAGTGGCCTCTCGGAGCAGGAGATCCAGGAGATCCTGGCCCAGGCGCGTGCGCGGGATGTGGTCAGCCCCGATCGCAGGGCGTCCGCGCCCCAGCCTGAGCCTTCCCCGGCCGAGGTCGACGACACGAGCGAGTACCTGAAGCTGCCTCCGATCGATGCTGAGGCGCCAGCGGACGCTGCCGAAGCGAGCGCGCCCCCGGCCAACTCCATCTGCGGGCAGATGCCGGAGGACCTCGCGCTGCCAGAGGGGGCGGAGACACGCACTGCAGACAACCGGGAAGACGGTCCAGCGCCGGAGTTCGACGCCACCGTCGACATCGGCGACCTCTGCGACGAGTTTCTGAGCGAAGCCGAGACCGAGCTCGCGGGGTCGGATGAGGCGATCCTGGGGGGAGCAGAGCCCGACGATGTCCTGCTCGATCGAGAGCTGAAGAAGTAGCTCGGGGCCACGCGCGTGACGGGAGCGGAGATACGAGCGCTGGCCCGACTGGTCGATCGCATGGACTATTACCGCCTGCTGCGCGTCGATCAGGAGGCATCGCTCCCCAAGATCCGCGTCGCGTACCGCCGCGCGCGGCGTCAATTCCATCCGGACGCGTACCTAAGCGCGGAGCCGGTGCTGCGAGATGCGGTCGACCTGATCGCGCGACGCCTTATCGAGGCCTACATGGTGCTGCGCAACAGCGGGCAGCGCGCCGCCTACAACAAGGGCCTCAGTGAGGGGAAGGTGCGCTACCAGCCCGAGAGCGGGGCCGAGGGCGGACGCGATGGCCGGGTACAGGAGGGCAAGACGCCGCAGGGTCGACGTTCCTTCAGCCTCGCCCTGGCGGAAGAGCGCGGCGGGAATCTGGGCCAGGCTATCGCTCACCTGAAGATGGCCCTGACCTTCGAGCGCAGCAACGAGCACTTCCGCGAGAAGCTGGTGGCGCTCCAGCAAGCTCAGAAGAGCTGAGTCGCTACTAGCGCGGTATCGGCGAGCTGAGCTCGCCTGCGCGCACTCCGCTCGGCTGCGCCTCGCTGCGCGGCCTGCGGCCTTGCTACTCGCGCGGTACCGGCGAGCTGAGCTC
>SMWZ01000100.1 GCA_004356455.1 Deltaproteobacteria bacterium
CCGCAATACCGTGTTCCCGTGAACCTGGGTCACGAGCACCAGGCCGGGGACCTCGGTCGCCTGGGAGCGGCGCGTGCCGAAGCCGTGCTCGATTCCGAGGTCCTCCAGGACATCGCAGCGGAGAAAGGCAGGGATCGTCATCGGCGGAGCTCGACCACGACCGCGGCCAGATCCGCGGGCAGCTCGGAGTCGAAGCGCAAGCGCTCCTCCGTCTCTGGATGATCGAAACCGAGGGTGGCGGCATGGAGAGCCTGGCGCCCCAGCCCCAGCTCGGCGCTTGCCCGCCGGCCTCCACCATAGACCGGGTCGCCGGCGATGGGCAGCCCGACCGAGGCCATATGCACTCGGATCTGATGCGTTCTTCCGGTCTCGAGACGAACTCGGAGGAGCGTGATCTCGCCCAGACGCTCCTCCACCGACCAGTGGGTAACGGCTCGGCGGGCCACGCGTGCGCGCGTACTGAAGCGTTTGCGGTCCCTGGGATGCCGCCCGATCGGCGCGTCGATCGAGCCCTGGTCGGCACGGGGCCTGCCACGGACGAGGGCCCGGTAGCCGCGCTCGACCGAACGCGCTTTGAACTGCCGGGAGAGGTCGCGATGGGCAAGCTCGGTCTTGGCCACGACCAGGAGACCCGAGGTTCCTTTGTCCAGGCGGTGGACGATGCCCGGCCGTAGCACGCCACCAATGCCGGTGAGCTCGCGGCAGTGGTGTAGCAGTGCATTGACCAGGGTGCCCTGGCGATGCCCGGCTGCGGGGTGAACCACCATTCCGGCTGCCTTGTCGATCACGACTAGCTGTGAGTCCTCGTACACGATCGCGAGCGGGAGCGCTTCGGGCACGACTCGATCGGGTATGGGATCGGGAAACTCAGCGCGGACACGCTCCCCCACACGCAGGCGATGCGCGGGCTTGACGGTACTGCCCGAGACGGTGATCGCACCCTGCTCGATCAAGCGCCGAGCAGCTGCGCGCGAGAGCTTTGGCTCGACCTCGGCTACAGCAGCGTCCAGCCGCTTGCCGGCGAGCAACTCCGTCACGTCTAGCTGAAAGCTCACCAGATGGAGGTACTGACCCTTCGATTGCGGGCAATGAGAACGTCGACGAGAGCAAAGTTGAAGATGCGCTCCGCACCGGGCAGAGCGGGATCGACGTTCCGCTCGAAGAAGACCCGGATCTGCTCGATCTCGCGCTTGAGGCGGGTGAAGAGATCATCCTTCTCGAGACCGATGCGGATCTGGTCGCCGGCGTACGCGACCATGTCGGAGAAGAGAACGCGTGCCATGCGGCGGGCGCGCTCGGGGTCAGAGATCCGCTCCACTAGCTGGCCCCCCCCCGCTCGCGAGACCGTTCCATGTAGCTCTCGGCGACGCGCCGCGGGTCGAGCCTGAGGCACTTGGCGAACTCGCGCAGGAACCCCTTTAAGTAGACGCTCGCGGGGAGCTCGCGGTAACGATTCGTCTCTATGCACTGGAGGTAGAACTCATTGACCTTGGTGAGCACCGAGATCTCCTCCAGCTCGATCCCGCGGCTCATGCGGATGCGGCGCAGTACCGGGCCATCGTACACGCCATCGTCCGGCTCCGCGGGAGCTAGGTCGAGCTCGATCTGCGGGGAGGCGGGTGGACTCATGACCGGCTCAGCCCTGAGCGGGGGCGGGGCAACGGGAGCCAACTCGCGGGCTGGGCGTGGCCGGTCTCCCAGCTCCTCTCGCCGCAGACGAGCATCGTACTCGCGCCGCAACCTGGCCTGCGAGAGCACGGCGTAGGCCTCCTCGACCCGGCGCAGGATCTCGGTGTTCTCCTCCTCGGAAAAGACGGAGTAGGTGGCCGCCGAGGTCGGATGGTAGGTGGCTCGCGTAATGCGATAAGCGCGCTCGATCGTCTGGAGGGTGGCATCCGGAGATACCTCCAGGGTCTGGTAGAAGTTCTGTTCGGAGAGTGGTCGCATCGACTCAGGTCCCTAACATCTTATGCACGATCCTGCGGATATACAATGCCGCATCGGATTGCGGATAGGCCAGCACCAGCGGCTGGCGTTCCTTGATCGATCGCCATACCGCATCGTCAAAGCATATATATCCGAGGTACTCCAGGTTGATTCCAAAGAATTTCCGACAGACGCTACGCATCGAAAAACCCAGCTTGATCTCCTCGCTCTCACGCACCTGGTTCACCACCAGGCGCGGGCGAAAATCCTCCAGCGCCTGCCGGAAGCGGGCCTCTTCGCCCCGGTCGAGCTGACCGATCTCCTTAAACAGGTCCGCGGGCGTTCGGATGCCGCGTTCGTTGCGGCGATCCATGGCCTCGCGAATGAGATCCCGAATAGGCGAAGTGCTCATGGTCCGCGCCAGCCGTCGGTAGAAAGCGGCGCGCAGGAACCCGTATGCATTCTCGATCGAGGTCGGCTCGGGCGTTGCGATGATGACCCCCTCATCGGTCTCCAGAAAGAAGTCGAGCGTCGCGCGGTCCGCGCCCGCCGCCAGATCGAACACCACCAGATCCACCGGCAGCTTGCGCAACGCCTGAAAGAGATGCTCACGCTGCGCCCGGCTCGTCTCGGCCATGCCCGTGTGGTCCAGGGCACCCATAATGAGCCGCAACCCCGGCACCGAGGTGTCGATCGCGGCCTTATCGATATCGACCACGCGATCGTAGAGGTAGTCCGATAGGTTCACGCGGTTGCCGCCGCGGACACCCAGACAGGTGTGCAGGTTAGCCCCAGCGAGGTCGGCGTCGATCAAGAGCACGCGCCAGCCCGCGCGGGCCGCGACCGTGGCCAGGTTGACCGCGAGAAAGCTCTTCCCGATGCCGCCCTTCCCGCCACCGATCGCCCAGACTCGGCGAACAGGTTCCTGCGGTCCGCGCGAGGGATCGTCTCCACCACCAGGCCGCGCGGACCGCTGCTTAATATTCAGCCAGCTCGGCGTTCCAGTAAGACGCATCGACGACACTCAGGTACGGCCTCCAGTCCGGATGCCCTTTACGTCCACCCAACACACCCATGGTGGGGGTCCACCGGGGCTTCGTGGGCCTTCGAATCAAGCGCATTCCCGCCTGCATAGGTGTTCGCCCACCCTTGCGTCGATTGCAATCTCTGCAGCAGCACACGACGTTCTCCCACGTGCTTCGTCCCCCTTGAGAACGAGGAACCACGTGGTCGAGATTCAGCTTCGACCGGGCCATGCTTTGACCACAGTACTGACAGGCATTCGAGTCCCGCGCATAGATGTTGACCCGGCTGAAGCGCACATGCCGCTTGGGAACCCAGTCAAACGCCCCCAGGAGAATGACTCGAGGTACCCTGATGACCCCCCCCACGATGCCGGTCGCGTCGTCCCCGGCGCGCACCCTGAGCCCCCGCCACGATTCGAAGTCGAACGTCTGGTAGCGCTCGTTCACGGCTTTGGCGATGCCGCGGTACAGCAGACAATACGCTCTGCGCACCGACGTTACGTGGATCGGGAGATAAGAGCGATTCAGGACTAAGACAGGCGCGTCCAGCACAGAAAAACCTTAGCCCGTCCGGGAAGTTCGATCAACGAAAGAGTGACGCGAAGGCCTCAATCACAGCCTCCAACTCGGAATCCTGTAGCGTTCTCGGATCGACAAGCACGGCATCCTTGTGCACACGGACCAGCACGGGTGGCTCGGCCCCCCGGAGTCCACGTGCGAGCTCGCTGGCCGATCCGTCGGGCTCGATCCGCACCACCGGACCAGCGAGCTCGAGCTCCGGCAGGGCTCCGCCACCGACGACAGAGCCCTGGTTTTCCAGCGAGACTTTGGCCCAACCCTGTTTGGCGAGCTCCTTTGCCAGACGCTCAGCGCGCGTCTGCAGCTCCTCCGGCGAGGCGAGCAACATGCGCAGCACGGGCAGACTCTCCTGCCCGCGTCCCTCGAGCAGGGCACGCAGCGTCCAAGCCAGCGCGGCCAGCGTCAGCTTGTCGACCCGCAGTGCACGGGACAGGGGACTCCGGCGCATTCGCTCGACCCATTTCCGGCTTCCGAGCACAATCCCCGCCTGCGGTCCACCGAGCAACTTATCACCACTGAACAGCACCAGATCAGCGCCCTCGCGCAACCCGGACCACGCCTCACGCTCTGGGATACCGTGGGGCCGCAAATCAAGAAAAGTGCCGCTTCCACGGTCTTCCACCAGCGGGACCCCTCGCTCGCGTGCCAGGGGCGCCAGCTCGCGTAGGAACACCTCATGCGTGAAGCCACGCAGCTCGAAGTTACTGCGATGGACTTTGAGAATCAGGCCCGTCTCGGGACCGAGCGCTTGCTGGTAGTCCCACAGATGGGTGCGGTTGGTCGTACCGATCTCGCGCAGCTGGGCCCGGCTCGATTCCAAGATCTCGGGCAGGCGGAAGGAGCCCCCGATCTCGACCAGCTCCCCACGCGACAGCAGCACCTCGCGACCTGCGGCCAGGGCATCCACGCAGAGCACGAGAGCCGCTGCACCGTTGTTGACAACGAGCGCATCCTCCGCTCCGGACAGCAGACACAGCAGCTTCCTCACCCGGTCCAGGCGCGAGCCGCGCTCCCCCGTTTCCAGATCCAGCTCCAGGTCCGAATAGCCGGCGGCCGCCGTGGCAGCCGCGCGCGCCGCGCCCTGAGCGAGCGGCGCGCGCCCCAGATTCGTGTGGAGCACGACGCCCGTCGCATTCAGGACACGCCGCGGACAAGGCTGCTGCAGGCGGCGCGCGAGCGCCCGCACCCGCTCCGCGAGGACCTCGAGACTCAGGTCCGGGCTGTCCGTGCCGGCGTGCATGGCCGCTCGTGTGGAGTCCAGGAGGTCACGAGCGGCCTCGAGCAGGCTCCAGCGCGCCAATCCGCCCCCCTGCCCGGCGAGCTCAGCCAGCCGATCCACCGCCGGCAGCTGGCGGAAACGTGCATTGACCCCATCCGATCGGTCCACTACGGTGTCCTTTAAGAAAGATCCGCTGCTCGAGCCCAATCCAAGTCTACCGGATTCCTGGGCAGTGGATGGGGCCCGATGGGGTCGATGGGATGATGAGGAGAATCCCCGAGACTCCGCAAAGACCCCCCGCTCGGACTCTCAGCAACATGCAGCTACACACCTCTTCACTAGCAACCACACCACCCGATCCGGTGACGCACGCGTTTGGCAGCGATCCGCTCCGCGAAGCTTGCCTGGTTGTGGACGATCACCCCAAAGGGATGAAACATGCGAAACGAGATCTTCGTGAACGTCGGTCCGCGCGAAACGCGGGTCGCGGTTCGCGAATCGGATCAAGTAGTAGAACTCCATATCGAACGCAGCACCGAACGCGGCGTCGTTGGTGGGGTTTACAAGGGTAGAGTGACACGCGTCCTGCCGGGAATGCAGGCCGCGTTTGTGGACATCGGGCTCGAGCGCGCGGGATTTCTGTACGTTGCCGATTACCGCGCCGACCTTGACGATGTCGACCTGGAAGACGACAACGGCGGGGGCGACCGGCGCCGATCGGGCAGTGCCCAGCGCGGAACCGCGCCTCAGATCCAGGACGTGCTGGAAGAAGGCCGCGAGATCCTAGTGCAGGTGGCTAAGGAGCCACTCGGCACCAAGGGCGCCCGCATCACGTCGCGCATATCGCTGGCGGGACGGCACCTGGTGCTGATGCCCTTCGTTCAGCGCGTGGGCGTCTCGCGCCGCATCGAGAGTGATCGCGAGCGGCGCAGGCTGCGGGCCATCGTGGACAAGTTGCGTCCCAAAGACCTGGGCTTCATCGTGCGTACGGTCTCCCACGGCGTGAGCGAGGCCGACATCCAGGCCGACATCGAATACCTCACCGATCGCTGGTCCCAGATCCAGAAGCGACGCGAGGAGATCACCGAGATTCCCGCCCGCGTCTACGAGGAGCCCCCGCTGCACCTACGGACCCTGCGCGACCTGGCCACGCACGAAACCAAGCAGATCGTGGTGGATGACGCAGACGCCTACGGCGAGATGCAGGACTTCGTACACCGCTTCATGGCGGCGCCGCGCCCTAAGATCGTCCACTACAAAGATGACCGGGCTCTCTTCGACACCCAGCGCATCGAAGGGGAGATCGAGGAGGCGCTGGGCGTCAAGGTTTGGCTCAAGTCCGGGGGCTACCTGGTCATCAATCAATCCGAGGCCCTCACCGCGATCGACGTGAATACGGGGCGTTTCACCGGTGGCAAGAGCAGGAACCTGGAAGAGACCATCCTCAAGACCAATATGGAGGCCGTGCGGGAGATCGTTCACCAGATCCGCTTACGCAATATAGGCGGGCTGATCATTCTCGACCTGATCGACATGGAGCTCGCTGCAAACCGCGAGAAGGTCTACCGCGCCCAGCTGGACGCGCTGCGCGAGGACAAAGCCAAGGTGAACCTGCTCAAGATCTCGGAGCTCGGGCTCATCGAGATGACCCGCAAGCGCACGCGAGAAAATCTGGTGCAGCAGCTCTGCGAGCCCTGTCCCGACTGCGAGGGTCGAGGCTATATCCAGTCCTCCACCACGACCTGCCACAAGATCTTTCGAGAGCTACCGAAAGCAACCGAACACCTCAGCGGAGAGAAGCTCGTGCTCAAGGCCCACCCCGATGTGATCGAGCTGTTGGAAGGCGACGAACGAGACTCCCTGAGCAAGGTGGAAAGCAAGATGGGGCGCAACGTTACCATCCTGGCGGTGCCGACCTTCCACCGCGAGCAGTTCGAGATCACGACCGCTCCATGAGCGTCCTGATCCGACGGGCGGGTCGGCGTGACCTCGAGCGCATTCAGACTCTCTGGCAGCACCTGCGGGAATTGCAGGCCAAGGTCGACCCGCGGCTCGTAGCCAGCAAGGACGCCGCGCAGATCGCTCACGAGCATCGTGAGGTCATCCTTGCCGATCCGCGCACCATCTTCTTCGTAGCCGAGGAGCAAAGCAAGCTCCTCGGCTACCTGCACGCTCAGATCGAGACCAACGATCCGATCTACGATCCACCCAGATACGGCACGATCGTGGACCTGGTGCTGCGCGAAGATCGCCGCAACGAGGGCATCGGCTCGCGCCTGCTCGAGTGCTGCAAGGAGTGGTTCGTGTCCCATGGACTCAGCGAGTACCGCGTCGCCGTGCCCATGCAGCAGCCCGACGCGCAGCGCTTCTTCTCCCGCGCCGGCGCCCCGCCGCTGATGGTCATCCACCGAGCCGAGCTCGAGTAAGGCACGCACGAAGTCGCGTGCCGTCCCGGCAGGCGGGCTCTGCCCACCGATACCCGGGTAGCTAAGGCACGCACGAAGTCGCGTGCCGTCCCGGCAGGCGGGCTCTGCCCGCCGATACCCGGGTAGCTAAGGCACGCACGAAGTCACGTGCCATACGCGCACTAGCCTAACGACAGCGGACGGTGTCAACGCGGAGGTCGGGTCCGCGGCCGCGCACCTCAATCCGGTACTGGGGCTCGAACCCGAGTGCCTCCGCGGCACGACGCGTGTTCAGGACCACACCGTAGCGCTCGAAGCCGCTGTAACGCCGGCGTGAGCGGCCCAGCCCCCGATTGAGCAGGGAGAACGCGCTCGAAACCAGGCGCGGAATCGGCAGCGGCCCGAAGCGGTTGGACCCTCGTTGCAGCTCCGAGCAGGGAAAAGCTTCCCGCCCTGCGATGTTGTAAATCCCCGGCCGGTCACCGTGCAGAGCCAGGACCAGCGCACGGCCGACGTCCCGGTCCGCCACCAGCGAGAGAATGGGATTGAATCCGAGGGGAGGCCCGGGCCGCGAAAGCGGGGGGCTCTGCAGAAACTCACCCGTTTCCGTGACAATGGTCGCGGCGCGCAGGATGGTCATCTTGAGGTGGGGATCGTTGAGCTCACCCTGGCAGATCAAGTCGGCATCGATCCAGGCCCGAACCAGGGGGTCTCCATCGGCCTCGAAGCCCAGCAGCTGATCCTCACTGAAGATGTTCACGTTCCCCGGCTCGGGCCGATACACGAAGGCGGACGAGAGATAGACGAAGCGCTCGATGGCCCGGCGCTTCTTGCACTGCTCCAGCAGGCGCCGCGTCTCCGAGACGAGCGACGGCACGTTCCCAGGGATGCGCTCCGCCATGTTCTCGCTCACGAACGGCAGATGGATCACGGCGTTCACCTGGGCCAGGGCGAAGCGCTCGGAGCGGAAGAGGCTCGTCAGGTGCCGCGCCTTGGCGAGATCGAGGCGCTGATAGGCGCATTTCTCACGGTAGGCATCGAGGAAGCTGGGGCGCGGGCCGGTGCCCGTGCCGAAGACCAGGGCCACGTCGGGATCGTGATAGAGAGCCTTGACCAGGCGCCGACCGACGAGCGAGTCAAGGTGCGTAACCAGGACGTGCTGCATGGCTCAGGTCCCCTTGTTGCGCCGCACCAGCACCCGTTGATCGACCATCTCCTGGATGCGGCGCCTCACCTGCTCGGCCATGTAGCGCACCGCGTGCGGGTCCTCGGCAGACTC
>SMWZ01000101.1 GCA_004356455.1 Deltaproteobacteria bacterium
CCGTGGCCGTGGTCGCACTGGTGAGCTCGATCTCGGGGTGATGAACCTGATGCAGCGTGAGCATGGTAGAGGGGCCCAGCGCCTTCTCCAGAAAACCGATGATCTGGTCCCGGCCTTCGAACGTGTACTTGCCCGAGTCATAGGTCGAGATCGCGTCCTCGGTGAAGCACTCCGCGAGCTCCGCCCAGGACTTGGTGTCGAGACAACGCAGGTATTTGTACTTCAGCCGTTTGATGGCCTCGATTTCGTCCAGAGCTGCCATGGGAACGTCCTCCTTTCATGGGGTACGCGCAACATGCGCGCTCGATTCTATCGCATTCCACACTTTCCGTAGCTATAGTTGAGCTACTCGTCACGGGACAGGGTCATGCCCTGGGCGAAGTATTAAGGGGGGGATTTCATGGAACAGCTCAAGGTCATCATCGTCATCGTCGCGCTCGCTTTGGGAGGCATCAGTTTTCCCGGCTCCGCGCAGGCCCAGGAGATCGAGCGCCGCTGGGACCTTACGGAGAAAGCGTTCGAGGACATGAACATTGCGGAGAAGATCGGCAGCAACGCACGCAAGGGGTTCGTCGGGCTGATCGATAGCGTGGCCCAGGGGGCGTTCTCGGTGGCTACGATCCTATCACCCTACGGCGGATTTCTGGTGAGCAAGCTGGCGACGGCCGTAGGTGACGTGATCGGACTGGTGGACAACAACGTTGCGACGAAGCACGTGACCCAGGGAATCCTCAGCCGCCAGCTGCTGCGCTTCGGCGTCGGGGCCAAGCGCATGCCCGGGGCGCTGGGCGGCATCCACGACACAGAGTTCGATGCACCCGCAATGGAGCTCGAGGATTTCGTCGGCAACCAGACCTTCCACACCAAGGTCTACATGCAGCCCAGCGCGCTGGCCACGCTGGGCGCCGTGGTGTGCTCAAACCTGCTCGTGCGCCCCGCGGGGAGCTTGATCACGATCTTCGGCGCCCGCTCCCAGGGAGAGGCCATGCACGAATGGGGCGTCGATCTGATCGAGCGCTCCCTGATGGTCAGGGGCCTTTAGCGCAGCCGCAGCGGCTTCGCGCGGCCCGGGGCTAGTGCCGGGCCGCGCTCGCCCCGGCCCGGCGTCCGAAGAAGGTGGCATCCGCGATGGATAAGCCACTGCTGTAGCCCTGCGCGCTCAGGCCGGAGGTGGTGCGGCCCGCGGCGTAGAGACCCGGGATGATCTCACCGGCGGGCGTCCGCACGCGGCTCGAGGTGTCGGTGTGCAGGCCACCCAGGGTGAAGACCGCGTAGAGCGCGCGCTCGACTCTGCAGTCGAACGCTCCCAGAGGGGGATGAGTGAGCGGGCTCAGGCAGGCCCGAGACTTGTGGAATAGCGGGTCTTGACCCTGCGCCGCATGCTTGTTGTAGAAGGCGAGCGTGCTCTCGAGAGCCCCCGTCGGTAGACCCAGCTCGGCCTCCAGCTCCGCAGGGGTTTCTCCCACGGCGGCGAGCTCCATCGCGCCTTTGGGCCGGGCGAAGATCTCGTCATCGACGATCAGATACACGTGGCCCTCCTGGCGTAGCAGCGCGAACTCGCCGACCCGGCCATAGTACGCGTCCTCGTTGATGAAACGCTGGCCGTAGCGATTCACGAGGATGCCCCGCATGAGCTGGTGCGGGGGGTAATAAGGTAGGGAGACGTCCCCCGCGTCCATGCGGATGGCCGCGGCTCCGGCGTCGAGGGCCATGCGGATGCCGCTGCCGTCGTCCCCCTCCGTTCCCACGCGGTAGCTGCACCTTCCCAGCAGCGGTGCGTAGGTCTCCACCATGTCGTTGTTGTAGATGAAGCCTCCCGTCGCGAGAATTACGCCGCGACGGGCCCGCACGTAATACGCGGATCGCTCGACCCGCGCCACCACACCCACGATTCCACCATCCTCGAGCACCAGCGCCTCGCAGCGTGTGTTCGCCTGCAGCTTGACGTCCGCGCGCTCGACCGCGCCCAGGAGCTTGCGCATCAGCAGCCCGCCCGCGGCGCCCTCGGCCTGCGTACAGTGCCCGCGCGGTGCGGGGCGAGCGATCTCGTTGAAGGGATAGGCGTTCTCGGTGCCCGAGTAGACCAGGCCGTCATCCGTCGGCGGCTCGGATCCTCCGTCGGGATAGAAGGACTCCTTGAAGGGAACGCCCTGCTCGACCAGCCACAGAAAGTGCTCGACGCTGCGCTCAGTGTAGAGCCGGATCTTCGCCTCATCCGGTCCCGGACCGCACGAGGCCATCAGATACTTGTACATCTCTTCCGGGGTGTCCGCGAAGCCGCACTTCTCCTGCACGGGGGTGCCACCGCCGCAGTAGATGAGCCCGCCCGAAACCGCCGATGTGCCTCCTCCAGCGCCGGCGCGCTCGAGCACGAGCACCTCCGCGCCCGCTCGGCTCGCCTCGATGGCCGCGCTGGCACCCGCACAGCCCAGGCCGACGATGACCACGTCGGTCTCTCGATCCCAGCCCGGAATCTCTCGGGCGTGCCGGGGCGCAGTCGACGACTCCCTGCTCGGTGCAGCCAAGCTCGTACCTCACAGCTGAAGGCCGAGCGTATAGTACACTGGCGGCGCCCCGGGCCTCTTCGTACCTGGGTGGGGATCTCGCGATGGGAATGCTGGACGGGAAAGTAGCGATCGTAACCGGCGCTGCACGCGGCACGGGCGAGGCAACCGCGCGGCTCTTCGTTCAGGAGGGTGCGCAGGTTCTGCTCGCCGACATTCTGGATGAGCCTGGGGAGTCCGTTGCCAAGGAGCTCGGGGACGCGGCGCGCTACGTACACCTCGACGTCACCTCGGAGGGCGAGTGGCGTCAGGCCGTGCAGGCCGCCACACGCAGCTTCGGTGCTCTCAACGTGCTGGTCAACAACGCCGGGATTCTCTTGATCGCGGCTATTGAGGATACGCAGCTGGACGAGTTCGAGCGAGTGGTTCGCGTCAACCAGACAGGAGCGTTCCTGGGAATCAAGTCGGTCATTCCTGCCATGAAGCAGGCCGGGGGTGGGTCCATCGTCAACGTATCCTCGGTCGATGGGCTCTCGGCCAAGAACGGCCTCGTGGCCTACAGCTCCAGCAAATGGGCGCTGCGGGGCATCACCCGAGTCGCGGCCCTCGAGCTCGGAAGGTTCGGAATTCGGGTCAATGTGGTCTGTCCCGAGAGCGGCAACCCCACCATGATCGCGCCCTACGTACCCGCCGGCATCGACCTCGAAACCGCGACCGCCTTCAGCCAGCCCCATCTGGCGCCCCAGAAGGATCGGCCCGTCGCGGACAAGATCGCAGACGTCGCCCGCTTCATCGCCTTCCTCGCATCGGACGGCAGCGCGTCGTGCACGGGAGCGGACTTCGCTATCGATGGCGGCAACACCGCGGGCCAGGTCATGCGGGGCATGCCCGGCTCCTGATCCGGAACCCGAACATGATGCGACAGGCGGCCCTGCTCACACTCCTGCTCGCGCTTGCGAGCTGCAAGAGCTCGCCCCCCATCGACTACGCCGGCCCGATCGCCACCTGGTCTGCATACGGCTCGGACGAGGGCGGCCTGAAGTACTCGCCCCTGACGCAGATCACGACCGAGAATGTAGATCAGCTCGAGACCGCCTGGATCTATCACCACGGCGACTTCTCGGATGGGAGCGGCGAGTACGGGAGGACATCTTTCCAGGCCACCCCGATCGTGGTCGACGACACGCTGTACTTCTGCACCGCCTTCAACCGCGTGATCGCGCTCGAGCCCGAGACGGGCGACGAGCGCTGGACCTTCGATCCCAGGCTGGAGGCCAAGCTGGGCTCCGGACCGTACCCACTCACCTGTCGCGGCGTCGCGTACTGGGCAGATCCCCAGCCGCAGCCGGACGCCGTCTGCAACACGCGCATCTTCACCGGCACGCGGGACGCCGAGCTGATCGCGCTCGACGCACTTACCGGCGCGCCCTGTCCGAGCTTTGGCGAGCACGGGCGGGTGCGCCTGCGCGAGGGGATCGGGGAGGCGGAAGCGTGGGAGTACTACCCGACCTCCCCTCCCCTGGTCATTCGCGACGTCGTCGTGGTCGGCGCGCTGGTCGCGGACAACGTGCGCGCCGACGCGCCCAGCGGCGTCGTACGGGCCTTCGACGTGCATTCGGGTGAGCTGCGCTGGGCCTGGGATCCCGTGCCCCCGGGCTGGGACCCCGAGCCGGGTCCCGGGGGGCGCAGCTACCAGTCCGGAACGCCCAACGTCTGGTCCATCATGTCGGGCGACAGCAAGCGCGGACTGGTCTTCGTTCCCACAGGCAATGCCGCACCCGACGTGTACGGAGGCGAGCGGCATGGGCTGGACTACTACTCGAGCTCGACCGTCGCGCTCGACGCGTCCACAGGCGAGGCCGTCTGGCACTTCCAGACCGTGCATCACGACGTATGGGACTACGACGTACCCTGCCAGCCCACGCTCTTCCAGATCCCCGGCGTGGGCGGAGGCGCACCCGCCGTCGCCCAGGCCACGAAAATGGGCCACGTCTTCCTGCTCCACCGCGAGACTGGCGAGCCCCTCTATCCCGTCGAGGAGCGGTCGGTGCCGGGAGGCGGGGTCAAAGGTGAGATGCTCTCACCGACGCAGCCCTTCCCCACTCATCCCCCGCCCCTGCACCCCACCTCGCTGACCCCCGACGATGCCTGGGGCTTCACCTTCATCGACCGCCGGGACTGCGCCGAGAAGCTCGCGAGCTGGCGCTCTGAGGGCATCTTTACGCCGCCGTCTCTGCAGGGCTCGGTCCAATATCCGGGCTCGGCGGGCGGACCCAACTGGGGCGGCGTAGCGATCGATCCCGTGAACGGCGTGCTCTTCATCAATCAGATCCGTATGGCGCTCGTCTCCACCTTGATTCCGCGCAAGCAGTACGACCAGCTCGACACCAGCGAGGTCGTCTACCCCGACGAGCTCTATCCCATGCAGGGCACGCCGTACGGCGTAAAGCGGGGAGCGGTCCTCTCGAGCTGGGGCGCACCCTGCAACGCGCCCCCCTGGGGGACGTTGACAGCGGTCGACCTGAAGTCGGGCGCCGTGCTCTGGGACGTGACTCTGGGAACGACCCGCGATCAGGCGCCCTTCCCGCTCTGGCTCAGCCTGGGGGCTCCCAACCTGGGCGGATCCATCGTGACCGCGGGCGGCGTAGTGTTCATCGCCGCCACCACAGACAAGTTCCTACGCGGCTTCGACGCCCAAACAGGTGAGGAGATCTGGAAGCAGCGTCTGCCCTATACCGGGAACTCGACGCCCATGACCTACCGCCTGAGACCCACTTCCAAGCAGTACGTGGTGATCGCGGCCGGCGGCCACGGCTGGTCCGAGCCCGGCGACGCGCTCATGGCCTTTACGCTGCCCGACTAGCGCGTTACTAGCGCGTTATCGGCGAGCTGAGCTCGCCTGCGCGCACTTCGCTCGGCTGCGCCTCGCTGCGCGGCCTTCGGCCTTGCAGGTCGCGCGCGTTACTAGCCAGTTGTTGGCTAGCCCGGTATCGGCGAGGTCACGCTCTAAGGAGTTCAGGGTTGCGGGCTTCGACCATGCGTCGGATGCCATCACGCCAGTGAACACGGGTCCTGCCCAGGTGATGATGCATCCGGGTCAGGTCGAGGGTCAGGCTGCCGAGCGTCTTCTCAGTGGTCTGGAAGCGCGGCTCCAGTCCCGTGAGCTCGCCCAGATAGCCGCACCACTCCTCGATGCTGACGGCGTCGCTGCCGCCCCAGTTGACCGTGGTGGCGGGCACGCTCGCGATCTCGAGCAAACGGGGAATGTGCTCGATGTAGTCATCTTCGTGAATCGGGTTGTACAGGTTGGGCTGCTCGGGATGCAGGGGGATGGTCTGGCCCCCGTTCATCATCAAGAGGTGGAACCAGGGCCAGCCGCCGTTGTCACCATAGGGCACGCTGAAGCGGGCGATGGTCGTTGGGACGCCCCACTCGCGCGCAGCCAGACGCACCACCGACTCGGCAGCGATCTTGCTGATGCTGTAGGTGGGGAACAGCACACGGTGGTTGTCTCCCAAAGGATCCGTCTCTTTCAGCGGCCGGGATCCCGCGTACTCGTAAACCGCGGCCGAAGAACAATGCAGGAAGCCTCGCGCTTTGCGGCAGTGGGACATGAGCCGACCCGCGCCCTCCGCGTTGGCCGCCAGGTCGTACTCGAAGTCTCCACTCTTCACGACGGCAAAGTTCAGGACGTAGGTGAAGTCATCCGGGAGCTGGCCCAGCGAATCCTCGGCGAGGTCCGCCTTCACGCACTCTACGCCGAGCAGCTTGAGCCGATCTTGATCCTCGGATCGGCTGAAGCGAGCCAGGCCAACCACCTGGTTCAGCTTGGCCAGCTCTCGCGCCACGGGGAACCCGACCTGGCTCGTGGGACCGGTGATCAGAATTTTCTCGTTTCTCAGCATGATTCTTCCTCTAGCTCAGGCGAGCGTGCCGCCGTCGATGCGGATCTGCTCGCCGTTGATGTGTGCGCCGTCTTCGGAAGCCAGTAGCGCAACCACGCCCGCGACGACCTCCGGTCCCCGCGGCTTGTCGAGGGCCATCAGCCGCGCCAGCAGCGTGGTGTCGATGTCGTCGGGCAGGATCGAGCGAGAGCCCATGGGGGTAAGGATCGAGCCCGGCGAGACCGCATTCACACGCAGGCCCTGCTTGCCATACTCCACTGCCATGCTGCGGGTGAGTGCAAGCACTCCGCCTTTCGAAGCGCCGTAGGCCGCGCCCCAGGGCACTCCGGCCAACGCCGCGGTCGATGCGGTGTTCACGATGCTGCCACCGGACGCGAGCAGGTGGGGCAGCGCCGCCTGACTCATCAGGAAGGTGCCGGTGAGGTTCACCGACAGCACACGGTTCCAGTCCTCGAGGCTGAGCTCGTGGGTGTGGCTCAAGCGGATGATGCCCGCGATATTGCAGAGTGCGTCGAGCTTGCCGAAGCGATCGATACAGGCCTTTACCGTAGCGGTACACTGCTTCGGGTCGCTCACGTCGCAGACTCGCGCCTCGGCCTCCGCCCCCAGCTCGATCGCCCGCTTGGCCGTGGCCTCGACGGCCTCTGCCTGGATATCGACACACAAGAGCTTCGCTCCCTCCTGTGCCAGCCTCTCGACGGTCGCGCGACCGATTCCAGATGCCGCGCCCGTCACCAGAACCACCTTATCTTCGAAGCGTCGCACTAATTGACTCCTTCCTGATCAGCTCTTGAGAAAATACTCGCTCATGGTCGCGGTCCGGATGTGGTCCATGTCGAGAAAGGCGTTCACGCTCTCGAGCATGGTCTTGACATTTGCCTTCATGCGGTCTTCAGAGCCCTCGGCCAGGTAGAAGAGCATGGGGTCGGTCACGTGCTCGGCCGACGGCCAGGCTTCGTCCACGATCCCCTTATAGGGCGGGGCCCCCTCGGTCAGCGGGCGCACGACCGCGTTGCGCACGTAGCGCGTCCGGGGCTGGATTCTCTCCGAGACCGGAGACTGGGTCCCATGCCAGCGCTCGATCCACTCTTCGTACGTCAGGCGCGCGGGCTGCTCGAGCAGGGTGACCGTCAGCAGGCCGGGCGAGCGCTCTCCGTCCGGCCAGGTGCGCGGGCCCGAGTGCCGGTTGCCGCCGTAGTCGGTGTAGAGCGACTCCGTGACCAGATATCCGGCCATGCGAGCGTTCGCTGCGGCCAGCACCTGCTCGAACGGGCCTCGCTCGTCCAGGCACTCGAGCCAGAGCGAGATCTCGGCCGAGAGCGAGGCCTCCCCCGCTGGCGGCGGCAGTGGTGGCGGCACCTCGGAGTCGGAGTCGTCGATGTTCATCGAGAGCTTCATCGCACCCCGACGGATCAGCTCGGGCGCGCACTCCTCGAGCAGAACCTTGCGCGTCTGGTCCGGCTCCGTCCCCTCAGCCCAGAGCAGGTAGATCAGCTTCTCCATAGGCCCTCCCAGCGCGCGCTATTATAGACCAACGCAGCGCCAGCACGGGTACGGCTCGAACTCGACGAGGGACGGGGATGGAAATCGGAATGAACCTGCCCGTGATGGTGCCCGGCCTGGATCGCGATCTCATCCTCGAGTGGTGCCAGCGCATCGACGCCGGACCCTATGCCAGCCTCGCCGCTGGCGAGCGCATCACGTTCCCCAACCCCGAGATCATGGTCACGCTCTCGGCCGCGGCCGCGCTGACGCAGCGCGTGCGGATCTTCTTCAACGTGCTGGTGCTGCCGATGCACAACGCCGTGCTCAAGGCCAAGGAGCTGGCCACGCTCGATCTGATCTCGGGGGGCCGCCTCACGCTCGGTGTGGGGGCCGGCGCGCGCGAGGAGGACTTCCGCGCGGTCGACGCTCACTTCGGACGCAAGCGGCTGGCCCAGATCGAGGAACAGATCGGGCTCATGCGGCGCGTGTGGGCGGGTGAGTCGGTCGTGCAGGGAGCGCAACGCCTGGTGGAGCCGCTGCCACTGCAGCCCGGCGGTCCCGAGCTGCTCTCCGCCTCGCTCTATCCGCGCTCCATTCGCCGCGCCGCACGCTGGGCCGATGGGATCGCGGGCTTCAGCTTCGGACCCTCCCCCCAAGAGACGCACCGCGCCTTCGAAGCGGCGCGCGCCGCGTGGAAGGAGGAAGGCCGCGCCGCGCCTCCGCGCCTCGTCACGAGCTGCTTCTTCGCCCTGGGCCGAGACGCCCGCGGCCAGATGGATGCGTATCTCCAACGCTACCTCGCCTTCATGGGACCCGACGCGGTTGCCAAGATCGCACCGAGCGTCAAGACGGTATCTGCAAAGGCCCTCCGCGACGTCGTGCGTCAGTTCGCGGACCTCGGCACCGACGAGCTGAGCCTCGTCCCCACCGGCTCGGACCCGGACGAGGTGAAGCGCGTAGCGGACCTGATCGCGTAGGCACGGGACTGAAAAGACGGCCCTCGAACTCCAATAGGAGAGTTCATGACCGTCTGCTCCAGCTGGACCCGCCTGGCCGCCCTGCTGCTCCTGATTCCCGGCTATGTCTCCGCGGAGCCGCTCTCCCGCAGCGAGGTTCCGCTACCCCTCAAGCCCTGGGTCGAGTGGGTTCTGAGGGACGAGAAGGACGCTTCCCGTTCGTTCGTGCAGACCAGGGCGGATCACCGTCAATGTGTCTGGCCCTCGCGCCTGCATTCGTACGCACCTTGGTGCGCGTACTGCTACGCAGCCTGCAAAGCTTGCTCATCAATACTGGAGCGGCTGACCCTTCCCGGCGATTTGGAAGCCCAGGGCTTTCGCTGGCACGGTTGCGCTCGCGTTGCGGAAGTTGTGTACGACATCGGGGACTTCCTGGAACCCCTCACCGGCCTTGAAGATCTGCGGCGACTTCCCATCGACCTCCAGCATGACAGAGCCTTCCATGACGTAGACGAACCTGGCTGTCGGGTGGGAGTGTCTGCCCGTCGCGGCCCCAGGGGCGATCTCCGCGACCCACATGTGCGCTTCCTGGCCCTCCATTCCGGCCACATCTGTCTTCAAAACTTCGCTGCGCTCGAGCGGTCCTTGCGCACGGAGAAGCTGGCTTCCGACTACGCCCAGCGTGATGCCGACAGCGAAGATCAGGCCAAGCTTGATTCCCACGTGTCAGCTCGCCACCGTCCACGAGGGGAGGATCGTTCCGGCCTGATCGTAGAAGCGCAGCGACATGCGCGTTCCCATGTGGATGCCCTCGGCCTCGCCGTCGGTCTGGAGCCAGCCGCCCGCGTCGTCCACGAGAAAGCCGATCAAACGCACGCCCTCGTCCAGCTCCACCAATAGCAGCACGTAGGGCAGCTTCTGTGCGAACGCCGGTAGACTCGGTGGGCGCAGAACGGTCCAGGATGCCACAAAGCCAGCCCCCGAGACGCGCGTCCAGACGGGGTCCGGCGTCTGGCAGCCGGAGCAGATGGGGCGCGGCTGCCACAGCCACTTCTTGCAGTATCCGCAGCGCTGGATCAGGAGCTCACCACGCTCGCACCCATCCCAGAACGGCTGCGTGTCGGCATCCGGCATCGGAACGGGAAAGGAGGTGGCGAAATCGAGGCCGGGGTCGCTCACCAGGGCTCCTTCGAGAACACGATCGCCCCGGTCGGCACCACGTTGCCGCTGGTGACGAGCGAGTGCTGGACGTCCTTCGCCTGCGTGGTCGAGCTGCCGCGCACCTGGCGCACACCCTCGAGCAGCAGGTTGAAGCCATGCACGTAGGCCTCGGACAGACCGCCACCGCTGGTGTTGTAGGGCGGGTTCTTGCCTTCGAGCATATAGGCGGGCGCCTCGCCCTCGCCGCAGAACCCATACTCCTCGAAGCTAACCGGAATCTGCGGCGTGAATGCATCGTAGAACTGCACTACGTCCATGTCCTCGGGCTGGAGCCCGGTGTTCTTCCACAGCTCGGGCGCGACGTACTTGGCAGGCGTGACGCCGAGCACCTCATCGTAGTAGAAGGTCATGCCGTAGCATTGGGGACCGCTCCCCATGGCAAAACCGGTGACGTAGACAGGTGTCACTTCGAGGTCCGCCGTCCGCTCGGCGCTCGTCAGCACCATGGCCAGCGCGCCGTCGGTCTCGAGGCAGCAGTCGAAGAGACGCAACGGGTCCGCGATCATGCGCGCTCCGAGGTAGTCGTCCATTGTCATCGGCTTCTGCATGACCGCCGCGGGGTTCCTGCGCGCGAGCTCGCGCTGAGTGATCGCCACACGGCCCAGCACCTCCGGACCCCAGCCATACTTATGCATCCAGTAGCGCGTGTGCAGGGCCATGCCATCGACCGGGCGCACCAGACCGTAGGGTCGCTCGAACTGGTCCTGGCCCGTAGCCTGGAGCTGGCTCACCCAAGGCCGTCCACCCGAGGAGCGATTGCGCGAGCGCCAGACCACCACCACGTCGGCGAGCCCGTTCTCAATCGCGAGCGCGGCATGAGACACCGCGGGACAGCCGGCGCCCCCGCCGTAGTCGACCTCACCGAACATGCGCAGGTTCTCGATGCCGAGAATGCGCGCCATCTCCATCTCGGTCGTGCCTTCCCACACAAAGCGGTACATGCCATCGACATCGGCCACGCTGAGCCCCGCGTCCTGGAGCGCGCCCAGAATGGCCAGGCCACCTCCGTGCCGCTCCGTCATGCCGATGTTCTTCGAGAACGGCAGCGCGTGGATGCCGACCACCACCGCCTGCCGCTGCCTTCCGGCCCAAGCCGGGCGGCTCACGACGCCCACGCCTCCGGACCCAACGGCGTGCCCGGACAGGGAATCAACATCTCCTCCCGCCAGCGCGTGCAGTACTGCTGAGCTCGCTTGCGCCAGGCGGGAATGCGCGCGTCGGCCTTCGCGCCCGGCGAGTCGAAGCCGCGTGCGGCGTCCGAGGCACGCGCCAGCTCGACATGTGCGTCGAGATCCGTGGCCCATAGCGTGCACACCTCGGTATCTCCCAGCAGCACCTCCCACAATCCGACCAGCGTATGACGGTGCTCGGCCATCACGGGCGCCCACTCCTCACGCACCGCTCCCAGGTAGTCGGGCCCCGCGCCCGGCCGCACCTGGGTCAGCTCGTGCACGAAGAGCGTGCCCTTCGTGCCCGCCGCCACCAGCTCTGCGAGTGTCGGACTGCCCGGCATGGCGCCCAGCAGCCGATCTAAACCACCGCTACGCCACTCATACGACATCTTCCACCAGGCCCGGAGCTCCTCGTTGGCCTCGCGGCGCAGGTTCGTGCTGGCGCAGAGCCGACGCCAGCCCTCCCAGCCATCCAGCATCTCCCACACGTTCACCACCTGCGGCCAGCGGCCCGTCGAGCCCTGCACGTACCAGGTGCCGAAGAGCGTGAGCCCGCGGTCGGCCGTGCGCGCGCTGTCGAAGCCGACCACACTCTTCTCCATGTAGGGCACGGCACCCTCCCCGATGATGTCGACGGTCTCGTGCAGATAGAGCTCACGCGCCATCGGAAATCACGCCTCGCTTGCGTAGGTCGGCCAGCTCGCCCTCGGCCAGGCCCAGCGTGTCGCGCAAGACCTCAGTCGTGTGCTGACCCAGGCGGGGAAAGCGACTCACCGGACCCTCGGCCATGCGCGAGAGCTTGATCGGGTTGCCCACCACGAGCATGGGTTTGCCGCCGTCGGGCCGGGGCACCTCGATCAGCATATTGTGCGCCTGCACGTGGGGGTCGGCGTAGAGGTCCTTGGCCTCGTTGCTCGGCCCTGCCGCCACACCCTCTGCACTAAGCGCGTGTGAGGCTTCGAGCTTGGTCTTGTCCCTCGCCCAGGACTCGAGCGCGGGACGAATGACCGAGTCCAGCTGTGCGGTCCAGCCCTCGCGTGTGGCGAAGCGCTCGTCCTCGCACCACTCGGGATGGCCGATGATCTTCGCCAGCCGCTCGAACTGGTGCTCGCGGATGACCTCGATCACGAAGTAGCCGTCCTTGGCCTTGAAGCCGGCGATGATGCCGTAGCCCACGCCCCCAGACTGAAAGGATGGCACGCCCATCGACCACATGAAGGGCACCATATCGGCCATAGCCACCATGGCGTCGTACATGGCCACGTCGACGTGCTGGCCGAGCCCGGTGCGCTCACGATGACGCAGCGCCGCCAGGATCCCGATCACGGCGAACATCGCACTTCCGATGTCGCCCAGCGCGCCCGCCACCAGTACTGGGGGCGGCTGTCCCGGCTGCCGAATCGCCTCGTAGAAGCCCGCCATGGCCTCGGGAATGGGGGCATAGGCCGGCCAGCTCGCGTACGGACTCTGCGTGAGGTTGCCGAAGCCCGAGATCGAGACGTAGACGGTGCGGGGTTCGATCTGGTGGATGTCGTTGTAGCCCAGCCCCAGTCTCTTCATCGTGCCGGGCTTGAAATTCTCCGCCACCACATCGAAGTGCGGCACCAGGCGCTTGAAGAGCTCACACCCCTCCTCCGCCTTGAGATCGATCCCGATACTGCGCTTGGAGAGGTTGTTACGCAGGTAGGTGGCACCCACCTCTCGGCCATCGTCGTCGATCAGACTAGGCCTCGCCCCGCGGCCCGACTCGCCCGTCTTGGGATGCTCGACCTTGACCACGTCGGCTCCGAGATGCGCCATGAGCTGGGTGGCGTAGGGGAGCGCCTGCATCTGCTCGGCGGCGAGGATACGCACCCCTTCGAGGGGCTTGCCCCACTGCGCGCGCTCCTCGTGACGAACCTCACCGACTCGCATGCGTTTCCTCTGTGTGTTGGTCAGGAATATACTATACGGGCGAAAGGCGTAGCTCCGAGACTACTCGAGGAGCTGCACGCGGGAGTGCTCGAGCTCGCGCATGGCGGGCTTGAGTGTCGCCTCCTGCCGCAGCACGCGGTGGTGGAAGTAGCGGATCAAAGTCTGATCGTGCTCCGGGCCGACGGAGCGTACGCAGGCCTCGAGCTTCTCGGCGGCTTCCCTGAAGCACGCCGGCCGGCTTCCCAGGAGCAGGTCGTAGCCCGGCGAGTGGCGGGTCGGCACGGGCTCTGAGATCTCGATCGGCTCGAGCTCGATGTCATGCAGGTGCGCCATCACCTGCGGTGGCGAGAGCGCTGCTGTCCGGGAGCCGAGCTCGTAAGCGCCCTCAAAGGCAGGGAAATTCGCGGTCGCAGGGCCTCTGCTATTTACTATACGCTACGTATCGTATACTATTTCTCCGATCCGAGCGTCGCGATCGACCGCGGAGGAGGAGCCATGAACTTCGAGTTCTCGGACGCAGAGCTGGCCTTCGGCGAGGAGGTGGACAAGTTCATCGAGGCGAACCGCTCGCCCGAAGTGATGGACCGCACGCGCGAGAACATGGCCCAGCTCGTCGACACACCCGAGCGTAGGGCCTTCATGAAGAAGCTGGCCGAGCGCGGCTGGCTGGGCATGAGCTGGCCCAAGGAGTACGGCGGCAGCGAGCGCGAGGGCGTCTACGAGTATCTGCTCAACGAGCGTCTCGCCCGGGAGGGTGCGCCGCAGATCGGCAAGGGCGTCGGCATCATCGGCAAGACCATCATCCGCAACGGCAGCGAGAAGCTGAAGCGTGAATTCCTGCCTCAGATTCTGAACGCCGAGATCGAGTTCGCGATCGGCTACAGCGAGCCGCAGGCCGGCTCCGACGCGGCAGCCATGGCCCTTAAGGCCACGCGCGATGGAGACGGCTGGCGCTTGAACGGCCAGAAGATCTTCACCACCTCAGCGCACTTCGCCGATTGGTACTGGGTGGGCGCGCGCACCGATCCGGACAAGCCCAAGCATGACGGCATTACGTTGTTTCTGGTGCGCATGGACGATCCCGGCCTGACCGTGCACCCCATGCCCACGATTGGAGACGAGATCACCAACCAGGTCTTCTTCGACAACGTCTGGGTCAACGACGAGTACCGCGTAGGCGAGCTGAACCGGGGCTTCCGCTACATCTCGGAGGCGCTCGATCTCGAGCGCTTCACCATGTTCACCTTCTCGCCCATCGAGCAGCGGGTCGAGCTGCTGTGTGAGTACGTCGCGAACGAGGAGCGAGACGGAAAGCCGCTGCGCGAGGATCCGGTCATACGCCAGCGCATCGCGCAGCTCGTCACGCAGACAGAGGTGGCGCGCGTGCTCGGGCTTCAGTTCGTGGCCAAGTCCATGAAGGGTGGTGCGCCCCCGACCTGTGAGTCCTCGATGTACAAGCTCTACGCCACCGAGCTCTCGCAGCGCGTGGCCAATACGGCGCTCAACCTCGCGGGGCCCGGCGGACAGCTCCGCGTGCACACCCATGAAGCCCCAATGAAGGGCCGCTCGGAGCTCACCTATCGCTACACCGTGGTGGACACCATCGGCGGCGGGTCCTCCGAGATCCAGAAGAACATCATCGCCCGGCGCAAGCTGGGCCTGCCCAAGAACTTCTAACGCCGATGTCTTCTCCTCCTCTGCTAGAGGGCTTCACGGTTCTCGATCTCTCCAGCGTGGGGCCCGCCTCGCGCTGCTCGCGCATCCTCGCCGACTACGGCGCCAGCGTGATCAAGGTCGGCCCGACGTCGCGCAAAGCATCGGTTCAGATCCAGCCGCCCTACTTCAGCTACGGCGCAGGACGCGGGATGAAGCGCGTGCAGGTCGATCTCAAAGCGACGGAGGGGAAGGCGGCGTTCCTGCGTTTGGCCGCCGCAGCCGACGTGGTGATCGAGAGCTTTCGCCCCGGCGTGGCCGCGCGGCTCGGCATCGGGTACGACGACCTCAAGCGGCTCAACCCGAGGGTCGTGTACTGCTCCACCAGCGGCTACGGACAGGACGGGCCCTACTCCAGCTGGACAGGGCACGACCTCAATTACCTCGCGCTCGGCGGTTTTCTCGATTGCTCGAGCCGGCGCGACGACGGCGCTCCCGCCATTCCAGGCGCGACGGTGGCCGACAGCGCCGCAGGTGGCATGCAGGCAGCGATCGCCATTCTCGCGGCGTTGCTCCGACGTGGGGCCAGTGGCGAAGGCGCCTACCTCGACGTCTCGGTTGCTGACGGCGTGCTGTCGCTGATGTCTCTTCACATCGACGAGTATCTCGCGACGCGCAACGAGCCCGGACCGGGAAGCAACATCCTGACGGGACGCTACGCGTGCTACGACCTGTACCGCACTCGTGACGGAAAGTGGCTTTCGCTCGCCGCGATCGAGCCGGCCTTCTTCGCCAACCTGTGCAAGGCCCTGGGGCTCGAGCGGTGGATCCCGTACCAGCTGGACGACGCACGGCAGGAGGAAATCCGCGCGGCCCTGCGCAAGGCGTTCGCCGAGCGCGATCGCGACGACTGGATCGCCGAGCTGGCCCCGGCCGACACCTGCGTGGCCCCCGTCTACTCCGTGCCGGAGCTCGTCGACGATCCTCACCTCCTGGCCCGCAAGGTGTTCCTGGAGGCCAAGCACCCCGAGCACGGGGGCTTTCGCCAAGTCGGTCCCGTGCTCGCAGGGGGAAGGCGCGAGCAGCCGGCTCACCGGGTCCGGAGCGAGGCCGAAACCGATACGGACGCGCTGCTGCGCGAGGTTGGGATGACGAAACAGCAGATCGAAGAGCTGCGGCACGCGGGAGTCGTGGAGTGAGAGGAGTAAGAGCCCATGTCTGAGTTGCCGAGCGAGGTGCAGTCCTGGATCGGCCAGGTGCGTTACGAGGAGGAGACCGAGTTCGACGTGGAGCGGGGCTACATCTTCACCACCTGCTCATCGGTACAGAACGGAAATCCGCTCTTCTGGGACGACCAAGTCGCGCAGGAGCTCACCGGCGGTCCGATCGCACCGCCCACGATGCTCTCGGTCTGGTTCCGGCCCCACCACTGGGCGCCCGGACGCACGAAGCCCCTCCAGCCACTTCAGGTCCACTTCGACCTGAAGGAGAAGCTGGATCTGCCCGAAGCCATCATGACGGATAACGAGATCGTCTTCGCTGAGCCCGTGCGGCCGGGGGATCGGCTACGCACGCGTCAGATCCTGCGCTCCGTCAGCGACCCGAAGACCACTAAGCTCGGCAAGGGTCGCTTCTGGGTGATCGAGGTCGAGTACCTGAACCAGCGCGACGAGCTGGTGGGACGGGAGAGCTACACGGGCTTCGGCTACCGGAGGAGTGAGGCATGAGCGCGGAACGGCACATGCTCACCATCGACCAGGTCAAGGCAGGCGACGTGGTTCCTGCCTTCACCGTCGACGTTTCGGCCACGACCGTGGTTCTGGGAGCGCTGGCGAGCCGTGATTGGCGACCCATGCACCACGACAAGGATTTCGCGGTCCAGCGCAACGGCGTGAAGGACATCTTCCTGAACACGCCGGCCCAGGCCGCGTGGTTCGAGCGCTACATCACGGACTGGACGGGTCCGGCCGGCCGGCTGGGTCGCATGAAGTTCAGGATGAAGGACTCGGTCTTTGCGGGCGACCGCATGGTCTTCCGTGGCGTGGTGGAGCAGGTCGAGACTGACGCTACCGGCTGCAGCTGGGTGGATGTCGCGCTGAGCCTCAAGGTGGGCGAGAAGCTCGTCACGTCGTGCGCGGCGCGTGTGGCCATCCCGGCCAATGCGAGTGACAACCCGTGGAAGCGCCGGGGAGAGAACTGGAAGCCATAGGGAGTTTCGCAATGGACCTCGATTTCACTGAAGAGCAGGAGATGCTGCGCGAGATGGTACGCGGAGTGTGCGCCGAGTACGCATCGCTCGATGTCGTGCGCAAGCTGGAAGACGACCCCGTCGGGTACCCGCCTGCGTTCTGGAAGCAGCTGGGGGAGCTGGGTCTGCTCGGACTCACGCTGCCCGAGAAGTACGGGGGAGCGGATCAGTCGGCGCTCGAGGCCGCGATCGTGTACGAGGAGCTCGGTCGCAGCCTGAGTCCGTCGCCCCACTTCGTAAGCTCTGTGCTGAGCGCCGGCGCGCTCGCGCTCGCCAGCAGCGAAGAGCAGAAGGACGCGTGGCTGACGAAGATCGCGTCGGGCGAGGCCATCCTGACACCCGCGTGGCTTGAGCCGAAGCACGGCTACGGGCCGGACGGCGTGCAGCTGCGGGCCGTGGCCGATGGGGATCACTACCGGCTCAACGGCACGAAGCAGCACGTAGCGTTCGCGAGCGCGGCCTCGCGCCTGATCGTCCTGGCGCGCAGCGGAGACGCACCCGAGGACATCGAGCTGCTGCTGGTCGACCCGTCCTTGCCCGGCATCGAGCTGACACAGCAGTTCAGTCTGGCCTCCGACACCCAGTACGAGCTGGACTTTGTGGACGTGCGCGTGCCGATGGCGGACCGGATCGGTGGACCGAAGTCGGGCTGGGCCACCTGGAACGCGGTCATGCACAGCGGGATCATCCTGCTGGCCGCGCAGGCGATCGGAGGTGCCGAGCGCGCGCTCGAGATGACGGTGCAGTTCGCCAAGGAGCGCAAGCAGTTCGACAAGCCGCTGGGAGCGTTCCAGGCCCTCGCCCACTACATGGCCGACGCGGCCACCGAGGTCGACGGCGGCCGGATTCTCGTCTACGAGGCGGCCTGGGCGCGCGCTCAGGGCAAGCCGATCGAGCGTCTGGCTCCGATGGCCAAGCTCTTCGCCTGCGACACCTTCCGCAAGCTCACCGCGATGGCGGAGCAGGTCCACGGCGGGGTGGGCTTCACCATCGAGTACGACATCCAGCTCTACTTCCGCCGTGCCAAGCAGCTGCAGATGTCATGGTGGGATACACGCTACCTCGAGGAACTGGTCGCCAGCTCCGTGCTGGATGGGGGATCAAGAACCACATGCTGAAGATTGAGAAGGTTGACCACGTGGGCATCCGAATCTTCGACAAAGCGGCCTCTGTCGCCTTCTACCGAGAGCTGGGCTTCGACTTCATCGCCGACGCGGGCTTCGACCAGGGCCATCCCATTATCATGCGGAACAAGGCCAGTGGCGTAACGCTCAACCTGCTAGGACCCAGCACCAGCGGTGGCGGCTCCAACATCCTGATGGACATCGACGAGAAGCACCCGGGCTATACGCACGTGGCG
>SMWZ01000007.1 GCA_004356455.1 Deltaproteobacteria bacterium
CCAGCCTGAGCGAACTGTTGGGTCCGTTCAACGCCAACCTCGACGTTAGCGCTCTCGACATCGCAGACCGGCGCGTGCCCGGCTCGAAAACCGCGCCGGATCTGGGTGTCCGGATTTACTCGTCGAAGCAAAAGGCCCGCGTGAGCCCGGGTCTCCTGTACATTCATGGTGGCGGTTTTGTGGTGGGCGATATCGATACAGAACATGCCGGTGCCGCCGGCATCGCCGAGGAGCTGGGCATAGTGCTGGTGTCAGTCGACTATCGCCTGGCTCCCGAAAGCCCCTATCCGGCAGGACTGGAAGATTGCTATGCGAGTTTGGTCTGGATGCACCAACACGCTTCCGACCTGGGCATTGATCGCGACCGGATCGGTGTGTTCGGCCAAAGCGCAGGTGGTGGCTTATCCGCAGCCGTGGCATTGATGGCCAGAGACCGAGGGGGGCCGGGCTTGTGTTTTCAGTATCTGGGGATGCCCGAGTTGGACGACCGCCTACAGACCGCAAGCATGCGTGAGTTCACCGACACCCCAATGTGGACGCAGTCCAACGCAGCTCTGAGCTGGCGCTATTACCTGGGCGATGATTACCAGCCCGGCGGGGAGGATGTACCCATCTATGCGGCTCCCGCCCGCGCCAGCGCCGAGGAGCTGAAGGGGTTGCCGCCCGCCTACATCTCCGCCATGGAATTCGACCCGCTGCGCGATGAGGGCGTGCTCTACGCCCTGGCGCTGATGTCGGCGGGCGTGCCTGTGGAGTTGCATGCCTACCCCGGGACGTTCCACGGCTCCATGTTGGCAAGGTATGCGGCCGTCAGTCGACGCCAGAACACGGAGATGCTGGACGCACTCCGAAGGGGGCTCAAGCACGTCGACTAGCCCCCGTCGCGGAGCTCACATGGCCGGACCTCGGCGGCTTAGTGGTGTCCGCAGCGCTCGCATCCCTCCTCGCAGCCGCCCTCCTTGCCGCACTGCTTGCACCTGCCATGCTTGTCGTACTTGCTGTGCTTGGCGTGCATGGCCTCGCGGCAGGTGTCGGAGAGCTCCTCGGAGCTCTGGCGCAGGCAGCGGAAGAGCTCGCGACCGGGCTCGATGTCGGGGCAGAGGCGTTCGAAGTCTTCGGCGCAGGCCTTGTGCATGGGCGCGAAGCGCCGCTCGCGCTGCTCGCGCCGGATCTCGACCAGCTCCGCGCGCTGCTCCTCGCTGAGCATCGCGCGCACCTCGAGCATCGTGTCGAGCTTGTGCTTCTCGGCCTTGATCTCGAGCTCGCCGATCTTCTCGACCTGCTGCATCACCTGGTCCCGGTCCGGAAGGGTCTCGGCGAGGAGCCCGTGCAGGCTGCGCCTGGCCTCGCGTAGCTGCGCGTGGATCTCCTCGCTCTCGGCATAGGACTGCTCGAGCATCGCGCGGATCTCTCCGGTCGTTTCTGGATCCAGCCCGAGCCGCTCGGCGTGCTTCTCGATGAACTTGCCCGGCGGCCGGTGATGCTTCCCGCGGTGCTCGCGCGGACCGGATCCCGCTGCGCCAACGCTTGCGAAGCCGAGGACCGCGGCCAACGCGCCCGCTGCCACCACTGCCACTGCTGCTCGCGTGCTCATCATGCTGTGTCTCCTCCTGGGTTGCAGGTCTCGTCTAGCGGTCCCCGAAAATCGCACTCGCGAGCGCGAGATACTCCTCGGGAAGCTCGTCCATCTGTTCGGTGTCGCCGCTCCAGCCCTCTAGCTCCGAGGGGATGAGCACGGCGTAGTCCCACGCCTGCGGCGTCAGAGACTCTGCCGTGGGCGAGGTCGTGCCGTGTGCGACCCCGAAGCCCGGCGTGGGTGCCGTCCCCGGCAGACTCATCACGAGCCAGAGTGCGATCCCGGCCACGAGCCCGGCCACGGCCGGGGCGATCAGGCGCAGCCGCCGGGCTCGAGTCCAGGGTGACTCGAGCCGGGCACGCAGGGCGGCGTCGAAGGCCACCCGCCCCGAGGGGCTCATCGGCTCGGGCCGGTACAGCTCGCGCATGCGCTCGAGCACGCGCTCGTCCGGGTCGCGGCTGTCAGACATGGTTCGGCTCCTCGGGCTTTTCCGGCTCCGGTGCCAGGTCCTGCAGGTCCTTGCGCAGTGCCTGCAGCGAGCGCTGCAGGTGACTCTTCAACGTTCCCTCGGCTCTGCCCATCACCTGCGCCGCCTCGCGCAGCGTGAATCCCTCCATGTAGACCAACACGAAGACCTCGCGCTGGGGCCGCGTGAGCCGCTCCAGCGCCCGGGCAAGCCGCCGCCGAAGCGCCGGATCCCCGGGCCCGCGCCCCCGGGGGTCCGCCAGCTGGTCTGCCTCCTCGTCCGCGCTCCAGAGCCTCCGCAGCGCGCGCCAGCGCCGGTAGTTATGAGCCTGGCGCACGAGGATGCGATGGAACCAGGTCTCCAGCTGCGCATCCCCGCGGAATCGTCCCAGCCCCTGGTACGCCCGCACGAACGCGTCCTGGGCCACGTCCTCCGCAGCCGCCTGATCGCCTCCGATGAGCCGCCAGGCCAGCCGGACCGCTCGCTCCCGATGCGTGCGCACGAAGTCATCGAAATCCACCTGGACCATTGGACACCCCAGCAGAGCAGGCGGGTTACGCGCCCCCGGCTCGCGACTCCGAGCGCCGTAGCGGCCCCGGAAGACTCCGGCTCGGCCAGGCCCCGATGGCTGCGGGCGAAACCGACCTGTTGATCTACTTCCAGTTCTGATGGGAGCGGCCTGAAGCTACTGCGCAGCACAGCCACCATCCACGCTCGGGTTGTGCCCGCTCACGCAGGAGGCCGCGTCAGAGCAGAGCCACACCAGCGCCTCGGCCACTGCTTGCGGCGTCCGGATGCGGCTGCACTCGTCAGCCCGACCAGCGCGTGTTTGCTGGCGATGTGGGCCGACGCCCCTTGGGCCCTGACGAAGCCCCAGATCGACGCGGTGTTGACAATGGCGTCGCCCCCCTGCTTGAGCATCTGCTCGAGCTCGTACTGCATGCAGAACCAGACCCGCTTGAGGTTGACGCTCATGACGCGGTCCCCGTCTTTCTCGGGGTATGCGTGGGTGGGAACTCCGGGCGCTCCCGGGATGCCGGCGTTGTTGAAGGCGCAGTCCGGGCGAGCGTACGTCTTCATCGCCTGGTGGACCTACGACTGCACCTCGGCCGCCTCGGATACATCCGCCCGGATGAAGAAGGCATGTCCGCCGGAATCCCGGATGAGTCATGCGGGCAGCAGCTCCGGGCTAGGGATGGAGCGGGGAAGGCCGCTCGTGTCTCGAACTTCCGGGCTGGACCGGTCCCTCTCCAGGGGGAGAAGATGCGCGCGTCCAGCGCAAGGAGATGAGCATGCGGAACGCCTACGCAAGGCTGTTCACCCTCCTCGTCCTGATGGTCTGTGCGCCGTGGGCCGTGGCTGCTGAGCGCCCCTTCGAGCAGGTCTATTGCCTGAAGTACGCGGTGCTCGAGGACTATCCCCTGGACGGGATGCTCCTGGGAGCGCCCCGAGACGAGAGCATCGACATCCCCATGGCGATGTGCGTCGCCAGGCGCGGATCCGATGTGCTTTTGATGGATGCCGGCTATGTGAACCAGGCCGTCGCGGCCCCCTGGGGGGGCGCCGGCTACGTGGACTACCGGGCGCTCTTCTCCGAGATCGGCGTCTCGCTGGACCAGGTGACCCACGTCACGCTGAGCCATCTGCACTGGGACCACGTGGGCGGGATCGAGCGCTTCCCCAACGCGAAGTTCATCATCCAGAGGCGGGAGCTCGAGTACGCCGCGGGCGCGATGCCGCATAACAGCGTGGCGCGCATCGCCGTCGAGAAGACGGATGTGCTCGAGCTGGTGAAGCTGAACTGGGAGGATCGTGTGATCCTGGTCGAAGGAGACCACGAGGGGATTCTCCCCGGCGTGGACGTCTACCTCACACCGGGCCATACGATCGGCACGATGACGGTGTGCGTGGCCACGGTGAAGGGCCGTGTCTGCTACACGTCCGACGCCGTCTACACCTACCGCAATATCGAAGAGGACATTCCCCTCGGTCTGGCGTTGGATGCCTCGCTGGCCGTGGAGTCGTTCAAGAAGATCCGACGGCTGCTCCGCGGCGGAACTCTGATCCCGGGCCACGATCCGGCGATGTTCACGCGGCCCGGCGAGTTCGGCTTCCGCAAGGTATCGGAGCACGCCATCGCGATTGTCGAGTGATCGCCGGCTGACGCCGAGGGCCTACGCGGCAGGCTTGACACCACTCGATATTTCTATATAATTGGAAATATGGAAAAACAGAACGCCATTGCAGCGCTCGCGGCCCTGGCCCAGGAGACGCGCCTCGACATCTTCCGCCTGCTGGTGCGCGCGGGCGGGGAGGGGATGGCGCCGGGTGCCATCGCGGAAGCCCTGGGCGTGGCTTCCGCGACCCTCTCGTTCCATCTCAAGGAGCTCAAAAACGCCGGCGTGGTGAGCTGTGCGCGCGAGGGGCGCTCTCTCATCTACACACCCGAATATCGCACCATGGATGAGCTATTGCGTTTCCTGACCGAGAACTGCTGCCAGGGCGTGGGCAAGCGCGGGCCGTCGAGTGCGCGCCGCGCTCGCCGGCGCTGACCCACGGAGGACACCCCCATGCGTATTCAACTTGCCCTCAACGTTCGTGATCTCGATGCCGCGATCGATTTCTACTCCAAGATGTTCGGTGTGCCGGTTCACAAACGCATGCCCGGCTACGCCAACTTCGTGGTCGACCAGCCCCCGCTGAAGCTGGTCCTGTTCCATCTGCCCGACGCTCCGGAGCGTCTCAACCACCTGGGTGTGGAGGTCTTCGATGACGAAGACGTGAGCGCTGCCAGCGAGCGTCTGAAGGCCTCGGGTCTGGAGCACCTGGTTGAGGATGAGACCACCTGCTGCTACGCCAAGCAGAATAAGGTCTGGGCCCGCGAGCCCGATGGCATGCGCTGGGAGTGGTATCGGGTGATCGAGGACTCGGAGAGCTTCCACGCGACGCCCGAGACCCAGCCGGGCGCGGAGTCCGTGTAGCCTCGGGTTCAGGCGCGACCGAAGAGTGAGAGCTGAGGCGTGGACTCTAGGTCGGGCGGGCGCCGGAAGGCGTTTGTCGAGAGGCTAGGGCAGGAGTCCGACAGGCCGGCACGATGGCACGCCAGGCGCAGCATGGCCTCGACCTGATCTGCGAAGGGTCCGCTTCCGCGCTGGCGCGAGTGAAAGCGGGCGTCGTTCAGTCTTCCGCCGCGCACGGCCCGGATGCGGTTCAGGACCTTCGCTTTCCGCTCGGGGAAGTGACGTTCGAGCCAGTCCTCGAAGAGCTCCCGTAACCCATGGGGCAGGCGCAGCATGATATGTGTCACGAAGCGCGCCCCGGCCGCCGCCGAGGCGGCCACGATCGCCGGGATCTCGTGGTCGGTCAAGCCTGGAATGACCGGCGCCAGCAGCACGCCCACGGGAATCCCAGCACGCGCCAGCGCCTCGACCGTGGCCAGGCGCCGCTCGGGCGCCGCTGCGCGCGGCTCCATCACGCGATGAAGCTCGCGGTCGAGTGTGGTGATGGACACGTACACGGCCGCGGCATCGTAACGCGCGAGCTCTTGCAACAGATCCAGGTCGCGCGTGACCCCGCCGCTCTTGGTCACGATCGCGGCCGGGTTGCGAAACTCCGCGAACACCTCGAGACAGCGGCGCGTGATTCCGAGCTGACGCTCCACCGGCTGGTAGGGATCCGTCACCCCTCCGATCGCCACCACCTGTGGCTTCCAGCTGCGCGCGGCCAACGCTCGGCGCAGCAGTGCGGGTGCATCCCGCTTCACGAGCACCTTGGTCTCGAAGTCGAGCCCCGCCGAGAAGCCGAGGTACTCGTGCGTGGGGCGGGCGTAGCAGTAGCTGCAACCGTGCTCGCAGCCGCGGTAGGGATTGAGGCTGGCCGCGAAGGGGAGGTCCGGACTGGAGTTGAAGGAGAGCACCTGTCGCGACGGATCCAGGAAGAACTCCGTGCGTGGGCCGGCGAGCTCGGGGGCGTCCGGCTCGGCCTGCAGCTGCCACTCCACGAACTCGGGATCTGCGTGAATCGAGATCCGCTCGAAACGGTTCGGCGGGTTCGTGACCGCCCCGCGCGCGCGGATGCCGCGCCCTGGACCGAGAGGAGAATCCATCGCAGGGCGAAAATAGAACGAAAGTAGGCCCCGAGTCAAGGGGCTGCATCGAACTCGCCACACGACACGCTAGAAGCGGACGGTGCTCGCCGGCTCCTCGATCACGGCGTTCTCGATCTCGCCGATCCCATCGATGGCGATCTTGACCACGTCGCCCAGCTTGAGTAACTGCGGTGGCTTCATGGCGACGCCCACGCCTGCGGGCGTGCCCGTCGAAATTACGTCACCCGGCTCCAGCGTGAAGGCCGTCGAGAGATGCTCCACCAGCTGGAAGCAGTTGAAGATCAGCTGCTTCGTGTTCGAGGACTGGCGCAGCTCTCCGTTGACCCAGGTCTTGAGCTCGAGCGAGTGAGGATCACCGATCTCGTCGCTCGTCACGATCCACGGCCCCAGCGGGCAGTGGGTGTCGAAGGACTTTCCCATGGTGAAGGTGGGAACGCGGATCTGCCAATCGCGTACGGAGACGTCGTTGCAGATGGTGTAGCCGGCGATCACCCCCGACGCGCGCTCGGCCGGCACGTGACGGCAGGCCTTCCCGATCACGACCGCCAGCTCGCCCTCGTAGTCGAGCGCACTCGACGCTCGCGGCAGATGAAAGGGAGCGTAGGGCGGGTGCGCCGAGGTCGACTGCTTGTTGAAGATCATCGGGTACTTCGGAGCGTCGCGCCCGGTCTCGGCCACGTGGTCCGCGTAGTTGAGGCCCACCGCCAGGATCTTGGGCGGCCTCAGAATGGGCGACTCGAGCTGGACCTGGTCGAGTGGGAGGCGGTCTCTGGCGCGGCCGGCGGCGCTGCGGGCGGTGGTCAGAGCGTCCGCGCCCGCGGCGAGGAAGTCACACATCTCCGTGGGCAGATCGGGAGCGACCGCTTTCAGGTCGATCACCGCCTCGCCTTCGACAACGCCGAGCCGGGTTTCTCCGGCGTGGTCGCAGCCGAGACCACGCGCTACCTCGCACAGAAGCGCTAGGCCGGAGCCTCGGTGCGCCCCTGGCGGGCCGCAGGCCGAGCCCCGCCCACGCATACGCCGGGTGTTAGGCTCGTGTCCCCTATGAAGCTCGCGACCTTCACCCACGCCGGAGAAACCCGGCTCGGCGTTGTCAAAGGCGAGGCGGTGATCGACCTGAAAGCGGTCGCTCCCGATCTGCCCACGGAGATGTGTAACTTCCTCGCCGCGGGCGCGGACGCTCTGACCACCGCCCGCAGCGCCGCCGGCCGCG